>JAWOIA010000023.1:0-21936 GCA_046484885.1 Desulfosarcina sp. | reverse complement strand
GCACCCGTCCTGCTTTCCGTAAGTCCCCTTCGGATTGTGAATATGCCCGGTGCTGTGTGCATGGTGGTCACCGACTTGACGGAGCAAAAGCGCAATGAAGAGATCTTGGCAGAGCAAAAACTGACAGCTCAAATCCTCTATCAAGTCAATGAATTGCTTGTTCTCTGCGATTACCAAGGCCGTATCATCCGTGCAAGTGAATCGGCCAGCAGGCTATTAGGTAAAAGCCCGACATTCCAGGCATTTGACAAGGCGTTTCGCCTCCACTATCCCGACGGGACTCCTTTTCGCCTTCTGTCTGCAATTGGAGACAAATTCCTCCACCCGGTTGAGGTCACTTCCAAGTATGGGGACGAGTTTTTTTACTTTCTATTGAGCGCAAACTCACTTATCACTCATAAAGGTATAATCGGTATTGTTGTCCTAATGGTGGATATCGGCGATCAAAAGAGGATGACTGTTGCGCTGCAAAAAGCTTATGACGAGGTTGAAGCGCGTGTCGTCGAACGCACGGCGGAGTTAGCCACGGCCAATGTGGAGTTGGAGCAAGAGGTGACGGTTCGAAAGACGGCGGAAGCCTATCTGGAAAGCAAATCGATGGCATTAAAGGAGAAATCTGTTTACGTAAAAGAGGTCAATACCGCGCTGAAAGTGTTGCTCCGGAAGCGGGATGCCGACAGGGCCGAGCTTGAAGAGAAAGTGCTGCTGAATGTCAATAAACTGATCATGCCGAATCTGGACAAGCTGAAAGGGCGAAAACTGGATGCCAAACAAAAGGCGTATGTGGAGATCCTGGAATCCAACCTGAAGGAGATGGTCTCGCCGTTCGTGCGCAGTCTCTCCTCTAAAATGTTGATGCTTTCGCCTACCGAGCTTGATGTTGCCAATCTGGTCTATCAGGGCAAAACCACCAAGCAAATCGCAGAGACGATGACCATGGCGAAGAGCACGGTGGATTTTCACCGCAACAACATCCGGGCGAAGCTAGGCGTGAAGAACAAGAAAATAGGCCTGCACAGCTATTTGTCTTCCCTAAAGTAAACTACGCGCCGGTTGAAGCCAGTGGCAGGTCCAAGACAATTACAATTCGAAACGACGCAGCAACTGGGCGTTGACAGCTACGATCACGGTGCTCGCGGACATCAGTATCGCGCCCGCGGCCGGAGCGAGAAGGATGCCGGCCCATGCCAGCACGCCCGCTGCCAGGGCAATGGCCGCAATATTGCACCCCGCAGCCCACCACAGGTTCTGGACCATCTTGCGGTTCGTCGCCCGGCTGAGATGCACGATCCGCGAGACCAGGAGCTGGACAGCTTCCTTGGACTCGGTTCGCACGGCGTCCGCCACGGCGAACACGGCCAGAACCTTATCTCCCTCAATCAGGTAGACCAGGGCATGACCGTCCTGCTCAAAGCTTTTTGATGCTCGATTCAATTCTTCCGGTTGCCCCAGGTCGAACTTGCGAAGCAAATTCGGACCGCCAATTAAACAGAGCCGGGGAATGGCTTGGAATCGATGATGGCGCTGATCGCCTCCAATTCCTGACACTGGGGGTGGTTGGTGATGTGGGTCATCAGGGCCATTTGTCGGTGCCATTTTTCGCGCATTTTGTGCTGGGTTTTTTCCTTTATTTGTAGTCCTTTTAGGTGTTTGGGAAAAAGCAAAACCGGTGCCATGTAATGCAGGTATTTATCTTCAGGGCTGGTGGGGATATGGGGCTACAGGTCGATGTCCGGTTCAATCGTTTTGGCTTGATTGTTGCGGAGAGACGTCTCAGGCATATCTGGATCAGGCGTTGACCCACGACACCGTGTTCTGATACCGTTCACCTTACACAAAACGCGCCCGCCATAGGGATACCGGTGGCGTTCCAGAGCGGACGGTGCTGGCCCCCGGGTGCAGATTGATGGCTGGTTGCGGTTCCGCGATGAACCGGAAGCCAAGGGCTTCAACCGACGAATTGCCGGCACGGCCCTGATCTGGCGGGCAGCCTGTCGGGCCCAGATGCCAGGAGGCACGATTGGGGCTGCCGGATACCTGAATGCCCGATCACAAATTGGACAATCCAACTCGGAATCGATTTGAAAAGGGTCCCAACAGGGGGATGACATGCCTAATGCAATGCCAATATCACTCATATTAGCGTGGGCCGTTTTTTTCGGATTGGTAAACACGCATCAGCGCCATGCAAGGAGACTGTTGGGCACATCCGCGATCTACAGTTCTGCTGTCAGGTTTTCATCGGTATTCGGTTCCTTGGCCGGGGCTGGTCTCTTGATCTACTACTTCATGCAGGTCGCGTGGTATTGGCCGCTTTTGTTATTTGTGATCGGCAGCTCAATCGGCGGTTTGTTTTTTAGCTGGTTGGATAAAACGATTGGCGGTCCAGGTGTGAGTTTCTTTGCTTTTTTTGGTTGGCCCATAACAGCAGCTTTGACATTTTTGATCATTCGCGCTTTGCAGCCTTAATCTGGGGAACCCCTGTTTTTTCTCTCCCCGGATGATCAAGGCCCTGCGATCCAACTGCGCATCAATGTCTTTAATCTCGCATCCCGGAATTTCGGCCTTGACCGTGATGCCGCCCTTGCCTTCAACCACATCCACACGCGGTACCCACTCACCCTCGCCAAATAACCGCCTCGAAACAGGGGTGTCCATGTCGAAAAAACGGTTGAAAAGATCATCGATTTCATTTCTGAAGCTGGCCAATGCCTTACCCGGTCGTCTTTTGAATGGCATTAAATCAAACATGATGACGTTTTTTTTCGGTTGCATGCCTTCGAAAAAATGATCGGAGAAAAAACCGCGACCGATCTGTTGTTCCAGGTCATCAGCTTAAGATACGAACAGGGCGCGCTGGCGATCACATCCAATTGCGCGTTTAAAGATTGGCTCGAGATCTTTAACAACGACAGTACCCTGACATCGGCCATAAATTTTCAATCTTTAAAAAAGTGAAATTATGGCCTGATGAAGTATGAAGCAAGTCACAACAAAATTATTTAACTTTTGCTCCTCAATTGATGAAAAATGGGGCAAATTTGGGACCCCTCTGTCAAACATGGGTTAAAGGGGACACGGATAGAATGAATAATAATGATGCAATGCATTTATTTTTCGACGGAAAATACCCTTGGGCGCTGGAAGCGGAGGATGCGGTTGATCTTCTCAAGTCATCCATTGATGCAGGGCTGCGCCACAATGAGGTTCGCAGCCGTCTCCGAAGGCATGGACCCAATCGCATCACGGCCAAGAAACAACGCTCGGCATGGAATATATTCGTCACCCAGCTCATGAATCTTATCGTGCTGCTGCTGGCCGTGGCCGCGTGCGTCTCGTTCGCACTCGGGCAGATGTTGGAAGCAGTCTCCATCCTGGTGGCTCTGGCCGTCAATGTGCTGATCGGGTTTGGAACGGAACTGCGGGCGACACGGTCCATGGAGGCCCTGCAGCGGATGACCAGGATGCCGGCCAAGGTGCTGCGCCAGGGAAAAATCCGCCAAATTGCCTCGTCCGAACTGGTTCCAGGAGATGTTGTTATTCTGGAAGGCGGCGATATGATTCCAGCAGATCTCAGGTTAATCGAATCCAACCGGATTCAGGCCGATGAATCCGCCTTGACCGGAGAATCCGTCCCCGTTGGAAAAGATATTGATATTATTTCAGAAAGTACGCCATTGGCGGAACGGACCAACATGCTTTTCAAAGGCACTGCCCTGACCCAGGGCTCTGGCAAGGGTTTGGTCGTGTCCACGGGGATGTCCACGGAGTTGGGCCATATTTCGGAGTTGACCCAAGCAGCAAAACAAGATGTGCTGACTCCCCTGGAACAGCGCTTGAACCAATTGGGGCAGAAACTGATCTGGGTCACGCTGGGCATTGCCGGATTGATCGGCTTGACGGGCATGTTCGCCGGCAAAGACCCGGCCTTGATCTTCAAAACCGCTATTGCCCTGGCCGTGGCCGCCATTCCGGAGGGCCTGCCCATCGTAGCAACCATTGCCCTGGCCCGGGGAATGTGGCGCATGGCCCGGAAAAATGCCCTGGTCAACCGGCTTTCCGCTGTTGAAACACTCGGTTCGACCAGCATCATCTGCACGGACAAAACCGGGACCTTGACCGAAAACACAATGACGGTTTCGGTTCTGGCCATGACGGGCGATGGGGTCAACGACGCACCGGCCTTGACCAGGGCCGACATCGGTGTGGCTATGGGTAAACGGGGCACTCAGGTGGCAAAAGAGGCCTCGGATATCGTGCTCAAGGACGATAACTTCGCCACCATCGCCTTGGCCGTCGAGCAGGGTCGAGTTATTTTCAACAACATCCGTAAGTTTATCGTCTTCCTGCTTTCGGGCAATGTCGGAGCGATTCTTGTTGTCGGTATGGCCATGCTCTTTGGGGCGACCCTGCCTCTTTTGCCGCTGCAAATCCTCTATTTGAACATGATCAGCGACGTGTTCCCGGCATTGGCCCTGGGAGTGGGCAGGGGAGAGCGTTCCGTGATGTCCTTCCCGCCAAGGTCTCCCAGCGAGCCGGTTATGCCTGGAAGCCTCTGGCTGATCATTGCCGGCTACGGAGCGCTTATTGCCGGAACCGTCCTATCCGCTTTCCGGATATCGCTGGTGGAAATGTCCTTGCCCGTTGAGCGGGCAGTGACCATAACCTTTCTGAGCCTGGCTTTTGCCAGGACGTGGCACGTGTTTAACATGCGTGATAACGACTCCCATGCACTGGTCAACGATGTAACCCGCAATCCCTTTGTCTGGGGCGCGGTAGTCTTGAGCTTTGCGTTGCTTTTTCTTGCCGTGTATTTCCAGCCGTTGGCAGGTGTCTTGAGCATGGTGGCACCCACATCCGGAGAATGGGCGTTCATCCTCGGCATGAGCCTCATTCCCCTGGGTGTGGTCCAGGTCTTGAAGCAGTTCGCGTTTTTAAACCCTTACCGAAAAAAAGCATAGTACCTGTGGAGCAAATATGTCTGGAATAGACCGAAGAATCCTCGAATCCGGCAGGAACTGCTGGCAAGTGGCCCGGGCCGACCGCGCAGCCGTGCTGCTCGACGGCGAAGCGTATTTTGCCGCGTTTCGTAAAGCCCTGCTCAAGGCGCGCAAGCAGGTGTTCATCCTTGGCTGGGATATTCACAGCAAGGTGGAACTGCTGCGCGGCGATGCCGCTTCCCGGGCCCGGGCCGAGGGCCTGCCCATCAGACTGGGCCCCTTGCTGGACCATATAGCGCGAAGCAATCCCGACCTGGACATCCGCATTCTGATCTGGAATTTTTCCATGCTCCTCAGCCTGGAACGCGAACCCAGTCTGCTCTTCAATCTGGGCTGGGCCCCGCACCCCAGGATCCGATTCCATCTGGACGACGAACATCCGTTTGGCGCCTCCCACCATCAAAAAATCGTCGTGGTCGACGGTCAAACGGCCTTTTGCGGCGGCCTGGATCTCACCCACTACCGCTGGGACACATCCGAGCACATACCGGACGATCAACGCCGGACCACGCCTGCCGGGGACCGCTACGCCCCGTTCCACGACGCCATGATGCTCGTGGACGGCCAGGCCGCGGCATCCTTGGCTGAACTTTGCGCAACGCGCTGGAAGCGGGCTACCCGGGAGAGGGTCTCCGTGCAAAACCATCCCGGATCGGACCCCTGGCCCGAATCCGTAGCGCCGTGGTTTGAAAAGGTGGATGTGGCCATCGCGCGTACCGAACCGGAGTACAAGTCGCGACAGGAGGTCCGGGAGGTAGAGGCTCTTTTCCTGGATGCTTTCCAGGCGGCGCAGCGCTGCATCTTCATCGAGAACCAGTACTTCACCTCGCCGGTTCTGTGCCGGGCACTGGAAGACCGCCTGCAGGAAGAGCAGGGGCCGGAAGTGGTGATCATTCTGCCCAAAACGATCCAGGGATGGCTGGGCAACAAGGTCATGGAAGCCAAGCGCGGCAGAATCCTCAACCGGCTCATCGCGGCGGACAAACACGGCCGATTGCTGCTGCGCCATCCCTGGGTCGGGGATCAGCCGAAACAGGGCGTCATGGTCCATGCCAAGCTGATGGTCGTGGACGACAAGCTGCTGCGCGTGGGATCCGCCAACCTGTGCAATCGATCTTTGGGCCTGGACACGGAGTGCGATCTGGCCATTGAGGCGCAAACACCTCGCCAGGAAGCCGGCGTACGGCGGTTGCGCAATGAGCTGCTGGCAGAACATTTCGGCGTTTCGCCGCAGAAGGTTGATGAATTGACGGCCAAGTTCGAATCCATTGTCCAGGCGCTGGATGAATTATCCTCCGCTGATATGAAAGAATCGATTCCTCGGGGACTTGGCCCCCTGGAAGCACAAGACGAGCAGTTTGCGGAGCTGGTCAGCGAGGCCGAAATCCTCGATCCCGAGCGTCCCCTCGAGTTGGACAGACTCATGGACGTCTTTATTCCTGACGACAAATCATCCCGGAACGGATGGCTGCGGGCGAACTGGCTGTGGCTGGTTATTGGCGCGCTGGCGCTGGTCGTCCTGGCTGCAGTGTGGCAGTTCACGCCTCTATCCGAATTCGCCAGCCGAGAGACATTGGCCGGGCTGATGCAAAGCCTGGCCCGGGGATGGAGCATATATCCGTTGCTGCTGCTGGCCTTTCTCGTCGGGGGCATGTCCATGTTTCCAGTGACCGTGCTCATTGGAGCAACGGCCATTTTGCTGGAACCCCTGCCTGCTCTGGTCATGGCCTTCGCGGGATCACAGCTCAGCGCCATCACTGCTTATGGGGTCGGCATGAAGCTCGGCCGCAAGCGCATCCAGCGCATGGCCGGCAGCAAACTGAATCGAATCAGCAAGTACCTGGCCCGGCGCGGCTTGGTCAGCGTGGCCGTGGTGCGCACCCTGCCCATTGCTCCGTTTACCATCGTCAATCTGGTGGCGGGAGCCTCGCAGATTCGTTTTACCGACTATGTCTTTGGCACCCTTTTGGGCATGGCGCCCGGTATTCTGGCCGTGACCATTTTCACGGATCGACTGCTGGCTTTCTTGAAACACCCGGACCTGGTCAACATCCTGGCCATGGTCGGCGCGTTGATCTTTCTGGCCTTGGCTACCAGATGGTTGAAGCGAAGACTGACTTGAGACAGAACATGCCCCTGCCTGGCCTGAGCGTGGCCACCTACAATGTGCATCAATGGGTGGGCACGGACAAAACCTACGATCCCTGCCGGGGACTTGCCGTGCTCCGCGAATTGCGGGCAAACGTCATCGGGCTGCAGGAGGTCAATTTCCCGAAGCGCATCCAGCACAAAATCACCGAGACGACACTGGCCCAGGAATTGGGCATGGAGCTGATCGTGGGCAAAACCCTGATGCGCGAAGAGGCTTCCTACGGCAACGTGCTTCTGACGAACCTGCCGGTTCATGACGTGCGCAGGCACGATATCAGTATTGCCCGCCGCGAACCGCGCGGCGTAATAGATGTTGATCTGCAGACGCCCTTCGGGCTGATCCGGGTGCTGAACACACACCTGGGCTTGCGGGCCTGGGAACGACGCAAGCAGCATCAAAAACTCGTCTCGATTTTGCAAAGCATCACCAAGCGTGACATGACCATTCTCATGGGAGATTTCAACGAATGGCTCCCGCTGCGTTTCCCGTTCAGGAAAATCGCGGCATTTTTCGGCCATCTGCCCGCGCCTGCGAGTTTTCCCACATTTTTCCCGATGGTTGCTCTGGATCGTATTTTGATCACTTCTGGACAGCATTTGAGCAAGACTCATGTCCACAAAAGCAGGTTGGCCAAGTTCGCCTCGGATCATTATCCGGTCGTGGCCGCTGTCATGACCAGATCACGTTGTCCGGTTGTCTGCAATCCAAACTCGAAACCCCTGAACAATGTGATGCCAGAAAAAACGACTGCACCCTGAGACAAACCTGATTGGGCCACGTGAGCTAGGCCGGCAGCGGGGGCGCGACGGCAGAGCCTATCAAGCCACCCCAATAATATCTGTTAATACCCCAAAATACCCCGGCAGTGATCCAACCTTGTGTTCCTGCCCCCCCGTAAGCATCTTCTATCTCAGGAACCATAGAATTTACAATTTTGCGGCCATTCCCTTTCTACCTGTATGCTTTGCGGTGTCGAAACCGTAACGCCGGTTTCGGATCTTATCGGTCACAATCCAACTGCAGAGGAGACCCTGGTTTTTTAAGTGTGCCGGGTAAACGAAGGTGCTTGTCCGGAGGGCAGTTCCATGATCGGGATGACCGGGGCCGGCAAACCGTCAACCCAACAACGCTCGAGGAGGAGGATCGAAATGAAACCAGGCATGCGGGACGAAGCGGAAGGCAAGTGGCATCACGTGAAGGGCAAGGTCAGGGAAGTCGCCGGGAAACTGGGCGATCCAGACCTGGAAGCAGAGGGCAAAAACGAAAACAAAACCGGCGAAGTCCAAGAAAAAAACGGTGAGATCAAGAAGGTCGTCGGGAAATAGAAAGGAGTCAGACATGCTGTGGACAATTGGTATCATACTGCTGGTATTGTGGGCGCTGGGATTGGTCAGCGGCTATACGATGGGTGGAGTCATTCACCTTCTCCTGGTCATCGCCCTCATCGTGGTAGCGGTCCAGTTTATTCAGGGTCGAAGACGAGTCTAAGGCTTCCGACCCTTGCCATAGGTCTCCGCCCGGTTCTCCGGGCGGGGTTAAACAGGCTGTCGACGGCTGGAAGTTTATTACTTCTATACGGAATGGGTACAAGAAAGGATCGGGGATGGCAGCAAATTTCGAAATATTTGAGGATAAAAAAAGTGAAATCCTCGGCTTGAAATTGGTTGGCGACTTCGACGGCACGTCGGCATACGAGTTGATCTATGCCATAAAGAAATTGCCCAAAAAAATCCTAAAAATATCCATTCAAACCGATGGCCTGAAACACATTTCGCCTTTCGGCGTGGATGTTTTTCGCAAGAACATGAGCCCGCTGGATGGCCGGCCCAGAAAAATTGTGTTCACCGGAAACATGGCGTCTCACATATCGTCGTGAGATCACCGGCTGGCTCGTTAGCCGTCATTTCCGGACGGCTGTTTGCGCAGGGGAATTCTTTTGATGCAGATTTGCCGCTACCATGTTTAGAACGGATTTTATCGCTTCGTCCGGTATCGGAACGGAGCTTGCGGACTTCCTTGAGGCGTTCGCCCAAAGTCCGGAGCGATATATTGCATTGACGGTCGAAGAGCGCCGTAAAATCGAAGACCGGATGGATGCCATCCTGTCCGCGTTCGGGTCGTGACAGGTGCCATGCATAACGTCGGGAGGTACAGATCATTATCGGATCCAACCGGCGGCGCTGGTATCCCCGGGCGCTGTCAATCGCCGTGATGCGACGCTGCCGGGTCACTACGGTGCCGATCATGGGTTGGTCCGCGCCATAGCAAAGGAGGGAGGAAACGATGATGAACATACTGCTGATCAACCCGGCATACCCCAATACCTTCTGGAGTTTCAAATACGCCCTGAAATTCATCGGGAAGAAAGCAGCCTATCCGCCCCTGGGATTGCTCACGGTGGCCGCCATGCTGCCCGGCGAGTTTCAAACACGGCTGGTAGATGTCAATGTGGACGATCTAAAGGAGGCTGACCTCGCGTGGGCGCAAATGGCCTTCATCGGGGGGATGGCCATTCAGCGGACTTCGGCGAAAAGAATCATCGATCGCTGCCGGGCCAGGAGGCTGACGGTGGTTGGGGGCGGCCCGCTGTTTACGGCGGAACCGGAGGCATTCCCGGAGGTGGATCATCTGGTTCTCGACGAGGCCGAACTCACACTGCCGCCTTTTCTCGCGGACCTGCAAAGTGGCGCGCTCAAACGCATCTACCGGGCATCGGGTTTCTGCAACCTGGATCAAACCACGATTCCCGACTGGCACCTGGTGCGCATGAAAAAGTATGCGTCCATGAGCATTCAGTTCTCCAGGGGATGTCCGTTCAACTGCGATTTTTGCAATGTGACCTCTCTTTTCGGCCATCGGGTGCGCATGAAGACGCCCCGGCAGGTGCTCGCGGAGTTGGACAGCATTTATGGGGCCGGCTGGCGCGGCAACATCTTCTTTGTGGACGACAATTTCATCGGCAACCGCGGCTATCTGAAATCCCAGTTGCTGCCCGCGCTGATCGAATGGCGCAAGAACAAGAAGGGGTGCGTGTTTTTCACCGAGGCCTCGATCAATTTGGCGGACGATCCCGTGTTGTTGGACATGATGGTTTGCGCCGGGTTCGATCTGGTGTTTATCGGCATCGAGTCGCCCGATGAACAAAGCCTGTCGGAATGCAAGAAGAACCAAAACAAAAACCGCGACCTGCTTCAAAGCGTCCGCAAGATTCAACAGGCCGGCCTGCAGGTGTCAGGCGGCTTTATCGTCGGCTTCGACTGCGACACGCCGTCCATATTCCAGCGCCAAATCGATTTCATCCAGCAAAGCGGGATTGTGGCCGCCATGGTGGGTATTCTCCAGGCCCCGCCGGGAACCCGCCTGTTCGAGCGCCTGCGGCAAGAGAACCGGTTGGTGGGCCCGATGTCCGGTGACAATGTCGACGGCACCACCAACATTGTTCCGGCGATGGGGCTCACAACGGTGATCGAAGGCTATCGGTCGATCATGGCCCATATCTATTCGCCCCGCCACTACTACCAGCGGGTGAGAACGCTGCTGAGCGAGTTCGGGTCGCCGCATGCCAGAACGCCCTTGGATTTCCAGCGCTGCCTGGCCTTTTTCCGAACGTGCCTGCGCCTGGGCGTTTTGGGCAAGGAGCGCCTCCAGTATTGGCATTTGCTGCTCTGGACCATTCGCCGCAAGCCCAGGCAGCTGCCCCTGGCCATCACCCTTTCCATTTATGGCCACCACTTCAGGAGAATTTGCGAAGTGAATATCTTCGGCGTTGGAGGGCAGCGATGAAAAGCGGTTTAATCATCGAGCGTGGCTTCCTCGTATCCAACGCACCTTCGGTCCATCGGCGCGCGAACGTCGTCTTATCGCAACACCCTGTCTCATGCAGAAACTTCGGTTGAACACATTCGACCCGACCATCGGAAAGGAACCACCATGGAAACGAAAGACATCACCCCGGACATCGATCAGTTGATGGCGGAAGCCGATGCGCTGGTCAATCAAATCAACGCCAGTTTTCTTGAGGAGATTGAAGAAAAGCACCGGATTCAGTTCGAACAGCAAGTTCAACGGTTGAAATCGATCAAGTCCACGGTCAAGGCAAAGGCTGAAAAAAAGGCCGCGTCGGAAGGCGGCCAATACGGCGAGGGAATCCACGAAGCGATTGTGGACATCGTCAAGGCCATGAAAAATCTGGCCGGATATCTCTCTTGAAACAACCCAACCAGAGGGAGGCAAGACCTTGTAATCGAGCATGAAGGACGAGGCGCAGGGCAAGAGGCACAAGGTCAAGGAGAAAATTAAGGAGGTTGCCGGGAAAGGGAAATGTGTGGCACGCCCCTTATATTCTTATATTTCAGTACGTCCGATAGCACCAGCCCTGTTAAGATGAAAATGTAACGCACCAGCGCTTTCAAAAGGCATCTTCTTGGCAAAGAATCGATTGATATCTGTTCTGGAACAAACGCCCGTTGCGCCGGTTGTGTACGTTCGTGTGTTATGGGGAATTTTTCGACAGGCGCCGATGCCTGCCGAAACGGTCTTGCAGCACCGTCATCTGTCAGCGGCCAGCCAGACATGTTTTTCCCCGTTCACGGCCTGTTCCACCCGGAGAACAATTTGATCACCGCTTCGCTCACCAAGTGGGCGTCCGCCTGGAAAGGCAGGGTGATCTGGTCATCATTTTCGTTGTTGCGGTTATAGGCCATCGCCACTTCCATGGCGTTGGGGTTGCGTGCCCAGCTGCGGCGGGCTACCCCCCCCATCACATCCCAGGTCATTGCGGAGTACAGAATTCCATCCACGCGGTCGCTGCCATCGAGCACCATGCCAAACCCGCCGTTAATGGCCTTGCCGATGCCGGTTCCGCCGCCGTTGTGCAGGGCCACCATGGACATCCCGCGGGCGGCGTTGCCGGCAAAGCAATGCGTGGCCATGTCGGCGCAGACGTTGCTGCCGTCGCGGATATTGGCGGTCTCACGAAAGGGGGAGTCGGTGCCGCCGGGATCGTGATGGTCGCGACCGAGCATGATCGGCCCCACTTCGCCGTTTCTCACCATGGCATTGAAGCGCAGCGCGATTCGCGTGCGCCCTTGCGCGTCGGCGTACAATATGCGGGCCTGACTGCCGACCACCAGCCGGTTGGCCTTGGCATCCCGGATCCATTGGTAGTTATCGCGATCCTCCGGCCGGCGAGACGGATCGATGCAGGCCATCGCCGCCTGGTCCGTTCGATCCAGGTCCGATGGGTCTGCGCTCAAGCAGACCCACCGAAAGGGGCCATACCCATAATCAAACAGAGGGCCCATCAGATCCTCGAAATAGGAAGGGAAGATAAAACCGTCCCGGGTGTCTTCGCCGTTTTTGGCGACTTCACGAACCCCGGCGTCAAAGACCGCTTTGAGGAAAGCGTTGCCGTAGTCGAAAAAGTATGCTCCCTGTCTGACCAGCTCCTTTACCGCCTGGAAATGGCGTTTCAGGCTGGTATCCACCAAGCGCCGAAAGGTGGCGCGGTCGGTTGAGAGCAAACGGGTACGTTCATCGAAATCGAGACCCTGGGGGCAGTAGCCGCCATCGTACGCCACGTGGCAGGACGTCTGGTCAGAGAGCAGATCGATCCGGAATGGTTGTGCCGCCATATATTCCAGCAGATCGACGATATTGCCGTGGAAGGCGATCGAAGTTGGGGATTTGGCCTTCAGTGCCTGCCTGGCAAGGCGCAGGACTTCCGAGGGGTCTGCGCAAACCACGTCCACCCAACCCTGGCGGTGGCGGGTTTCAATGCGTGAGATATCCACCTCAGCGGTAATCGAGACCGCGCCGGCGATCTTGGCGGCTTTCGGCTGGGCGCCGCTCATACCGCCCAGACCAGAAGAGACGAACAGCAGCCCGGCCAAGTCGCCGTCCGCAGGCACCCCGCACATCTTGCGGCCGGCACTGAGCAGGGTGTTGTAGGTTCCGTGAACAATCCCCTGGGGGCCGATATACATCCAACCGCCGGCGGTCATCTGTCCGTAGGAGGAAACCCCCATCTGGGCGGCGATCTCCCAGTCGTCGGGGTTGTCGTAGAGACCGACCAGCAAACCGTTGGTGATGATCACCCGCGGGTTGTCCGGACTCGACCGAAACAGGCCCAGGGGATGGCCGGAATGCATCACCAGGGTCTGTTCTTCGGTCATGACCGCCAGATATTTTTTGATCAGCCGCAGTTGCATCCAGTTTTGACAGACGCTTCCGGTCTCACCGTAGGTGACCAGCTCATAAGGGTACAAGGCGACATCAAAATCCAGATTGTTGTCGATCATCAGCTGAAAGGCTTTGCCGGCAAGGCATCGACCCCGGTAGGCATCGATGGGTTTGGCCTTGAACGCTCCGTGGGGTCGAAACCGGTAGCCGTATATTCGGCCCCGGGTCCGCAGTTCTTCAAGAAACTCCGGAATCAGACGCTCATGGTGCTGCTCGGGAATGTACCGCAAGGCGTTTTTCAGCGCTGTTTCGGTCCGGTTCGGGTTCAGGCGGAAGCCCCGGTCCGGGGCCCTTCGGATCCCGGGTGAAAAAGCCTCCGGTTCCGGCAAGTCATCGTCCAGCCGCACCTGCATGGCGCCGGCGACATCGTCGTTACTCAACATGGCATCCCCTCCTGTCGAAAATGACCTCTTGCCCCCCCCCTTTTTTTGCAGCTGGCAAGCTGAACCTTCCAAATGTAATAATTGTATATACAATTTCAATTATCGAAAAGATGCATGACTGTCAAGCGAAATTTATCATAAAAAAATTCTTGACAATACCACTGTTTTCGTTTGAAAATACATCAATGCGGAGTGGTCGAACGACTGATGGAGGTTTTTATAGTGGTACCTTATTGTATATACATCAAACGAGCCGGCACCTGCAACCGTCGGACCCTGGCAGGCGCAGAAAGGCCTGCTACTTCGCGGTCCAACCGGGCGGTGTGATCATATTCGTCGCCCGCTGCTACGAAGGATTGGAGCATAATCATCCGCAACTGCGCGAATGGGTTACCATGAGCTATGAACAGGCGAAAGAACTCATTATGGCCAAAACAGCGATTTTAACGCCTGCCGAAAAAGAGTTGGGTCCCGGCAGGTATTTTTTGACCGGCACCAGGATGCGCAAAAAAGAACCGCAAAAAGGCCGGCAACCCCTTTACCGTCAGGTAAAGGAGTACATCACGTCCAAGATGGATAGCGGAGAGCTGGCCGTCGGTATGCGCGTCGCCTCTGAAAACGAACTGGTGGAAACCCTGAATGTGTCGCGGATGACGGTCAACCGCGCCCTGCGCGAACTGAGCGCTGAAGGGCGCTTGAAACGCATCCAGGGAAGCGGCACCTTCGTGGCCGAGAGAAAGCCCCGATCGCCGCTTCTGGAAATTCGTTCCATTGCCGAAGAGCTCCGCGCGCGGGGCGGCTCCCACTCGTGCACCGTTCATGTGCTTCAAGAAGAAAAGGTCAATCCGAAACTGGCCGCCGCCATGGAACTTGCGCCCTATTCCACCGTGTTTCACTCTGTCGTAGTCCACAAGAACCATAATGTTCCCATCCAGCTGGGCGTCCGCTACATCAATCCGGCTATCGCCCCGCACTACCTCGAGCAGGATTTCACCCAAATCACCGCCAGCGATTATTTGCTCAGCGTCGCCCCGGTCAGTGCCATCGAACACGTGGTCGAGGCGCTTATCCCCGAACCGTGGATCCGCAAGCTTTTGCAGGTCAACGGTTCCGAGCCGTGCTTGGCCTTGCGCCGCAAGACGTGGGTCGATGAGCAGGTGGCCACCTTCAGTGTTTTCTATTATCCTGGCTCGCGCTACACGCTGGGCAGCAAATTCCGCTTGGCCGATTCGCAAACCGTATCGCTCACCTGATCGATAGGGGTGATTGGGAAGGAGAAGCCCTTGGATGCCATCGATGCGCTCTGGACCAACGCACGTCTTGTTACCATGGGGCCGGCCGGCTCCGGGCCTTATGGGGCTGTCGAGGATGGGGCGCTGGCGGTCTCCAACGGCAAAATCGCCTGGGTGGGGCCGGAAGTGCAACTGCCCGATGAGCTGGAAAAGCGGGTCCGGCATCGGTACGACGCCGGTCGCGCGTGGATCACGCCCGGGCTCATCGACTGCCACACCCATTTGGTTTTTGGCGGCCATCGTGCCGAAGAATTTGAAATGCGGCTTCAGGGGGTTACCTACGAGCAGATCGCGCGTCGGGGAGGGGGTATCCTCTCCACTGTGAGGGCTACCCGCGAAGCGGACCACATGGCCCTATTGCGCCGCGCGGCCCCACGGCTTAAAGCGCTGATGCGCGAGGGGGTGACGACCATTGAGATCAAATCGGGCTACGGGCTCGATCTGGACACCGAACTGCGCATGCTGTCGGTTGCCCGTCAACTGGGACGGCGATATCCAGTGACGGTGCGCACCACTTTTCTCGGCGCCCACGCCCTTCCGGCTGAATACGCCGGCAACGGCGACGCTTATATCGATTTTGTATGCCGTTCGGTCATGCCTGAAATTGCTTCCGCAAAATTGGCCGATGCGGTGGATGCCTTTTGCGATACCATCGGTTTCACCTCTGCGCAGACCAGGAGAATTTTTGAGGCCGCGCAGCAATTGGGCCTGCCGGTCAAACTGCATGCCGAACAGCTCTCCAATCAGGAGGGCGCCGCCCTGGCCGCCACATTTAAAGCCCTGTCGGCCGACCACTTGGAACACCTGTCCGAATCGGGTGCCCGCGCCATGGCCGCCCATGGTGTAACCGCTGTACTGCTCCCCGGCGCCTTCTATTTTTTACGCGAAAGCCGACTGCCGCCCGTGGAACTCCTGCGTCGTTATAATGTGCCGATAGCACTGGCCACCGATTGCAATCCGGGCTCCAGCCCGGTCACCTCGTTGCTGCTGATGCTCAATATGGCCTGCACCTTCTTTCGCCTCACTCCCGCCGAGGCCCTGGCCGGAGTCACCCGCAACGCTGCGGGCGCACTCGGTCTGGCAAATGCCAAGGGAACGTTGGAGGCAGGCAAGGATGCCGACTTCGTGCTCTGGGAAATCGACACGCCGGCCGAACTGGCCTACTGGGTGGGCTTCAACGCTTGCCGGCAGGTCGTGGTAGGGGGCGAGCCGCTGCAAACAGCGCAACTGGATGAAACCGGATGCCTGTGAAGCACGGGTTTGCGGTATAAGGCCCAGGACCGGCAATGCCTTGCCGACGGCCTCAATATCATCCGGAAGCGGTGCCATGGACAGCACGATGCGAAAAGTGGTGAATTTGCGGATGAAGGGGACTTGCCTGCATTTAGCTTGAATACCTAAGACCCATGCATGCTTTGACGAATTCGTAACAAGCAGGTTGCCCCGCAATTGCACTTCTGGCAAATATTAATTGCAGTCCTGCTTGAACATTCGCAAATGCTTACTAGATTGGTCCATGAGCCTATCTGCAGCTGAAACATATCATTTTGAGACCGGCCTATACCGGCCGCCCAGCGAAGGCGGAAGCAACTCCTTGCTGATTCGCCTGACCCGCAATTGTCCCTGGAACCGCTGTACGTTCTGTGGCATGTACAAGGCTGAGAAATTCCAGCTGCGATCGGTGGCGGAGATCAAACAGGACATTGATGCCATGGCGGCCCTGCGCGACGACCTCATCGCTCTGTCACGGCCGTATGGAGCAAACGGCGGCGTCAGTCAGCCGGGTGCCATCGCCCTCATCGAGCGCTGCCCCCAGCTGAACGATCACGACGGCTTTGCCATGTTCTACCACTGGCTGTTGTCGGGCGGAAGAACCGCGTTTCTGCAGGATGCCAACAGCCTGATCATGAAGACCGACCAACTGATCGAGGTACTCGCGTATTTGCGCCGAACCTTCCCGACCATCGTCCGGGTCACCACCTATGCCCGGGCCAAGACCGTACTGCAGAAACCGCTTGACGACCTCAGGGCCATTCGCCGGGCCGGACTGGACCGGCTGCACGTGGGACTGGAGAGCGGTGACGACGCGGTGTTGGAGATAATTGGCAAGGGCGCAACGGCTGAAATCCACGTCAAGGCTGGCCGCAAAGCCCTGGACGCCGGGTTCCAACTGTCGGAGTACTGGATGCCCGGTGTGGGCGGCAAAGCGCACTGGCAGGCGCATGCCGAAAACACGGCCCGGGTGCTCAGTGCCATCAACCCACACTATATTCGTTCGCGGCCCTTTCGCACCTGGCCCGGCACCCCCCTGGCGCAGGCGGTGGCTGAAGGGACGTTCACCATGCTCACGCCCGCGGAACAGCTCGAGGAGCTGCGTCTGACCATCCGGCATCTGTCGGTAACCGGCCGGGTCTGTTTCGACCATGCTGGCAACTACTGGCGCGACCGTCAGGGTCGGCTGCTTTTTTCCCACAGCTACCAGGGCTACCCGTTTCCCGAGGAGAAGCAGCGGGTTCTGGATCTGATCGATGAGGGCTTGCAGGCAAGTGCTACCAAGTGTCCATCCAGAAACGAGGGGTGGCTGTAGTGCGCACGAAAATCCTCAAAAAGGGGTGATCAATGACAAAAACCTTGTCAAGAATTACCAAAACATGCTGGTGGTTGACGGGTCCATGATCCCGGCAAACCTGGGGGTAAACCCTGCTCTGACCATCACCGCATTGTCTGAAAGAGCCATGTCCTTTATACCGGTGAAAGCGTCCAAAAAATGCACTATTTACAGGCGGAAAAAAAGTGGGAAACATCTGATCTGCTGACTCCCCCAGATACCTTGGCAGACGCTCCATAAGCTAGAAAGTCCTTTTTAAGAGGAGGAGAAAATCACATGGTCATGCAAGAGCCAAAAAATATAGATGTCATTGTTGTCGGATCCGGCCCCGGAGGTGCAACAGTTGCAAAGTAACGCTCATTAAAAAATAAAAAGATCCTTATTTTAAAAAATAACAATCCTTTAACCGGACGGTTCTGGTATGGGGCAAAAACGTTGCTTTTTCCAGGCAGAAGTCTGTTGTTCACACGGCAATTGTTGGGGATGGTCAGAGGAATCACCACCGGGGGAAGCAGTATATATTATTATGCGACATGCTTTCCCATTTTAATAATACAAAAACATCTGGCAGGGAAAGTTGCCATTGCAGTCGTACCGCAAAATATTCTTTAAGAATCCGTCAACTGGGACAAGCGGCGGTTAGTCGGAATAATCGGGTCTTTTTTCAGAATTGTTTTCAAATATTCAAGATTCAGAATGCTTTTCATCTCCTCCGGGGTGAGTTCGTCAAGATAATCCCTGCTTGTGAAAAAATCCGCTAGTTTTTTGTTCTTAAAAATGTCTTCCTGAGAGTAACGTTTTTTAAGTTCTTGAAAATAGATGTCGATTTCAGCTTTGATGTCCTCCATGGGAAGATTTCCGATTTGTGAAAATGCCTCGGCAAGTTCTTCGGGTTTGGGAAGATGAGGGTTTTCCAAGACCATTTTTATGCCGGTTTCAAATCTTTTGATACCATCCTGAATGTGATGCTTTCGAACCATGTTGATATTGGCGGCGCCGGCATTGAGCCATTTGAACATGGCGCATTTGACCAAGTTTTTATCCGGTTGTTCCACATACACTGTAATGGAAAACGATGAGTACATATAGGGTGTGACCCAGCCCAGTCCGGCTTTATTGACGCCGTTTTCCCTGGTGTAGAGATAGTTCCAGTCGTTGTCGTCGCCCAATGCGAAAGCTTTTTTTCCGGGCGCCTTATCTTTTTGGCTTGAGATGGAAAAAAAGACATGTTGATTCTTATAACGGCTCAGAATTAAGAGTCTGTCGATGTCATAGCTGTAGTAAGTCCAAGAGGAAGCGTCCGGTGTCGTAGCTTCGTGTTGAACTCCCCGTACGGTTTGAAAATGGCCTTCGGATATCGGATAATTCCATGACCAGGAATCGCCGTGGTCAACTCCGTTGAAATGTTTCCAATAAGAAAGTCTGATGGAACTGGGAGTAAACGCCTGAGACGGAATTGTCCGGGTGTATGCGTATTTTAAAATGCTCTCCATTCCCTGATCGATATCGAATTCATGGTAGGCCGATTGGGCATCAAAATTGTCTTTGGCATAGTACAGAACAGGCCATGATTTGACTCGGGAATTGACAAAATCGATTATCGGGGCAAGCCGGGTCATGGTGAATTCGTTTTCATGTTCTGTTTCGAGAAGGCCAAGGATGTATTGGAGGCTTTCAGTAACAGGCTCCGGAAGCCTGATTTCTTTCTGATTTGTGTTTGCAATGGACTGTGGAGTAAGGAGGCAAAAAATTAAACCCATAAAAAGGAGGCAGGAAAACAGTCGAGAATTGTTCCGGAAAAATACATTTATTGTTGATGTCATAATGATATAAATTCCACAAGATGTTAACAAGCCTAAATCCGGTGGTGTTTCACTTTGCTGAATGTTAAACCGGTGCACTTTCTTCATGCCGGTCTGAACCGGAGATAGCGTTGACAGCCGCAATGGTTCGGGGTTGTCTACTAATCACTCGAGTTAAATCACACCAAAATTGAGCGTTTCCCATTTTAGTTTTATTAGAATGTAAAATAATAAAAGTGGTTTACGTGAGTATCAGCTGCCAAAATGGAAAACCCTCCGGGATTGCCGATCTTACCGTATCATCGGCGTCAAATGCTTTCCCGCTTAGCCGACTATAGCGGAACGTCATCTTGCTTGTATCTGCGGCAAACTCGACAATCGTTCGTACAAGGTCACAATACCATCTTATCGTCCTGATAAGCAATATGATTAAATAGGGCGCATTTCAAAAAGGATGCGAGACGTGGGGGCGTGGGGGGTCGAGGGAGCAATCTAAATTCGGCAGAGTGCGGACTGCTAATCGCGGTCCCTTTTCTGGCACCAGCATCAGGCCAATGAATGATATCCGTAGTCATTAGATTTGAGCTGAATTAGAAATACAGATACATCTTGTCCGTTTTCTTTTGAGGAAAAAAAGCTTCGCAATTATCACCATAGGCGATTCTCTCTAAGTGACTGCTGCGGGTCCGTCAGGTGCTAACCTTTTGCAGAATATGCGCTATAACCTCGCTATGTTCTTTTTGTGGACTGAACATCACGATGTCGGTGTCTTCTTCCGCTCTGACACTGTGTCCGGGTGGCCAGTAGAACAAATCGCCGATCCGTGCCGTCTCTTCTTCTCCACTCGTGTAAATCGCAGTGATGGCCCCCTTCACAACGTAGCCCCAATGTGGACACTGACAGCGGTCACCATCAAGTCCCTGGAGCAACTCCGTTATATCAGTTCCGGCCGCGAAAGAAAAATATTCTGCCCCCATCTTATCATATCCAGCAACGTCGCCAAATTCGGTCTGCTGCCTGGCTGTAGCGCCAGGCACATCAATCTGCACTGGCACATTTTCTTTTGCTATACGCATGATGTTTCCTCCTTGTTATCCTACTTGCTGTCCATCCATAAACGGTTATTTCGCCCGATATCTGCGTTAGGCCCAAAATTTTATCCTTATAATATCAACTATATGAACCCCAAGGGCACTTCTTTGAGAGCGCCTGTGGTAGAATTTTTCGCCTGCCTTGATCCCGAACCAAATTCCTCGTTTCTGGATGGACACCACTTAGCCAAATTATTGAGACCAAGGTAACTGGCTACGCTAAATTGAAGTAACCACCAATGTGATACTGTCAAGTTTTTTGGCTCGACTTCAGTGGGCGCACTCGCAATAACATTGATTGAGCTTTCTGGATATTTCGTTGCAAACGGGCAATCCATGCTTAGTATTCCAGTATAGCTTTGTAGAAGAATGATCAGCAACTATCTGTCAGTTAAAATAATGGGAATTCCGTTCTTAAACATTGGCCTTGTAAGTGCGTAATGAAGGAATGGCCTTGATCGGGAGAAGATTTGGAATGAGTGCCCGGCAGCTCTGGTAAAATCACTAAACAGAAATAGGAATTCTATGCTCCCCAAAATCATCGGCACAGTATTCGGCATCCTGACCGTTGGAATAATTGCCTGGAAATTTAATGATGCGCCCCTGTGTCGACCATGAATCCTGTTGCCCCTGGGTTTCGGCGTCGGGTACGCCGTCTTTTTGATTGTCAGAAGTATGGTTCAATAGAGGATGTTGGGCGCAGGCTGTATGTGATGTGATATTTTTGCACTATAAAGGATCGGTGGTTGCCCAATGGGAGATGGAAAACGGACTGATGGCTTGCCCCTCTGTATGCGGATCCTTATTGTTTCACCATAGAGGAAAATCCCCACAGGCAATTGTCACAGCGGTGGCATGGGGTAATGGCATTGACCGCTACACGATCCCCTTCCTTCAGGCCTTTAACCTCACGACCCAGCTTATGGACGACGCCGACCGCCTCATGGCCCAGCGTCAGATTTTCCCTGTCGCCGATGCCGCCTCCCACCGTGTGGGTGTCGGATGTGCACACCAGCGCTCGGGTTGTCTTGACAATAGCTCCACCCGTGCCCGGATCCTCGGGCACAGGCTTTTCCATCAACCCCACCTCTCCAATCCGTTTCATCACAAAGGCCTGCATTTTTTTTTGCATCAGTTGTCTCCTTATACCTACAAAAAGCGGTTATATGGTGTCATATTCAAGCAACGCGATCTCCAATTCGCGAAGGGCTGGTCCGGCACTTAAAACCGCTGCCACAGGGCCAACTGGCAGGCGCGCCCCTGCTTAGGGTAAGATGCCGTCACCGGGGCCGCGCAGGTCGATGATTTCCATGCGGTTGTTCGCTTCCGGGTGCTTGGAAGAAGGCCCTTCGGTGAGGACCGCCAAAT
>JAWOIA010000021.1:0-12329 GCA_046484885.1 Desulfosarcina sp. | reverse complement strand
ACTCGAGAACATGCTCAACCGCAACCAACAGTTCGGCCAGGATGCGATAGCCCATCCGCCGAAGGAACTCGGCCGCCAGCTGCTCACTCGATTGGCCGAACTGTTGGTTGCGGTTGAGCATGTTCTCGATTCCACCCGGTTGACGGTCAACGTTTGGAACCCAGGGCCGAAAGCGGCGGGGGGTGGGCGGGTCCGGGCCCCAAACCGATCACTGCCCGGCCGGCCCGGCTACAGATATTCCCGAACCCCCTTGAAGGTGCGGCGGTGCAGGGGCGAACACCCGTGGTGCATGATGGCCGCCCGGTGGGCACGGGTCGGGTAGCCTTTGTGCCGCCCAAAGTCGAATTCGGGAAAAAGGCAGTCGACCTGGCTCATGATCCGATCCCGGGTGACCTTGGCCACAATCGAGGCGGCGGCAATGGAAATGCTCAGACTGTCACCGTTTACGATGACCTCCTGGGGCAGATCCCAGGCGATCGTGAAGATGCCGTCAATCAGCAGGTGGTCCGGTCGGGGCTGCAGGTTGTCCACCGCCATGGCCATGGACCGCAAGGTGGCCTGGAGGATATTGACCCGGTCGATCTCGGCGGCATCCACCACCCCGATGCCGATGCTCCGGGCGACCTGGTAGAGCCGATCGTAGAGCTGATCCCGCCGGGCCGGGGTCAGCCGCTTGGAATCGTCGATTCCGGGCAGGTCCACCCCGTGGGGCAGAATGACGGCGGCGGAAACGACGGGGCCGGCCAGGGGTCCCCGGCCGGCCTCATCAATGCCGGCAACGCATCGACGCCCCATGCGGCGGGCCTGGCTCTCGAATCTCCACAGATCGAATCCCATGTGATCGGCTGGGCGCTAGTTGAACCGCTTTTCCTTTATCCTGGCGGCCTTGCCGCGCAGTTTGCGCAGGTAGTAGATTTTGGATCGCCGCACGCGGCCGTGGGAAACCAGCTCCACCCGGTCGATAATGGGCGAATTCATGGGAAAGACCCGCTCCACGCCCACGCCGTAGGAGACTTTGCGCACGGTGAAGGTGGCGTTGGCCAGCCCTTTTTTCTTGCTGATCACCACCCCCTGAAAGGCCTGCAGACGCTCCTTGTTGCCTTCACGGATCTTGACATGAACGACAACCGTGTCGCCCGGCGAGAATTGAGGCAGGTCCATGCGAAGCTGCTCGCGTTCGATATTCTTGATGATGTCCATGGTCACTCCCACTATGTGTGTGTTGAAACAGATTCAATTGGTACCGTTTCAGGTTCCCAGCAGCCGGTCCAGGATAATCGATACCGCCGATCGAACCGACAGGTGGTTGTAAGCCCCCGCCCCGGCCAGCGGATCCAGAATGTGGTCCGCATCGGCCATGAACGATTCGGCCAATCCCCAGGCCGTCCCAAAAGCCAGAATGCAGGGCCTTGGATCGGCCAGCATCTCCCGCAAACGGCGGTAGGAGAGGTTCCCGGCGTTTGGACGGGCCGTAGTCGCCACGGTCCGGGGCCGGCACCCTTCCCGATCACCGATCTCTGCGACCATTTCGCTGAAGGCTGACTTGACCCGCACCAGCTCCAGCGCCTGGCGCCGGCTGCCGTTGAATGCGCCCCCCGCACCGATGGTCCAGTGGTCCAGGATCCGCCGCACCAGCACCATCTGGTCTTCCAGGGGGGTGATCACGTAATACCCCTGGATCCCATAGGTCCTGCCCGCCCTGGCGATATCGTGCAGGTCCAGGTTGGTGACCGCCGAGGCGATGATCTGCCCGTTCTTGTCGAGCACGGGATAGTGCAACAGCGCCACGTAGAGCCGGTTACTCAAGCAGCCTCTCCATGTTTCGGCGCCATTGCTCCAAAATGGTGCGCTCCTCGGGGCCAAGATCCCGCTCGGCCAGCAGATCGGGCCGTTTCAACACGGTCCGCATCAGGGCCGTTTCGCGGCGCCAGCGATCGATGGCGCCATGGTCCCCGGAGAGCAGCACCTCGGGCACGGCCCGGCCTTCGAAAACCGGCGGCCGCGTGTAGTGTGCATGCTCCACCAATCCGTCACTGAAGGTGTCGCAAGCGGCCGAATCGGGGTTGCCCAGCACCCCGGGAATCAGCCGCGCCACCGCATCGATCACCACCATGGCGCCCAGTTCGCCGCCGGTGAGGACGAAGTCTCCAATGGAGACCTCCAGGTCCACATGGCGGTCGATGAAGCGCTCATCCACCCCTTCGTAGCGGCCGCAGACCAGCAGCAGCTCCGGAACCGATACCAGCGATTGGGCCAGCTCCTGATTAAACGGCCTTCCCTGGGGCGAAAGCAGCACGGTGGTCGCCGCCGCCATCTCGCTTCGCGCCCGGGCCAGGGCCGCCGCCAGGGGCTCGGGCTTCATCACCATCCCGGCGCCGCCGCCGTAGGGCCGGTCGTCGGTGACCTGGTGCCGGCCCCGGGCATGGTCACGGATGGGGACGGTCAGGGGGATGAGTCTGCCCATCCGCACCGCCCGCCGGATCATGCCGTGGTTCCAGAACGGGTCGAACAGCTCCGGGAAAAGGGTCAGCACCCCAACCTTGATGGTACCAGCGGCAGCGATGGCGCTACACTCCTTGCGGCGGGTCCACAATCATGGTTTTATTGCCCAGATCGATGCGGACCACCACACTGCCGATGGCGGGAATCAGCAACTCCTGCATCCGACCCGCCTTTTCACCCCGGATCAGGTAGATGTCGTTGGCCGGGGTGGGGATCACCCGCTCCAGGCGACCGATCAGCGCGCCGGAGGCATCGTAAACCGTCAGCCCCTCGAGCTGGAACCAGTAGTAGGTGTCCTGCTCCAGGGTCGGCAGGCGCGCCTTGTCCACATACAGCATCGAGCCGATCAGCGCTTGGGCCTGCTCACGATCGCTGACCGATGCCAAGCCCAGGCGAAGCCCGCTGCGGTGGGGCTTGACCCACTCGACCGTCATGGACCGGGCCGCCCCATCAGGGCACCCCAGCAAAATTTTTTCACCGATCTGGAACAGGGCCATCGATTCGACAAAGGATTGGACTCTCAGTCCGCCGCGAATGCCGTGGGCCCCGGTTACCCGTCCCACCTGGATCAGATCGTCCCGGTCACTTAACTCGTGTCTATCCATAAACGGTTATTTCGCCCGATATCGGCGGTATGCTCAAAATTTTATCCTCGGAATATCAACACTATGCCTGTGGTAAAATTTTTCGCATGCCTTGATCTCGACCAAAATTCCTCGTTTCTGGATGGACACTAACTCACTCGATGATTTCAAGTACGGTTCGTTTTTTGACTTTGGCGGAAGCCGCGCTGAGCAGCGTCCGCATGGCGCGTGCCGTCCGGCCCTGTTTGCCGATTACCTTGCCCAAATCCGCTTTGGCCACTTTCAGCTCGATCACGGAGGTCTGGTTGCCCTCGATCTCCTCGACGGAAACCTGCTCGGGATAATCCACCAGCTCCTGCGCAATGAACTTGATCAGCTCTTTCATGGCTGCATCTCCTAATTTGGGGCTGGGAATCGGTTTGGTTGCCGGCGTTTACTCGGCTGCCGCAAAAACGCCTTCCCGTTTCAGAATCATCCGGACAGTATCGGTGGGAATGGCCCCCTGGCCGATCCAATAGATGACCCGGTCTTTATTCAGAACCACCTGCTCCGTGTCGCGCAGGGGATTGTAGGTGCCGAGTTTCTCAAGAAAACGACCGTCCCTGGGGCTTTCGCTGTCGGCAGCGACAATGCGGTAGATCGGTCTTTTTTTTGCCCCGTGGCGGGCCAGTCTGATTTTTACTGCCATTTTCGTTCTCCTTTAAAAGGGCAGCATGCCGCGGCCCAATCCGCGCATACCGCCTTTATTGAATTTTTTCATCATTTTCATGACCTGGGTGTAATTCTTCAACAGGCTGTTCACATCCTGAACGCGCATGCCGCTGCCTGCGGCGATGCGCTTGCGGCGACTGCCGTTGATGATGCCGTACTGCTTTCGTTCCTGGGGTGTCATGGAGTTGATGATGGCTTCGATGTGCACCAGTTCCTTGTCGTCGACCTGCAAATCCTTCATCTGCTTCATTTTGCCCAGTCCGGGAATCATGCCCAGGATATCGGTCAGGGATCCCATTTTGCGAATCTGGCGCATCTGATCGCGAAAATCCTCCAGGGTGAACTGGTTGCTGCGCAGTTTCTTTTCCAGTTCGAGGGCCGTTTTCTGGTCGACCACCGCCTGGGCTTTCTCGATCATGGTAAGGACGTCACCCATCCCCAGGATGCGCGACGCCATGCGATCGGGATGGAACGCCTCCAGTTCGCTGAGCTTTTCGCCCACGCCGATGAACTTGATGGGCTTGCCGGTGATGGAGCGGATGGACAGCGCCGCGCCGCCCCTGGCGTCACCGTCCATTTTGGTCAGTATCACGCCGCCGATGTCCAAGCGCTCGTCAAAGGCCTTGGCGATGTTCACCGCGTCCTGGCCGGTCATGGCATCCGCCACCAGCAGAATATCCGTCGGGTTGAGCGCGGTCCGGATGCGGGACAGTTCGTCCATCAGTTCGTCATCGATGTGCAGCCGACCGGCTGTGTCCAGCAGCAGGGTATCACCGCCGGCTCGCTGGGCCGCCACCCGCGCATCCCGGCAGATCTGCACCGGGTTCATGTCGGGGGTGGAATCGAAAACCGGCACCCCCAGTTGCGTGCCCAGCTTTTTGAGCTGGTCGATGGCCGCCGGTCGGTAGACGTCCGCCGGGACCAGGTAGGGCTGCCGACCGGTTTTGCGCAACATCACCGCAAGCTTGCCCGCCGTGGTGGTCTTGCCGGATCCCTGAAGACCCACCAGCATCACCGCCACCGGTTTTTCACCATCCAGGCTCAGCCCCTCGTGGGCCTCTCCCATGAGGCGGGTGAGGGATTCGTTGACGATCTTCACCACCTGCTGGCCTGGGGTGAGACTGCCCATCACCTCCTGACCCAGCGCACGCTCCCGGATGTCGGCCACCAGCTGTTTGACCACCTGGTAATGGACATCGGCCTCCAGCAGCGCCATGCGCACCTCGCGCAGGCCTTCGGCAATATTCTTTTCAGAAAGTTTGCCTTGGCCCTTGAGGTGTTTGAAGACCGAATTTAACTTGTCGCTGAGTGCGTCAAACATGGCATTTCACTAAGCTGATAACTAAAACCTTGAAATTAGATTTTTTTCAATGGTATGTCAATAAGTAAAAGAGGCCCGCTGCCTCTGGTGTGCACGACGATCGATCCGACGCGCGGGCCCGACTTTTTGCATCCAAGCGATGCCGTCGACACCCCGAACCGAACCGGCAGACCGGTCCGGCCTGGATCCCATATCATGACCGCCGAATCAAGCAAAATCGATATCAAGGACCTTTCGCGGTCGCAGCTGGCCGACTGGCTCAAGGGTCGGGGCAGACGCCCCTTCCGCGCCGATCAGATATTCAGCTGGGTCTATACGCGCCAGGCCGACCATTTCGATCAGATGACCAATCTGGGCAAAACGTTGCGCAGCGAACTGGCGGCGGCCTTCGTCAACCCCCGCCTGGCGGTGCAAAGCGCGGTCACCTCGCAGGACGGCTCCCGAAAACTGCTCTTGCGGCTGCGAGACGGCCTGCAGATCGAAACGGTGGTCATCCCCGAAAAAGACCACTTCACCCTGTGCATTTCAAGCCAGGTGGGCTGCAGCCAGGGGTGCCGCTTCTGCCTGACGGCCCAAGGCGGACTGGTGCGCAACCTCTCCACGGCCGAGATCATCTCCCAGGTGCGCGACGTGCAGCTGCAGCTTCAATTGGCCGGCGACCGGCCGCTGACCAACATCGTCTTCATGGGCATGGGAGAGCCGCTGGCCAACTACCGCAACGTGGTCCAGGCCCTGGATGTGATCACCGACGGCGACATCGGTCTCAAGTTCTCCACCCGTCGCGTCACCGTCTCCACGGCGGGGCTGGTTCCCAGGATGGCCGACCTGGGACGCGACAGCCAGGTGAACCTGGCTGTCTCCCTCAATGCCGCCGACGACGACACCCGCACCCGCCTGATGCCCATCAACCGCACGTATCCGATCGCCGAGCTGATGGCGGCCTGCCGCCGCTATCCCCTGCCCCCGCGGCGCAAGATCACCGTGGAGTATATTCTGATGCAAGGGGTCAACGACGGCCTGGCTGACGCCCGCCGCCTGGTCCAGCTGCTGCGGCCCATTCGGGCCAAGGTCAATCTGATTCCCTTCAACGAACACCCGGGCAGCGATTTCAGGCGTCCGGATCCGTCGCAAATCAGCCGTTTTCAGGAGCTGTTGGCCGAGCATCACTACACCGCCATCGTCCGTCACAGCAAGGGTCAGGACATCGGCGCCGCCTGCGGTCAGCTGCGGGCCAATCCGATTTAGACCGGTGCCATCGCTCTGGACCGGTCAAATCAGAAAACGGCGGTTCTCAGCGGCCGGAATGGGGTTTACCGTCACTTGCCGGTGCCGCCCGTTCAGCTGAACGGTCACCGCCACCGCCATTCCGGTCGGGGCTTTGCTGTATCCGGCGCAGATGGCGGCGGCCAGCCGCAGCATCGCTTCACTGCAACCGCCCGGCATCACCACCAATGGCCCGGGCAAGTCTCCCATTTTCAAGACCACATCGCGCTGCGGGTCGATGAAACGGCTGATCTGTTCATTGTCCTGGCGGGTGCGCCCCACCACCACGCGGGTCTGCGGGTCGAGGCGCAGGTGGCGGCCCGATTTGAGCAGTTCGAGGTCCCTTTCCGAAACCTCGGCCTGGTGATCCAGCAGATCCCTCAGACGGCGGCCGAAGGTTTTGTCGGTCAGCAAGCACCCGCCGGCCGGGTTGGGGAACTCGGTCAGGCCGAATTGTTCGGCCAGCTGCAGCTGCGGCTTGCGTGAGCGGCCGTAAATGTCCAACAGCCGTTCCCGATCCACCCACCCCTGCCGTTCGGGAATGGTTTCGGGCAGCTTTTTGGCCGAAAGGGGCCTTAGGATATACCCATCGTACCCGGAGTGCTTTTCCACATAACGCAGGGAGTTGCGCGTCTGACTCATGGGCCGCTGCCCCAGCACCTCGCCCGAAAAGAGAAAATCGAAGCCCTGCCGGGTCATGATCTCACCGGCCAGGCGGAACATCAGGGTGTGGCAGTCCAGGCAAGGGTTCATGTGCTTGCCGAACCGGACCGCCGGCGAGCGCATCATCTGCATGTAGATCGGGGTGATTTCGCGCACCATCAGCTCAACGCCGGTGTTCTGCGAGGCCTTGCGGGCCTTGGCCGCGGAAAAAAAAGGGGTCTCGAAGGCCACCCAGTGCACCGCGATCCCCTGCTCGCGCAGCACCAGGGCGCTTAACGTGCTGTCCAGCCCTCCCGAACAGAGGCCCAGGGCGCGAACGGGTTTGTTTTGAGCTGACATGATCATCGCTCCTGCGCGCCCAAGCGGCGCCACCCACGGTTGAGCACCGACCGTCGGCAGTCGAAGGGCGATGGTCTGGGGTTTAGGGGTTACGGTCTGGGTTTAATGGGTAAGGCCGAATGGGGCGGCGTCAAGAAAAAAAACCCTCGCGGCCCGGCAGTGCGGTTTAGATCTTGACGACATCCATGACAGCTATGCTATAGCTTTTTGGCAAGGGCTGCCGCCCGAAAAGGGGCAACGGGATGCGACCGTGAGCCGATCACCGGCAGTCCGCCAACCGGATTTTCCCACTGGGGAGTGACACATGAAGCATGAAATCAGCCTGACGGTCAATGGGGACACCTACACCCTGGCAGTGGAGCCCTGGCGCACCCTCAACGAGGTGTTGCGAGAGGACCTGAATTTGACGGGAACCAAGCTGGGCTGCGGTTCGGGCGACTGCGGCGCCTGTACGGTGCTGGTGAACGGCAGAAGCGTCAGTTCCTGCCTCACCCTGGCCGTGGAGATGGACGGCCGGCAGATCCTGACCGTGGAGGGGCTGGCGCCCTCCGGCGAGACCCTGCACCCCATCCAGGAGGCCTTTATCGAAAAAGGTGCCATCCAATGCGGGTTTTGCACCCCCGGCATGGAGATCTCGGCCCTGAACCTGCTGCAGAGCCACCCGTCGCCCAGCGAAACCCGGATCCGGTCGGCCATCTCCGGCAACCTGTGCCGCTGCACCGGGTACAACAAAATCGTGGATGCCATCGCCGAGGCCGGCCGGCGGATGACGCCCCCAACCAAACCCGGGAGGTAACGGCCATGTCAACAACCCGATTCGACTACATCGCCCCCGACAGCATCGACAAGGCGGTGGCCGCGCTGGTAGAGGGGGGGGACCAGGCCCGGGTCATGGCCGGCGGGACCGACCTGCTGGTCAAGATGCGCCACCGCATGATCGCGCCCAAACGGATCGTCAGTCTCAAGCGGATCGCCGGTCTGGAAACCATCGCCTTCTCCCGCAAAAACGGGCTGACCATCGGTGCCATGGCCCTGCTCGGCGATGTGGCCGCCCATCCGGATGTGCGCCGTTACTATCCCACGGTTGCCCGGGCCGCCGAATCCACCGCCAATGTTCAGGTGCGCAACATGGGGACCGTCGTTGGCAACCTGTGCAACGCCTCACCCTCGGCCGACAACGCGCCGACCCTGATGGCCATGGGGGCGACGGCGGTCATCGCCGGCCCCGCGGGCGGCCGACGCGTGGAGTTGGACCAGTTCTTCAAGGGGCCGGGGGTCTCGGCCCTGAAAACGGGCGAGATTGTCACCGCCGTCTGGGTGCCGCTGCCGCCGGCCGGAATGGGAACGGCCTATCACAGCCTCTCGCAGCGCGGCAAGCTGGACTGTTCGGCGGTGGGGGTGGGCACCATGGTCGTGCTCGAGGGCCGGCGCTGCACCGAGGCGCGGATCGTCGTCGGCGCCTGCGCCCCCATGCCCAAGCGCACCCGCTCAGCCGAAAAGATGCTGATCGGCGGCGAGCTGACCGATGCGCTGCTTCGCCAGGCGGCCCAGGCGGCATCCGAAGAGACCACGCCCATCACCGACGTGCGGGCCAGTGCCTCCTATCGCTGGAAAATGGTCACCGTCTTGACCATCCGTGCCCTGGCCGACGCCCGCAAAATGGCCATGAAACGTAAATAAGCCCGGCCAGGCATCTATTGTTTTGACCGGCACCAACACCGGCATCCACCAAAGGATTCTCCATGAACGAGCACAGCACCATCGGAAAGGACATTCCGCGCAGCGACGGCCGGGCCAAAGCCACCGGTCAGGCCATCTACAGCGATGACATCAAACTGCCCGGGATGCTTTACGGCAAGCTGCTCAGAAGCCCCCTGCCCCACGCCCGCGTCGTCGCCATCGACACCGGCCGGGCAGCGGCCCTGCCCGGCGTACACTGCGTCATCACCGGGCAGGACATCCCGCGGGTCACCTATGGCAACTGGCGACTCTTTCCCGGCACCCAGGACGAATACGCCCTGGCCATGGACAAGGTGCGCTTCATCGGCGACGAAGTGGCCGCCGTAGCCGCCGTGGACCGTGAAACCGCCGCAGCGGCCATTGAACTGATCCGGGTCGAGTACGAGGAACTGCCCGGGGCCTACGACGTGGCGGCGGCTTTGGCCGACGGCGCGCCGGTGATTCATGACACCTCGCCGACCAACATCAGCATCGACCGCAAGATCGCCTACGGAGACATCGAGGCCGGGTTCGCGGCCTCGGACTACGTGCGCGAAGACACCTTCAGCGTGCACGCGGTGAGCCACGCCTACATGGAACCCTGCTCCTGCGTGGCCCGCAACGACCCGGGCGGCCGCCTGACCCTCTGGACCTCCACCCAGACCCCCTACGTGGTGCAGTGCCTGCTGGCCTCGACCCTCAACATGCGCGAAAACGACATCCGTGTGATCAAACCGGCCGTGGGGGGTGGGTTCGGCGGCAAAATGGAGCTGCGCCCCTGGGAATTCTGCGCGGCGTTCATGGCCCGACGCACCGGGCGGCCGGTGAAGTTCACCCTCACCCGCGAAGAGGAGCTGGCCTTCGGACGCCGGCGCCACCCCATGACCATCCGCTCCAAGGTGGGGTTCAAAAGCGACGGCACCCTGATGGCCAAGGACCTGCACATCTACCTGGACGGCGGGGCCTACAACGCCATGGGCCCCACGGCTACCTTCCTGTCCGGCAACTTCGGGGCCATGCTCTACCGTTACCCCAACTACCGCTACCTGGGCGAGCATGTATACACCAACAAACCGCCGGCCAGCGCCATGCGGGGTTTCGGCGCCCCCCAGACGCTTTTTGCCGCCGAAAGCCAGATGAACATCGCCGCCGAAGAGCTGGGCATCGACCCCATCGAGATCCGCCTGAAAAACGCCATGGTCCCCGGTGACGAGCTACCCGGCGTAGCCACCATCAGCTCCTGCGGGTTCGTGGAGTCTCTGAAAGCGGTGCGACGCATCAGCGGCTGGTCCCGCAAGCGCAAAAACCTGAAAACCGGCCACGGGGTCGGCATCGGTTGCTACAGCTTCATCTCGGGCGGCGTTTTCAACTGGTTCAACACCCAGTACCCCTTTTCGGCCGCTGAAGTGCGCGCCTTCTCCGACGGCACCGTTCACCTGCTCACCATGGCCGCCGACATCGGCCAGGGCTCGGACACGGTGCTCCAGCAGATCCTGGCCGAAAGTCTGGGCCTGAAGATGGCGGACATCCGGTTGACCGCCGCCGACACGGCCATGACCCCCCAGGCGGACCTGGGGACCTGGGGAAGCCGGGTGACCCTCATGGCCGGCAATGCGGTCCTGGACGCCGCCGCCAAGATCAAGGCCAAACTGGCCGGTGCGGTTACGGCCCGTTTCAACCTCAACGTGATTTTCGACATCGAATTCAAGGACGGGCGGGTCTATGCGGCGGGCAAAACCGACCGGGGGATGACCTTCGGCGAAGCGGTGGCCTTTGTCCAGAAGACCCAGCGCGGTGAGCCCCTGGTGGCGCGGGGGTCCTACACGCCTCGAGGCAAGGGGCTGGTAAGCCCGGCCTTCAGCTTCGGCGCCCAGGTGGCCCAGGTGTCGGTAGACACCGAAACCGGCCAGATCCAAGTCGACAAGATGTGGACCGCCCACGACTGCGGCACGGTCTTGAACCCCATGGCCGTGGAGGGTCAGCTGGAGGGATCCGTGCAGATGGGTCTGGGCTACGCCCTCAGCGAACAGTTCGTCATGGACGGCGGGAAAACCTTGAACACCACTTTTCTGGACTACAAGATCCCCAACGCCGCCGATATGCCCCCGGGTGAGTCGGTGTGCGTCGACACCTTCGAGCCCGAAGGTCCCATGGGTGCCAAGGAAGCCGGTGAGGGGCTGGTCTCTCCAACGGCCCCGGCCATTGCCGAAGCGGTTTTTCACGCCACCGGCTTCCGTTGCAGGGACCTGCCCATCACGCCCGAAAAGGTGCTCAAAGGGCTGGGAAAACTCTAAGGGCCTGTTTGGACGACGCAAGCAGGCCCCTGCGTCCATACGGCTAAAGGGCCGGTCGGCTTGGGCCGCTCAGCCGTGCACCTCCTCCTTGACACTGACTGCCATTTTGTAAAGCACGGTCAGCACCAATGCGCCGATGGCGTAAACACCGATCGTGATGCCGATTTCCGGCAAGGAGGGCGCGTATTCGTTGACCTCATGCATGGGGTTGGGAACGAAGCCGCCCGAGATCATCCCCAGCCCCTTGTCAATCCACGTACCCACAATGATCACGATGCAGGCCACCATCAGAGATGTCTCGTTCTTGCGCGTCTGGGGGATGACGGTGAGGATGATGCCGACGATCATCAGAATCATGGAAGTCCACATCCAGGGCACCAATGCGTTGTAGCCGTACATGCCCACAAACAGGTACTTGATGTGATCCATGTGGCCGGGGATCTGGCTGTAGAACGCAACGAACACCTCGCACACGAAGAAGAAGACGTTGATCGAGATGGCATAGGCCACGGTAATGGCAAGGGCCTGGATCTGCCGCTTGCCCGGGTCGAAATTGGTAAAGCGCCGCACGAACAGGCACAGCAGGATCAGCAGGGCCGGACCGGCGGCAAAGGCGGAGGCCAGAAAGCGCGGGGCCAGGATGGCGGTGAGCCAAAAGTGCCTGCCGGGCAGACCACAGTAGAGGTACGCGGTGACGGTGTGAATGCTGACCGCCCAGGGGATGGAGAGATAGATCAATGGTTTGAGCCAGCTCTGGTAATGAACGCCGTTGCGCTCGGCTTCCAGTACGTTCCAGCCAATGACCAGGTTCAAAAAGAGATAGCCGTTGAGCACGATGGCGTCGTAGAATAGCACGCTTTGGGGAGATGGGTACAACAGGACGTTGAGCGCCCGCATGGGTTGGCCCAGATCCACCAGGATAAAGAGCAGACA
>JAWOIA010000243.1:0-5821 GCA_046484885.1 Desulfosarcina sp. | reverse complement strand
TAAGCTGTTGAGCTGGTAAGCTGGTAAGCTGGAAGGAAAAGGGCAAAAAGATTGAACGTCCAACGTTCAACGTCCAATTAAGGACAAAAGGGCAATTTTGAATTAAGGATGGGGACAAGGGAAAAGAAAGGGCAGAAGTCAGGAGCCAGGAGGGGGAAGGGCCAAAGATTGGACGTTGAATCTTTTGACCGTCACTGGAATCCTTGGCCCCTGGGCTCCTTGAACCCTTTCATGGGCCCCCTGGGCCCTTTCTATAAAAAATAGGAGACCCGCGTTATGGCAGCTGCCATCAAAACCACCCCGCTGAACCGCTGGCACCGCGATCAGGGCGCCAACATGGCCGACTTCGGCGGCTACGACATGCCGCTGTGGTATTCGTCGGTCAAGGATGAGCACCTGGCCGTATTGACCGCAGCCGGCGTTTTCGACACCAGCCACATGCCCGCCCTCACCGTCAGCGGGCCGGACGCCGCCGACCTGCTGCAGTTCTGCTTTACCAACGACCTGAACGCCTGTATGGGGCCGTCCAAAAAACCGCTTGTACCGGGGCGCTGCGTCTATGGCGCCTTTTTGAACAACCTGGGCCACTGCATCGATGACGCCATCGTATTTTTTTTGGCCCAGGCGCATTATCTGGTGGTGGTCAACGCCGGCATGGGGGCCGCAGTCTCGGGGCACCTTCGCCAGAACCTCGGCCGCCGCGATGCCCTGGTCACTGATCTGACCGATCAGCTGGGGAAAATGGACCTTCAAGGTCCGGCGGCAGCCAAAATCCTGGCCCCGCTGCTAGCCGACCCCAAGGCGGTTTTCAAGGCTATGCCCTACTTCGCCTTCAAAGGACATTTTGACAGCGCCGCGTCCCCGGCAGACGCCGTCCTGCTCGACGACGGCACCCCCATCCTGCTGTCACGCACCGGGTATACCGGCGAGTTCGGATTCGAGATTTTCCTGGCACCGTCAAAGCTCCAAGGCCTTTGGGAGCGGCTGCTGGAGGCCGGGCAACCTTACGGCATCAAGTCCTGCGGCCTAGCGGCCCGCGACAGCCTGCGCGCCGGGGCCGTACTGCCCCTCTCCCACCAGGATATCGGGCCCTGGCCCTTCATCAACCACCCCTGGCCCTTTGCGCTGCCGTTCAACACCCAGCAGACCGGCTTCACCAAACCATTCATCGGCCGGGCCGTGCTGGAAATGCCTGAGCAGGCGGCGTTCACCCACGCCTTTGTGGGCTGGGATCTGCGTAAAATCACCGCCGGCGCCGAATCACGGGTCATGGATACCGACAACCGCGAGATCGGGACCGTGCTCACTTGCGCCACGGACGTGGGCATCGGTCTGCACGAGGGAAAAATTTTCAGCGTCGCCAGCCCCGATAAACCGGCCGATTTTGTTGCCAAAGGGCTGTGCTGCGGTTTTGTCAAGGTCAACCGGCAGCTGTCCGCCGGCCAAACCGTGCAGCTGGCCGACCGGCGACGCACCATCAGCGTGACCATCAGCGACGACGTGCGGCCGGATCGGACGGCGCGCCGGTCGATGGCTGAGATGCTATAACGGGTGCCCATCCACAAACGGTTATTGTGCCCGATATCTGCGTTACGCTCAAAATTTTATCCTCGGAATGTTAACCATATGCCTGCTCCTAAATTGAGCGTTTCCCATTTTGGTGTCCTGAAAATGCAAAAAAATGTTGGTTACGTGAGTTTCAGCCGCCAAAATAGAAAACCCTCCGGGATTGCCGACCTTACCGCATCTTCAGCGTCAGATGCCTTCCCGCATAGCCTACTATAGCGGAACGTCATCTTCCTTGTAGCTGCAGCAAGCTCGACAATCGCTCAACAAGGCTGTAAAATTTTTCGCAGGCCTTGATCTCAACCAAAATTCCTCGTTTCTGGACGAACACTTTGGTAAAAACCTACACAGGAGGGGACCATGAAAGCGATCAGCGAACTCAATCTGCCTGGAGACGTCAAATACACCGATGACCACGAGTGGGCCAGAATTAAGGGCGACGTTGCCCGCCTGGGCATTTCCGACTACGCCCAGGATCAGCTGGGAGACATCGTCTTCGTGGAACTGCCCGAGGTGGGCAGCACCTTCGAAAAGGGCGAGGAGTTCGGCACCGTCGAGTCGGTCAAGGCCGTATCCGAACTCTACATGCCCATCAGCGGGGAGGTGACCGCCGTCAACGGCGCTCTGGCCGACCAGCCCGAGCTGGTCAACAGCGACCCCTACAACGACGGCTGGATGCTGGAAGTCAAGGTCGGCGACCCCGCCGAACTGGAGGCCCTGAAATCCAAGGCCGACTATCTTGAGATGCTGAAAGGATAACCCTATGCGATACCTGCCCCATACCCAGGAAGACATCCAGCAGATGCTCCAGGTGGTGGGCGCGGCGGATCTGGACGCACTTTTTTCCAGTATCCCCGACGACTGCCGCCGCAAGGAGCCGATGAACCTGCCCGAGCCCCTCACCGAGTGGGAACTCAACGGGCACATGGACTGCATGGCCGCCAGTATGGGCGCGCCCCCCTTCTACAAGGTGTTCATGGGCGCCGGCAGCTACAACCACTACATCCCTGAGATCACGCGGCAGCTGCTGCTGCGCGGTGAGTTCTTCACGGCCTACACCCCCTACCAGCCCGAAATCAGCCAAGGCACCCTGCAAACCATCTATGAGTACCAGACCCTGGTCTGCCGCCTGCTGGGCATGGATGTGGCCAACGCCTCCATGTACGACGGCGCCTCGGGCTTGGCCGAAGCCCTGCTGATGACCATCCGGGTGTCGCGCCGCAAAAAGGTGGCCGTGTCCCGCGCCGTCCATCCCCTGTACCGCCAAGTGGTGGAAACCTACTTTGCCCCCACCGGCTTCGAGGTGGTCGAGCTGCCCGTGGGCGAAGACGGCCGCACCGACCTCTCCGGCCTGGCCGACCTGGGCGAGCTGGCCGGCGTGGCCCTGCAGAGCCCCAACTTCTTCGGCTGCATCGAAGATCTGGAAGCGGCCGGCAAGGCCGTTCACGCCGACAAGAAAACCCTCTTCGTGGTCGCTTTCAGCGAACCTCTGGCCTACGGCCTGCTCAAGAGCCCCGGCGCCTGCGGCGCCGACATCGCCTGCGGGGAAGGCCAGAGCTTCGGCATCCCCCAGAGCTTCGGCGGCCCTGGACTGGGCATGTTCGCCGCCAGGCAGCAGTATGTGCGCACCATGCCCGGGCGACTCATCGGCAAAGCCGTCGATCGCGACGGCAAAACCGGTTTCGTCCTGACCCTGGCTACCCGCGAGCAGCACATCCGCCGGGAAAAAGCCACTTCCAACATCTGTTCCAACCAGGGGCTGTGCGCCACGGCCGCCACCATGTACATGGCCGCCCTGGGCGGCACAGGCATCCGCGAGCTGGCCCGCCTCAACCGCGACCGGGCCGAGTATCTCAAGACATCCCTGGCTAACCTCGGCCATACGTCACCGTTTGGCGCGCCCACCTTTAACGAGTTCGTGGTGCGCTTTCCCAAAGGCTTCGCCAGCACCTGGCAGGCCCTGCTCGAGAAAAAAATCGTGGCCGGGCTGCACCTGGCACCCTACTATCCCGAGCTGGCCGACTGCTGGCTCATGTGCGTGACCGAAACCCTCTCCAAACCGGAAATCGACCGGCTGGTCGAGGAGGTGGCCAAATGAAAGAGAAAATGGGAACCACCGGCCTGATCTTCAACGAACCCCTGCTGTGGGAAAAAGGGTCCCCGGGCAGAAAGGGCATCTCCCTGCCCCGGCGCGACGTGGATGAAACCCCACTGGATGACACCCTGGTGGGCGACGGCCCCGACTTTCCGGACCTTTCCGAACTGGACGTGGTGCGCCACTTCACCAAACTCTCCCAATGGAACTTCGGTGTGGACAGCGGCATGTATCCGCTGGGCTCCTGCACCATGAAATACAACCCCAAAACCAACGAACGCCAGGCATCCATTTCCGGCTTTGCCGCTGCCCACCCCCTGCTGCCGCAAAGCCTCTCCCAGGGCGCCCTGGAGCTGATGGTCGATCTGCAGCGCTACCTGGGTGAAATCACCGGCCTGCCGGCAGTCACCCTGCAACCGGCCGCCGGGTCCCACGGCGAACTGACCGGCATGCTGATCTTCGCCGCCTATCACAAGCACAAGGGCAAGCCGCGCAGCAAGGTGCTCATCCCCGACACCGCCCACGGCACCAACCCGGCCAGCGCGGCCCTGTGCGGCTTCACCGCCGTGGGGGTCAAATCAGGTCCGGACGGCGTTCTGGTACCCGAATCGGTGGCCGAACTGATGGACGAGGACACCGCCGGCATCATGATCACCAACCCCAACACTTTGGGCCTGTTTGAAGACAACATCCGCCAGGTGGCCGACATCGTCCATGGCAAAGGCGGCCTGGTCTACGGCGACGGCGCCAACATGAACGCCGTCATGGGCATGGTCAACATCGGGGCCATCGGCGTGGACGTGCTGCATCTGAACCTGCACAAGACTTTCTCCACCCCCCACGGCGGTGGCGGCCCGGGTGCCGGCCCGGTATGCGTGACGCCGGAGCTGGAACCGTTCCTGCCCGTGCCCCGGGTGGTCAAGGAGGGCGACACCTACCGCCTGGACGAGGACCACCCGCTCTCGGTAGGCCGGGTGCATGCCTTTTTCGGCAACTTCGGTATCCTGGTGCGGGCCTACAGCTATATTCTGAGCATGGGGCCCCATCTCAAACTGGCCAGCCAGTATGCGGTTCTCAACGCCAACTACATCAAAGAGCGCCTCAAGGGGCACTATCATCTGCCCTACGACCGGCCCTGCATGCACGAGTGCGTCTTTACCGATAAACGGCAGCAGGAGTATCATGTCAGCACCCTGGATATTGCCAAGCGGCTCATGGATCACGGGTTTCACCCGCCCACGATCTACTTCCCGCTGGTGGTCAGCGGCGCCATCATGATCGAACCGACTGAATCCGAGTCCAAGGAGACGCTGGACCAGTTCATCGACGCCATGCGGCAGATCGCCCAGGAGGCCCGCGATTGCCCCGAGTGCCTGCACGAGTCGCCCCAGTTCCCCAAAGTGCGGCGCCTGGACGAAACCGCCGCGGCGCGCAACCCTTGTCTGCAGGGCTGATACCAACCGCCTACAGGGGCGGCCGTCCGGCCGCCCCGCTCTTCTTCGTGGCGTTACATTGTTGTTTTGAATCCGTCCATTTAATCAAAGCAGACAAATCACAAAAACCAAAAATCAAATTCCAAACCATGTGGGTGAAAAGAGAAGGCGTCTCAATTCGATAAGACGGTAAGGATTTTCATCAAACTATTGCCAACGGCAGTTGTTTTTTGACCTTGTTTGAGATTTGGAATTTATTTGGAAATTGGGTTTTGTAATTTGGTGCTTGAAGGTTGTGGGTTTCCGGTTTATCCGGGATATGGCGCTATTATTTCATACTTATTGAACCTTGCCCATGGCACATGAGAAAAACAACAGCAAGATGCCGCCCTGCTGGTGGGTGGATTTGCCGCCGACCGAGTACCAAACCGCCTTGGACCTGCAACTGGCCATCGTGGCCGCCAAAACAAGCGGTCAACTGGATGCCGACGTGATCCTGTGCCTGGAGCACCCGCGGGTCTTTACCCTGGGCCGGCGGGGTGGGCGGGAGAACCTGTGCGTCAGCGATGATTTTCTGGCCCTGAAGGGGATTGCGGTGGTGCCGACGGACCGCGGCGGCAACATCACCTACCACGGTCCGGGTCAACTGGTGGTCTATCCGATCGTCGACCTCAAGCGCCGGCACCTGAACGTTGTCGATTTCGTGTCGTGTCTGGAGCAGGCCATG
>JAWOIA010000207.1:0-16267 GCA_046484885.1 Desulfosarcina sp. | reverse complement strand
GCCGTTGCTTGCCAACAAGGTAACCGTGATCGTTGAAGTGGCGACGCCATTGGCCGTCACCGAGCTTGGGGAGGCTGACACCGTCGATTGGCCCGCGTCTGCCGGAGAAGTCGCCCCGGGCTGGCTCACACCACGTTGCAGCGCGCCCATGTCGCGGTGGAGGTGGTCGTTCTGAGGCTTGCTCCAGGCTTACGCAAAGTGATCTACACCCTCACCCACCTGCTGAGCATTTTTCTGTTTGTCATCCTGGCGTTCGAAAGCATCCGCTACGGCAACGACTTTCGGATCTACGGCGAGGTCTCCATGACCTTGCGGTTTCCATTTTATCCTATCTTGTATGGGATTGCCGTAGCATCCGCTGCGGTCTGCCTGGTGCTGGTCATGGACCTGTGGTTCGTGCTGACAAAAAGAGAACCCCCCTGGTTCAGATGGACCGCTTGAGCAGGGGCGATGGCCAACCCAACGGTGCTTAGAGGAGGCAGGTAATGGAGCCAACGACAGTCGGTTTGATCGGACTGGTGCTTTTGATCATTGTCCTTTTTTCCCGCATGCCGGTGGGATTCGCCATGGCCCTGGTGGGGGTCCTGGGGTTCAGTTATGTCGTCTCCTGGAATGCCGGCCTGCGGATGCTTGCCAAGGATTTTTACTCCATTTTCGGATCTTACAGTCTGACCGTGGTGCCGCTGTTTATTCTCATGGGGCAGGTCACGTTTCACGCCGGAATCAGCCGCCGTCTTTTCGATACCGCCTACCGCTTCATCGGACACCTGCCGGGCGGCCTGGCCATCGCCACAGTTGCTTCGTGCGCGGGATTTGCGGCCATCTGCGGTTCGACCAACGCTGCCGCTGCCACCATGGCAACCGTCGCCCTGCCGGAGATGAAACGCTACAAATACGACATGGTCCTCGGCACGGGAACGGTCGCCGCCGGCGGCAGCCTCGGCATCCTGATTCCGCCCAGCGTCATTTTTATCGTTTACGGGATCCTGACCGAGCAATCCATCGGCAAACTGTTCGTCGCCGGGGTTTTGCCGGGTATTCTGCTCAGCCTGCTTTTTGTCGCCGCCATCTTCATCTGGGTCACCATCAACCCCGCCATCGCACCCAGAGGCCCCAAAGCGACCCTGCGAGAAAAAATAGTCTCCCTCAAAGGCGTCATCGAGACCCTGGTGCTTTTCGCTCTGGTGATGGGGGGGCTTTTTCTCGGGTTCTTTACACCCACGGAAGCCGGTGCGATCGGTGCCGGAGGAGCGATCATCCTGGGGATGGTCACCGGGCGTCTGGTCTGGAAAGGGCTCATTCAGGCCCTGGTGGAAAGTACACGCATCTCCTGCATGGTCATGGTCATTGTGGCCGGCGCCACCATGTTCGGACACTTCCTGGCCATTACCCGCATTCCCTATGCCTTGGCCACCTGGGTCAGCGAATTGCCCCTTCCCCACTGGGCGATCATGGCCTTTATCATGTTTCTCTACCTGGTGGGCGGTTGTTTCATCGACGCCCTGGCCCTGATCCTGCTCACCATCCCTATCTTTTTTCCGGTGGTCATGGACATGGGCTATGACCCGATCTGGTTCGGCGTGATCATTGTGCTGGTCACCCAGATGGGGGTCATCACCCCGCCGGTGGGGGTCAACGTCTACGTGGTGAGCGGGGTGGTCCGGGACGTACCGCTGGAAACCATCTTCAAAGGGGCGCTGCCCTTCCTTTTTGCGCTGATTTTTTTGGCGCTGCTCCTGATTCCCTTTCCCCAGATTGCACTGTTTTTGCCGGGCCTGATGCGGTAGGGCCGATCCGGGCCAGAAAGGTTTCGGCATCCCTGCATCCCAGATCAAAGGTTGCCTGCAAGCCCTTGGAATTGGTGTAATCCCAACGACCGATCGGCGGTGCCTGGGAGGGCTGCAGATAGAGACGGCCGCTGACGTTCGGAAACCGCGTTTGCCGATAGCGGCGCGACAAGAGCACCAGGCTGGGGCCCTGTACGTCGGCCACGGTCGCAATCGGGCAGTTGTCGATCAGACCGCCGTCCAGCACCGGTTGGCGGCTGCGGTACTGCAGGGGCACAAAAGGCGGGGTGCACGAGGACTGCAGGACGAGGTCGGCCACCTGCCGGTAATCCAGGCAGCTTTGCACACTTAGCGTCAGTGGTCGAAACCCCAGCCTGCGGGACCAGCTGGGGTGCATGGGCTTGAGAAGATGCCGCTCCAGGATGTAGGCGCCGATGCCCAGCGCCGCAGCCAGTTGCCCAGGCAAGCCGGCAGGCGGCAGCGCCAGCAGTACCCGGATGTCGGGTGAAGCTTTCAGGCGGTGCATGGCTTCTTCGTCCAGGACGGACAGAAGACCTTCCCGAAAGATCCCGTAGTGGGGGAAAACCGGCCGTTCTCCGGCCCAATGGGCCGGATAAAAATTCCTGCGGTTCGCACAAAAACGCCGTTTAAACGCAGCCAGACCCTGCTGGATCCGACCGGCCCTGGCCAGGCAGGCCATGGCCGCACCGGCACTGACGCTGCCGATTACGGCTTGCTCCAAATCCAACGCAGCCGCAGCCACCTGCCAGAATCCGGCCTGCCACACACACCGACATCCGCCACCGGAGAAGACCACGCTGTTGAACCGCACGCTTCCCCCTTACCCGTTATCACCGCTAAAACCGCAAAGGGCCTGACGACAGCCAATCCCGCCGATCGGCCCGCCGGCAAAAGCGGCCGCCGCCCGGCGGGGTAGGAACGGTGCAGTTTCTGAATACGGGTGACCGGGACCACTGCGACTGTGTTGGGGCCAGCTCAAACACGATTGGTGTATTGGCTGATTCAGACCTTTTTGAGACGACTGGATCGTTCTCGAACCCGCACCTAAAAGTTGATCGCTACGCAGGATTCCTGGCCGAAGGACCGCATCTCTTTTCCGCATTTAGGGCAAAAAACGGTCGCGATGTTGTTCTGGTCCATGATTGCCTCACCCGGCAGGTCAATGAAAAAAAGGCCATTTTCGTTGCCGCTGCAGTCACTGCTGTGGCAATAGAACCGATGAAAACGGTTTCCTTTTTGCGTATCCGAAGGCAGCTGTTTCAAAGGATTGCCACAACGGTGACAGAAAACGGTTGCCAGATTGTTTCCGTCCATGACCGCTTCATGACACAGTTCGAGAATAAAGGGACCCTTCTCGGCATGCATGCAAAGTGGACTGTTGCAATAAAACTTGGTCGACATGTTCGAACCTCCTTGTTTGGCTCCTGAAGGGCCCTATATAGACCGATTCGGCAATGCAGCGCAAGCATTTGTTACCAATTGTTCGGGTTGTTCGAGGGCTCGCCACGCAAACCCCTGCATCACCTCCGACCTTTATACCGGGGCAATGTTAGCTGCACGTGAGCCAGGGGGTGAATATCTCCTATTTCGGAACGACGCGGCCGCCAGCGGCCGATGTCAAAACGCAGGCCGCAAGGCAAAGCGACACGGCCGTTGGTCGGTCAGGATAAAAATTCGATTAATTCCAGTCGGGTGAAAGATTTCAGCAGCCCCGGATCGTCTTCGCGCACAATGTCGGCCATCAGCTTGCGTTTCTTTTCGATGACGGCGGAGATCTTTTCCTCAAGGGTGCCGCGTGTGACCAGTTTAAAAACCTGGACGCCGCGCCGCTGACCGATGCGATGGACCCTGTCGGTAGCCTGGTCTTCCCGGGCGGCATTCCACCACCGGTCGTAATGAATGACCACCGACCCGGCAACCAAGTCGATGCCGGTACCGCCGGCCTTCAAGCTGCCCACAAAGACCCTGCAGTCCGGCAGGCTGTTGAACCGCTCGATCAGTCGCCCGCGATGGCGACTGGCGCCGGTCAGAACCACATGCTCGATACCCCGCTGGTTCAGATGAGCGGCGATGATGGCTACCATTGCAGCGAATTGGCTGTAAATGACGACCTTCTGACCCGAAGCCAGGCTCTCGGTCAGCAGCTCCTTGAACACCTCCCATTTCCCCGACTCCAGGCTGTTGCCGCCCAGTTCTGGCTGACCCACCAGGGCGGGGTGGTTGCATATCTGTTTGAGCAGCGTGAGCAGAGCGAAAATGTGAATGTAGGGAACCGCTTCATCGTCACGCTGTAGACTTGACATGATCCCAGCGGCCCGGGAGGCGATGGCATCCCGATAGAGCTTGACCTGCACAGCGGTGAGTTCACAAAAGCGGATATCTTCAATCTTTGCTGGCAGTTCATCCAGCACACGCTGTTTAAGCCGCCGCAATGTAAAGGGAAAAATCAGTCGACGCAGTTGCGCCCGGTTCTCCACAGCCAGCCGGTCCGCCGCCGTATCAAACCGAAAACGTTCGTAAAATGCCTGGTTCGTGCCCAAATAGCCAGGAACCACCACATCCATCAGCGCTTTGAGCTCCAGCACCGAATTTTCAATGGGTGTGCCGCTCAGGCCCAGTTTAACGGCCGCCTTGATCAGGCAGGCCGCCTGGTATGTTTGGGTGTCGGCGTTTTTTATTTGCTGAATTTCGTCAAACACGGCCAAACTAAAATCGATGGTTTTTAACGGCTCGATATCCCTGAGCAGCAGGCCATAGGAGGTAAGCAGCACATCTGCGCCGCAGACGGCGTCAACCCGATTACGGTCGCCGCCGTAGTAGGCCACGGTGGTAAGCGCCGGCGCATGTTGCCCGATTTTGACGATCCAGTGCGTCAACACGGTGGTGGGACAAATGATCAGAAAGGGGCGCCGCTCCTTCTCACGTTGATAGATGCACATCATCAGGGCCATGACCTGATGGGTTTTCCCCAACCCCATGTCGTCACACAGCAGACCGCCGAGGCGGTTTTCCCACAACCACCACAGCCATTGCAGTCCGATTTTCTGGTAATCGCGCAAGGTTGACGTCAACCCCGGATCATCGGGAGGTGCCGCGGGTTTAAGGGTCAGCAGGCGTGAAAGGGTCTTGCCCAGGTCCGAATCCCCGACAACCCGGGGCGGGCGCTCTCCCAACGCATTGAAACGAAACAGTTCCGGGCGGGACAGTTTGACCAGATGGCCATCCTGACTGAATCGATCCGGCGCCAATTGGTCGGACAGCGCGAGCAAGGCCTCAATGGCCGGAGACTGGGTGTCAATCCACCCACTGGCGGTCCCGATGTAGCGCGTTGATTCCTGATGCGCCTTTCGGATGTCCGCCAAAGAGACGCTTTCATCCCCGAAACCATAGGAAATGGAGAGCCAACACCAATCCCTGTCGATGGCTTCCGGTGCCAGGGTCACCGTATCCCACTGGTGAAGCAGTTTCAGCCCCTTAACGTCCGGATCGACGATAACAGCGTCCCCTGCCAACGCATCCCCCATGGCCTCGATGAAACTGGGAATCTGATACCGCTTGAAGGTCATTCGCCGCGGGGTGGCGAATTGGCGGGGCCTGTCCGGCTTTTCCAGCTCAGCCAAGATCTTCAGTTCACGCAGGTACACCAGGTCGCCGTAAATAAACGGTTCAAGGTCTTCACGCGAGAAGAAACGATCCTCGCCTTGGGCCTGCATCAATTGGATAATGGGGAAAACATCCAGATCGGTCTCGGTTTTTTGGCTCACCCGAAACAGGCTTTTCAACGGTATGGGATGAATGGGCAAGTCGTGCTGATTGGGCAGACAATGCCGCAGGCAGGTCAACAGCGAACGAACCCGATTGCGGGGGACGCTGAGGTGAAAAATAAAATCATTATTGCGGTCGAGGCCGGTCACGATAAACGCGCCGGTCTCTTCATTGACCGAGGGATGGAGTCGGCAGGTTTGCGGTTCGAATTCCATGAAACAGTGATAGGCCAGACGGAACCAGAGGCTGCCTTCCAGAACCTGACGCCGGGATCGCATCTTGCGGTCATGCAGTTGACGCTCGACATCGGTCATGGTCAGCAGTTGCATGCGCCGGATGATCTCGCAACGGTTCGGGACCGCATGACCCTCCTGCGACGGAGATGCCCCCAGGCGCTCAGCCAAGCGGTTGCGGTCGCCGCTGGCGGACCCGTAGGTAATGACGGCATCCCCATCAGGGGTCAGCACTTTCAAGCTGGTTCGGGTGCCGTCATTAAAAAACCGAACCCGCGTTCCTTCGGGTGTCAATTGATCACCCTGGCTGAGCACCACTGCCATCTCATACCAGACGCTGGCGATGAATTGGGTTTCGAGGGTGAGGCTCGGGGGTGCCGAATCGAACTGCTTCAGGGCATTGGAAAGGGCCTTCAGATGCGCGCAGGTCCCCTTGCCCCGTTTCTGGCAGGTGCAGAATTGTTGCAATGGCCTGCCTTGCACCTGGAAAGCGACACCGGGATGCCGGTCATCCGGCGACGGCATCCGAGCGACAGCGTTTCTGTGGAATTCGAGAGCGTGATCCAACCACATGATTCGGTACCTCAACGGGGGTCGACCAAAGGCTCTTTTTAAAAGTCGGGCCGGCGGGTGTCAAGGCCTTATGTTGGCACCTGCCGGGCCCGGCGCTTCAAAATTGACAGCGCATATGGTATGCTCAATGCCAATTTTGTTCGTGTCGCAACCCCAACAGAGGATGGCCGCCACATGGCTTATTTCCGAACCCTGGACGGATGCAGCCTGTACTACGAAACCATTGGGTTTGAGCTTGCCCGACAGGCGGTGGTTTTTTTGAACGGGACCCTGCAGACCACCATGTATTGGAAGGTGATTGCCGCCTCCCTGAAACCGCAGTTGCGTTCACTGCTCTACGATGCGCGGGGTCAGGGTGAAAGTGAACTGGGCCAGTTGCCCCTCTCCCTGGACCTGCATCTGGCGGACCTGCTGGCCCTGATCCGGCACCTGAAACTGGGGCCGGTCTGCCTGGTTGGGATGAGCCATGGCGCCCTGCTGGCCTATGCCATGGCCCGACGGGAGTCACCAGCGGTCGATCGGCTGGTGATGTGCTCGGCCGGCGTGCGGGAAACGATGCGTGCCCGGCTCATCGTCCGGTCGTGGCAGGCCATCATTGAGACGGCCGGGCTCGACGCCCTGGTGAGCGCCGTCATGCCCCACGTTTTTGGGGAGCGCTATCTGACCCAGAACGCCAAGATACTCGATCGCATCGCCGCAACCATCATCCGGCGCAACCGGCAGCCCTGCCTGGCTGCCCATTTCACGGCCATGGCCGGGTACCCGGCGCTGCGCGGCATGCTCGGCCCCCTGGGCAAACCCCTGCTGGTGATGTGCGGTTCCGATGACCCCTTGGTCAGCGTTGCCGGGGCGGTGGAAACTGCTGAAAAAAGCGGCGGCCGCCATCTGGTGGTCAAGGGTTCAGGCCACTCGATTCCGGTGGAGGCGCCGGAGCTGTTCCTGGAAACCATCACCCGCTTTCTGACCGACGACTGGACGGACATGCCTGAAGGGCTGTGAACCCGGCAGCAGCGGCCGACTATTCACCACTGACCAACCCATCCCGAGACACCTCTCGGCCGGCGCAAACCCTCCCCATAGCCGGTTTAGGCGCCGGTTGCTTGCCTGAAGCGCCGCTTCGGGCCGATGGATTTGGCGCTAAAATGAACAAAACGCCTTGACAACCCGGCCGCTGGAACCTTATGGGAGGGAAAAACACAGGCTCCCGGCCCCCAGCGGGGACGCGGCCGGGCTTCATTCAGCCCCAGCGCCAGCCTCTGACCGGTTTGAAAAAGAGTGAAGCTTCTGTGAAGTATCATGCGAAATAGAGAGGAGATGGACGTCAATGATCAGCGTTGGCATCGTTGGATGGCGTGGAATGGTGGGATCGGTTCTGATCGATCGCATGAAATCCGAAGACGATTTTTGCAGTTTCTATCCGGTCTTTTTTTCCACCTCCCAGGCCGGAAAAGACGGACCTGACTTAGGAAACGGGCCCCAGCCGGTTCTGGATGCCAACGATTTGGAAAAATTGGCCCAGACGGCGGTCGTCGTCTCGTGTCAGGGCGGCAGCTATACCGAACAGACCCACCCGCAACTGCGACAGCGGGGATGGGACGGCTATTGGATCGATGCCGCATCCACCCTGCGGATGCAAACGGACAGCGTCATCGTTTTGGACCCGGTCAACCGCCCGGTGATCGACCAGGCCCTTGCGGCTGGCATCAAAGATTATATCGGCGGCAACTGCACCGTCTCGTTGATGCTGATGGCTCTGGGCGGACTGTTCAGGGCGAACTGGGTTGAGTGGCTCACCTCCATGACCTACCAGAGCGCCTCGGGCGCCGGTGCCAACCATATGCGCGAACTGGTGATCCAAATGGGGCTGATCGGCGACGGCGCCAAGGGTCATCTGGCCGATCCGGCCGCGTCTGTTTTAGATCTGGACCGGCAGATCACCCAAACCCTGGCCGGGCCTGAATTCCCCATCAGCCGTTTCGACGCACCCCTGGCGGCCAGCCTGATTCCCTGGATTGACCGCGCCATGCCCAACGGACAGACCCGCGAAGAGTGGAAGGGGCTGGTTGAGACCAACAAGATCCTGGGGCGATCGGAGCGGCCCATCGCCATCGATGGGCAATGCGTCCGCGTGGGCGCCATGCGCTGCCACAGTCAGGCCCTGACCATCAAGCTGACCGAAGCCATTCCTCTGGATGCGATCGAAAAAACCATCGCAGAGGCCAACGAATGGGTCACGCTGGTCCCCAATGACCGGGCAGCCACTTTGGCACAACTCACCCCGGCGGCCGTCTCAGGGACGCTTTCCATCCCCGTGGGTCGTATTCGCAAAATGAACCTGGGGCCAACCTACCTGACCGCCTTCACGGTGGGCGACCAGCTGCTTTGGGGCGCGGCCGAACCCCTGCGCCGGATGGTCCGGATTGTCCTGGCTCACTTAAACGGCGGTACCTGGCCCTGAAACCACCGCTCCCGGCAAAACACCGACGTCTCACCAGCTCCTCCGATCCAATGGCCCAGCAGCGATTTGTATCGGCCGCATTCCACCGCCGCATGGCAGTGGCCCTGGTAATGGGGTTTTCCTGCGGCCTGCCCCTGCTGCTGACCCTCTCGGTGCTCCAGGCCTGGATGAAAGAGTCGGGGGTGAATCTGACCACCATCGGGTTGATGTCCCTGGTGGGACTGCCCTACACCCTCAAATTTATCTGGGCACCCCTCTTCGACCGTTTCACCCTGCCCTTTTTGGGGCGGCGGCGGGGATGGATGCTTATCTCCCAGTTGTCACTGATGGCCGCGCTGACCGGGCTGGGGTTCAGCGACCCGGTGGCCCGTCCAGAAATATTGGCCCTGGCCGCTTTGGCGGTAGCTTTCTTCAGCGCCTCCCAGGATATCGTGGTGGACGCCTACCGACGGGAGGACCTCTCCGACCGGGAACTGGGCCTGGGATCCTCGCTCTACATCAACGGCTATCGCATCGGCATGCTCCTGGCCTCGGGCGGTGGACTGATTCTGGCCGATCACCTGCCGTTTTCCATGGTTTATCTGATCATGGCCCTGTGTCTGCTGCCCGGAGTGATCACCACCGTCCTGACACCGGAACCCCTTGTTGACGCTTTTCCCATGACCCTCAAGGCGGCTGTGGTGGAACCCCTGGTCGAGTATTTTAACCGGTCGGGCGCCTGGTGGATCCTCGCCTTCATTCTGCTGTATAAAATCGGAGATACCATGGCCGCGGCCATGACCACCCCGTTTTACTTGGACATTGGTTTTTCAAAAAGCGAGATCGGCGCGGTGGTCAAACTGTTTGGGTTCTGGGCCACCATCGGCGGCAGCATCCTGGGGGGTCTGGCCATGCTCCGGATGGGCATTTACCACAGTCTCTGGGTGTTCGGCATTCTTCAGGCCGCCTCCACGGCTGGGTTCACTCTGCTGGCACTCATCGGACCCAGTTTGACAGCCCTGTCGGCGGTGATTGCCTTTGAAAACCTGAGCAGCGGAATGGGCACCGCGGCCTACGCGGCTTACATGGCCAGCATCACCGACAAGCGCTTCACCGCCACCCAATATGCCCTGCTGACAAGCCTCATGGGCATCCCGCGCGTGCTGGCCGCAGCCCCGACGGGCTACTTGGCGACCCAGATGGGGTGGCCGGCCTTTTTCCTGTTCTGCACGCTGGTGGCCCTTCCCGGCCTGCTGCTGCTCACCCGGATCAACCGGGGCGTCGACCGCTGAGCGCCGCACCGAAATCCCTGTTTGTTAGGGTGTGATTTTATGTTATCGTGGTGCTTAGCACCGACAGGAGGGATCACCCCGTGACCCATACCCCCCTTGTACCCCGCACCCATGCGGATCGAATCGCTCAACTGACCGAAACCCGGCAGCGGGTTCTGCTGCTGCCGGCCGAGCAGGCCATGGCCGCCATTCTCAAACACCCCCAGCCGGCAGCGCTGGTGCACTCCTTTCCGGAAGAGGAGCTCCATTTTCTCATCCATGACATCGGCCCCAACGACGCCCTGCCCCTGATCGCCCTGGCTTCCAGCCGCCAGTGGGAATACCTGCTGGACATGGAAACCTGGAGCCGGGATCGGCTGAGCCACCAGCTGGCGACCCGATGGCTGCAGCTGCTGCTGCGGGCTGATCCCGATCGGCTGATCCAATGGTGTTACGACGAAAAGCTGGAGTATCTGGAGTGGTACCTCTTTGGAAACGTTGAGCTCATCATCCGGGAGCACGATCAAAGTTCATCTGATTTCGGTGACGGGTTTTTTACGGATGACGACACCTTTTACGTGCGCATGCTGGACTATCCGGTCGGCACCCCCAAGGAGGAACGGGCCAAGGCCCGGCGCAATGAGATGCTGAGCCAACTGCTTCACCGTCTCTCCGGCTTTGACCACCCCCGCTACCAGGGGCTGCTGTTGGAAGCCATGAGCGTCATTCCCGCCGAAACCGAAGAGGAGTTGCTGCGACTGCGAAATGTCCGGCTGGCTGAAAAAGGGTTTTTGCCCTTTCACGAGGCCATCGGCGTCTATCAGCCGCTGCGTCGGGGCGATCTCGCCGCCAGAGGCAAAAAAGTGTTCCGAAAAATCGCCTTGGAAGCCGACCGCTTTCCGGTACCCCAGATGGCGACCGCCTTTCTCGAAGGTGATAACCTTTTTGTGCGCGCACTCAAGGGGGTGCCAGAGCAGCATGTGATCCAGCAGCTCCAGGCTGAGCTGGCCAACCTTTGCAACCAGGTCGCATCGGCCGATCAGGCGGTCATCCGGGCTCGCGATCAGCTCAAAGCGGTGGTTTCCAAGGTCAGCGGCTACCTCGGCATCGGTCTGGAACGGATGACCGCCAAGAGCGACGCTGAACGCGAAATCAACGCTTGCGCGCTGCTGCAGCGCCACCTGCTGGTGGATATTTTCCGCACCGGCTTCGCCGGCGCCCTGCAGCTGAAATGGACGGCCGCCCGCTGGCGCAAGGAGAGCTGGTTCCAGTCCCAACAACTCGAACTCACCTTCTGGGACGAGATGTGGCTGGGCCTGCTGGGGGGGCTGTTGATCGACAAGCCCAAATTTTTCGATCCGTCCGGCAGCGTCTCCCACTATCGTGAGTTTCAAACCCGCGCCGAGCTCGCCGCCACCAAACGGGGTTTAAATCAGGTCATGGCAGTGGACCAGCTGTTGCAGCAAATGGCCCCACCCATGCAACCGTTCGACCAGGTCGGGCTGCTGACCTACAAAAACCTGCTGCTGACCCTGTGGGCGCGGGCATGGCTGAAAATGGCGCCGCTCGATCAAACCACCAAGATCGTCTGGATTGCGCTGGGACCATTCAAGACCTTTTTCACCAGCCTGTGGACGCATCATGCTGGACGCCGCTTCATCGGCAACGAAAAAAAAGCCGAATTTCTCACCTGGGCGGCCGACTCGTCGGGCCTGCCTCCCGCCGATCTGTCCCAACGGTTAGGAACGGTTTTCGAGGCCCTGTTCGCCGAGATGGAAAATGAACTGGCAGCGGTGGCGGTGAGCCGCCTGGATCCGCGCCAGGTCCATCATTTCCTGATCCGGTGAGCACGCGGTCGGGCACGATCGAGAAGGCCTTGTTTTCTTGACAAAACCGGTGATGCCCGCTACCTTCGGTCCAGGCGTGCATCAGGCAACTACCGACCCCATCCAAAGACAACAGCGATGTCTCTCTCCACCTTTCACGCTTTTTTGGCAACTGCCGGACTGAACCCTGGCCTGATCGTGGACCTTTGCGCCGAACCGGGGGTGATCAGCCGGGCGCGGTTGTTGGCCTACATGGAACGGCAGACCATTGCACCGGCCGATAAAGACAAATTGATCGAGCGCTATTGCCGAACATCCATTCTCAGCGAAGCAGGTGAGTTCGAATACACCGTCCACCCAATCGTAGCCGGCCTGGTTAATTTTTACGAGCGCCGCGGCAAACTGACCCACGCCGGTTTTTTGCGGGACCAAATCGTTGAAATCGGTAAGCTGACCGACCTCCTGCAACAGCATCTCTTTGCCGAAGCGCCGGCATTGGAGATGATCGCCGACACGGTCGACAAGATCTACCTGGTGGTCCGGGAAGTACGTGAAAGCGGATATCAGCATTACCAGGCCTGCATGCGCACCTTCGGCGACATGAAACGCAACAGCGGTGCCAAAGGGATCGAAGAACGGATTTATGAGCTGAAAACCGTTCACCGTCGTTATATCGAACCCTTGCAGGAACTGATCGACCCCACTGCCGAATCGGTGCAAAAAATGGGGCGGTTGCGCCAGCGAATGGCTGATTTGGCGGCCAACATCACCTTGCTCGCTGAGTCGGTGGAGCTTCAATCCCGTCGGTCGCGGCTGCTCATCGATATCCGTTACATCGACTATACGCTGATTCGACATTTTGAAACCCTGATCGATACCAGCCGCTCGCTGCTCAACTCGTTGATCGAAGAAAAAAGCATCAAAGATGCCTTGGCCGCCTGTTTGGGGAACCTGGACGCGCTCTGGCGGCATCTGCAGGCTGAAACGGTCGTGGCTGCGGGTCTTCTGTCAAACCAAGCGGCCCCGCTGGAAAAACTGGGTCTTTTTTTTAGCGACGTGGCTCACCGAAAATTGATTCCTCAACCGCGCCCCCTCAACTTCAGCCCCCCGCAGGAGGAGGCGGCCGAAGGCCTGCTGCTTTTTGAGCATGTCTGGATGGACCGTTTACAAGCCCGCCGCCACATCACCAGCTGGCCGGGCTTTGTAACCCGCGAGTTTGCCGCCTACCCACCGGGTGAACAACTCAAGGCGATGGTCCTGCCGCTGGTCATGTCCAACCCGCCGTTTACCGTTCAAATGGCCCGGCGGACCTTTTGCGGGGATTTGAAGGAGTTTGCCGTGGAACTGGAAGATTTCGATATTGCCTGGGATGAGGCCCATGTCCACTAATCTGCCGCAGGACACCCAAAAGATTATCCAGGTGCTGCTGCGGGGCTACCAGTTCAGCGACTCCGACCTTTACCGGCACGCGTACGATCGTTGGTATCATATTCTCGACCGGCACTTCTACTGGTTCCGGGAACATCTGGCATTGAGCGGTTTTTCCCTCACCCGGGACAAGCAGGTGATCTTTCTGGAAAAGGAAAACAAAGCCCTCAGCCAGGAGGAAAAACAGGCCACGGTGGTCCTTTTCCTGCTGACGGACTTGTGGCTGGAAAAGGGGAAACAATATGCGGATCTGTTTCAACTCAATATCCCCTGGACCGAATTGGACTGGTTTCGTGACGGTTATGGCAAAGAGTATTTGAGCCAGGTCGCCATCGACAACGAGGATCAGAGCGCATTGGAAATGCTATTTAAGCGTTTGGCCAACAAAGGTTTTTTAGAATATCAAGCCGACGCGCGGACGTTGACCTTGCGCCGACCCTCCGAACGGCTGATCAACATGGCGCGTCAACTGCACCAGCAAATCCATACCGACGAAACGACCGCCCCCGAAGAAAACCCGAGCGATGAATAACTACTCCGGCAGTATCCGCAAAATCGGGCTGATCAACAGTGGGATGTTCGACACCCTCAGCCTTAATTTCGACGTTCAGGCCATCCACCTGGTAGGCGCCAACAATGTGGGCAAAACGAGTTTGATCGCCTTGATTCAATTCCTTTTTTTCCCGACCATCAATGAGATGACCTTCATCAAATCCGTCGGCGAGTCGATGAGCTTTTACTTTCGGCCCGAAGGCTCCTATATCCTGTTCGAGGTGCGCACCATTACCGGCAGTATCCGCACCGTGGGCGTCCATGGCACCGGCGAATCGGATTCGCGGGTCAATTTCGTATTCAACGGACCCTTTGACCTCAAAGACTTCCTCAATCCGGACAACACGCCCGCCCCGCTTCAAGCGGTTCAGGCCCAGTTTTTCGAACGGGACTTTGTGCGCTTCGATAAATTCGAACGCTACGAAGAAGCCCTTTTGGGACAGCACGCCAGCGGAAAATTCAATGTCCCCTTGTTTGATCTTCCCAAAACCAATTACCGCCTCCTGCGCAAACTGATGCAGGGGCTGCTTCGGCTTGACCGCATTGACAGCGCCGACGTTCAGCGACTGCTGATCCAGATCGTTGAAAAAGGAGCGATCCGGACCCGTTTTCACCTGGCCCAGGACTTCGAGCAGAAATATCGCCATATCAACCAGTTACGGATCGACCTCCAGGAATTGGAAAGTTTGAAGCCGTTCATGCTGCGCTACCAGAACATCCGCACACGCATGGCCGAAACAGAATCACACCGGCTTGGCCATGCCGAGCGGCTTTTCCATGTGTCCACCGTTCGTCTGGCCCATTTGGCGACTGAAAAAGAGCGCCTGGCACGCCAATGCAGACAGCTTGAGGAACAGATCGAGGCGCAGGTCCAGACGATGCTATCCTTGACCAAACGCCTGAGCGAAGCCGAGACGACCAAAAGCGAATTGGAAAGAAAAAAAGCGCGCTATCAGGAGTTGACGCTCCAGACGCAATCTTTCTCGCGATCCATCGTCAAACAGGAACTGGATGCGCTGATCCATGCCGCCGTTGAATTGGATCATGCCCTTTCCAGCTCCGAAAACCACGATCTCGAAGCCCTGAGGAAACAACTCAAGGCCGTGCAGCGTGAACGTGAGCAGGTGATCCGGCAGACGGCTGCCAAAACCCTGCAGCATGTCTGGCAGGAAGCCGGTTTCGACGAACGGCACCGGGCTCTGTTGCGCTTCATGATCGCCAACGATCTTTCCAGCCTCGTGGCAAGCGATGTGCTGGCCGATGAAAAAAAGTTTCTGGCGGCATCGGCCCAGGTTATCGAATGGGTCGATGCCCAGGGCCGCTTCAAGGGTTTTGGACTCAATGTGCCGGCTTCGGTCTGGTTTGTTGCCGAAACCGACGCCGAGCCTCTCGCGGCGCGCAAAATACGGCTTGAAACCAGCATTTCCAAAACCCTGGCCTGCATTGACATCGCCGAAAACGCAGCCACCAAACAGCAGGAGCGAAAAAACCTGCAGACGTCGATCCAAGCCAAGGAAGCCATCCTCAAAAACCTGGATGAATTGCAGACCCTGTCGCTGGACTGGCCGCGTTTGGAAACAATCGAGGCCGCCATCGCTCGGCAGGTTGATGATTGGCAGCGCCTCAAACGAGCCGCTGAAATGAAAAAAGAGGCCCACCGGTCGCTGCGCCAGCAGCACAATCACACCTTCACCGTTCAGCAAAAATGGGAGGAGCAGTGGAACCAGGTCAGTCGGGATCATGGCCAGCTGGAGGTTTTTGAAACAGCGGCGCCGGAAAATTTGTGCGCCCTGACTGCCGACGCCTTGGGCAGTGAATACCATCAGGTGCGTGGGGAACTGCAAGACATTGCCAAATCCCTGACGCGCCTGGAAAACGATTTGCGGGAACCGCAGAATGAACTGGAAGGGCGTTACGAAAAGTCAGGGGTGGAAATCCCGTTTGACCAGTGGCTGGAACGCAAATCGAACCTGGCCGATGAGATCCAGGGGCTGGAGGTTCAACTGCAGCGTGAATACGATGCGATCTTTACTTTGGTCCGGGCAAAACTGTCAAAAATCACCCAGGCCTTCCAAAGCATTGAGTCACAGGTCGCCGCGTTGAACAAAACAATCCGCAATGTCCGCATTTCCAATATCGAGCAGATCGGCATCGCCCTTGAGAAAACCGATCTGCTCGACGCCATCGATCAAAGCATTCCCGGTCAGATGGATCTGTTTACCGCCCAGGCCAAGTCCACATCCCTTCAGGAGGCCCATGCGCGGGTCGAGGACTACTTCAACCAAATCAAGAACTACGGAAACGAGATCAACCTCAAGGACATGTTCCGGCTTAAATTTTCGGTACAGTTCAATTATCAACCCAAGCCGGTTGA
>JAWOIA010000078.1:0-11069 GCA_046484885.1 Desulfosarcina sp. | reverse complement strand
GCCCGGTGCGGCTTCGGTCGCGGGCACCTCGGTCGGTTTCGAGGCGGCCTCCGGCGCCGAGACACTCCCGGTCTGAGCCGGCGTCTTCGACGCCATCGTCCTGTTTTTCTTCCTGGCCTGATTCATGTCCCCCACGGCCAGCCCGATGATGAAGGTGGCCACCACCAGGGTGAAACAGTAGGTGGTGGGGCCGGCGATGAGGCCCAGCAGGCGGGTCCAGAGGACCTCGTAGGCCATGGCGCAGAAACCGGAGACGGCAAAGATCGCCAGCCCCCAGCGCATTTGGCGGTCCATACCGTTAATGGGCTCGGGTTCCGGCGCTGCGGGGATCGGGGGAACCTTTTGCTGCGATCCGGCTTTGGGCGGCACCGGCTCGGCGGCCAGCCGCCGGGCGACCCATAGGCAGGCACCCCCGATGAGAAAATTCAGCGCGGCGAAGAGCCTCAGGGTCGGCCAAACCCCCAGGTGGGGGATGAGAACCAGGCCGCACAGCGCCACACCGAGAGCCGCCCCGGCCGTGTTCAGCCCATAGAGCCAGCCGGTGCGGCGCCCCAGGTGGTCCAGGCGCCGGACATAGAAGCGGCATAGGACCGGCAGGGTGGCGCCCATCAGGGCTGCGGGCGGGATCAGCACCAGGGCGCAGCCGGCCAGGGCCGCCGCCTGGTGGCACCAGAAATGCTCCAGCAGGGGGTCGTAGAACGCCTGATAGACCGGCCGGGCGGCGGCCATGGCACAGGGCACGGCCAGCGCCAGCACGCCGATGCCCAGTTCGAGCTTGCCGTAGAGCGCCAGCAGCGCCGCCCGGGTGGGCCGCCGGTCGATGACCCGGCCCGCGCGCCAGCTTCCCAGGGCCAGGCCGGCCATAAAGACCGACAGCACTGCGGCCACGGCAAAAGGGGCGCTCCCGATGACCTTTTCGATCAAGCGCACCCAGATGACCTGGTAGACCAGACCGGCCGCCCCCGACAGGAAGAAACAGGCCGCCACGAACGCCGATAGCCGAGGGCTGTCGGCGTCGGCCGGGGGCTTCCCCTTCGAGGTGGTCGCCAAGCGGGTGCTCATGGAGGTCTGCGCCCTTGGCCAAGGGGTATTTCCCAAGCCTCTATTTGACAAGACCGGCGACCTCGTAGGGGTTGCTGCCGGCCTCGATCAGGCGCTGATAGCGGGCTTCGTCCAGATCGAAGGTCGCCGCGGCGGAGACGAAGCGTTCCGGTTCGCCCAGGTGGTCCAGGGCGGCCAGGGTGAAGAGATCCTGGCCGGCCTGGTAATCGCCGGTGCGCTCCCAGAAGGCGGGCTGTGAAATGGCTGCCGGCCCCAGGTTGAGATTCTGGGCCGACCAGCCCTGCTCCCCCGGGCTGATGATGACCGCTTCGCCGGATGCCTTGTGGAAGAGCATGAAGCGCAGGGGGTGGGACTGGGGGCGCTGGAAGAAGAGCAGGTTGCCGCGACCCACGCTGCAGCCGGTGAGTTCCTGGGCGGTTGCCAGGTAGGGCGGGGCGTTTCGGCCGTCTACCTTGACGCAGGGGGCGTCGGTCATCAGCAGGAGCCCAGAATCGCCTTTGCCCAGGGAAAGGGTCTGCATGGCCGTGCTGACGGCGGTGTCGAAGGGGGCCGCGGTGGCGGCGGTGCAGCAGAAGAAAACCAGGCCGAAAGCCAGGCCGAGCGTCGAACGGATCTGTTTTTTCATGGCGGAAGACTCCGTATTGTGGAATTGTTTCTTACCGCGGCCCTAAAAGGTGACCTTCAACGAGGCGCCGTAAAAGCGGTCTACGGCCGGAAAGCCCGTGCTGTCGTAGTATTCCTCGTCGAAGAGGTTCCTCACGTAGAGGTTCAGCACCGACTTCTGGAGCAGCCACTTGTTTTCGAAAAGGACCTGTTCGATGCCGAAATCCACGGTGTGGTAGGAGTCGATCGCCACCTCCCGGAAGTCGTAGACGTCCGGGGCGATCTCCTCGGAAATTTCGGTGACCTCGTCGTCCTGGTAGTAGTAGTCCAGCATCAGGGTGGTCTTTTCGAAAAGCTGGTAGCGCAGGCCGGCGCTCACGCGGTGATCGGCGCGCTGGTCCAGCTCCGTCTGCCCACCCGGCTCGTCGCCCCGGTTGTCGAAGTCCTGCCAGGAATAGCCGAGGTAGAAGGAAAGATCCTTCAGCAGGTGGCCCCCCACCTCCACGTCGATGCCGTGGCGCCAGACCTCCTCCAGATTGATCTGGTAGTCGCTGAAGCGCTGGGCCCCGGCGCCGGGCCCCGAGTTTTCGGCAAATGTCTGGTTACCGGCGATGTAGTCCTCGATGTCGTAGAAGGAGTAGTTGATCTTGAAGGCGATGTCCCCCCACAGGCGGCGGCTCAAAATGAGATCGTAGCCCACACCGTGCTCGGGGTCCAGGAAGAGGCCGGCCGGGCGCCCTTGGGGGTTGTATTGGCCATGGTTGTCGGGGGCGCGCCAGATCTTGCTGACCCCCGCCGAAAGGGAGGTGTCCCGCAGCCAGGGGGCCAGTTCGTCCATCTTGTAGGTCAGGAAGGACTTGGGGACGAACTGGTTCCAGTTCCGGCTGACCATTTCCTTGTAGGCCGGGTTCCAGAGCGCGCCGGTTGCGGCGTTCTGCAAGTTGCTGATGTGGATCTTGACGTACTCGTAGCGCAGCCCCGGGGTGAACTCCAGGGATGGCAGGATGTCCCAGCGGTGCTGCAGAAAACCGCTATTCTTGGCGATCCGCTCCTCTTTGCCCCCGCCCGTGGTGTTGCCGTTGTCGTACTGGCGGGACAGGTCGAAGCCCACGGTGGTGGTGTGGTTGGCCGCCCACTGGATGTCGTCCGTGAGCTTGAGGCCCTCGGACCACCAAGTGGTGTCCAGCTCCGTGCGCTCGGTGTCACCGGGATTGGCGAATTGCTCCCGGTTCCGCTGTTCCTTGCTGTAGTAGCCCCCCAGGTTGATCAGGCCGATGGGCGAGGGCTGCTCGAGGTTCAAACGCCAGGAGTGGGACTCGCCGTCCCATGTGGGGTCCTGGTCTTCGTCGAAGGCGGCGCCTTCGGTGCGGGGGTAGCGCGATCTAAAGTCCCCGGAACGGGCGCTGGGGTTGTTGACCGGCTCGTCCCGGTCGGTGTCGGTGCCCGAGAGGGCCAGGGTGACGAACCCGTCCGCCGGCAGCAGGTAGCCGATGCGCCCGTAGAGGGTTTCGATGTCGGTTTCGCTGTTGCGCAGGTAGCCGTCGGTGAGATAGCGCCAGTAAGCCGTGTCATAGGTGAAGTTCTGGACCGCGCCCTGAACGGTGGCCAGATAGTTCTGAGTCTCGTAGGAGCCGTAGCTGGCGCTCAGGGCCACGTCCGGTTTGAGGCTTGCGTGGCGGCGGGGCTTTTGCGAAACCATATTGATGACGCCGCCGATGCTCTTGCTGTCGTAGAGGGCCGAATGGGGCCCGGGCAGGATCTCCACCTCTTTGATCAGAAAGGTGGGCAGCAGGGCGAAGTCCACGATGTTGCTGGACTTGCGCCCCCCGGTCTTCTGCACCGTCAGGCTGTCGATGGCCGTGACGAAACGGTCTGAGCCAAAGCCCCGCAGAAAGATCGAGTCGATGCCCGGGTCCAGGCTGTTGTTCCCCCGGAAGTCCACCGCCGCCCGGCTCCGCAACGTGTCCAGGATGCTGGTCTGGGGGCCGATGGTCTTGAATTCCTGCAGGTCGATCACGGTGCCGGTGGGGGTCTGTTGGATGCCGGGGGCGCCGATCCTGTCCTCCACCACCATGTCCTCCAACTGCTGGGGTTTTTCGGGGGGCTCCTCCGCCACCGCGGCCGGCGCTCCGGTCCACAAAAGAAACCATGCCAGTGCCCAAATCAATCCCGTGCGTCGCATGTTGTTCCTCCCTCCTTCGCTTGCGTTGGCATTTGCCGCCGCCGGCCGCTTCGACCGACGGCGCCGTTCCGGCAATTGACGCAGGAGGGCTTTCGGTGTAGATTTCCCACCGAGGCTCCCTTTGCCGGGGGCTTCGTCCTGAAGGCAGCCGTGGTCTCCTGGTCGGGATGCGGCTGCCTTTTCCGCTTTGATGGCGCCAATCGCCCACCACCCGTCATCCCGGCGAAGGCCGGGAACCTGTGGCATCTTCCTTGCCTTTCTCCGCTTCCGCTTCTGACGGCGTATCGTCCGGCAGGCGGCGCATGGCCACCAGCGCTGCTTGGCGCTGTCCTTCGAAGGCGGCGGCCTTGGTCAGGGCCTCCCGGCCGGCGGCCGCATCCTGGAGCTGCAGGGCGGCATAACCGGCCATCAGCCAGGCCCGCCCGGCCCGTTTCGGGTCGGTATCGGCCGCCCGACGATAGGCTTTGCCGGCTTCCGCGAAACGTTCCAGGGCGTAGAGCAGGTCGGCTCCGGTCATCAATAGCTCCCCGTCGCGGGCGTCCGGTGCGAACTGCCGGATGGCCGCCAGGGCCTCTTCCAGGCGGCCGAGCTGCTGCAGGGCCCGCACGAGGTTTTTCAACAGGCGGGGATCGTTGCCCTGGGCGAGGGCCTCCGCATAGAGGGGGGCCGCCTTGGCCGGGATGCTCACCTGCAGGTTCAGATCGGCCAACAGGCGTGTTTCCTGGCGGGAAAGGGGCCTCAGAAAGCCCACCACCGTCATGGCCATGAGGGCCTCCTCGTAGCAGTTGTCCCGCAGGGCCACATGGGCCAGGGCCTGCCACCACTTGTCCCGCAGGGGGGCCTCCCGGGTCAGCCGCAGGATCCGATTCCGGGCCTCCCGGGCCATGTCGAGTTCGAGGTACTGGTGCAGCAGGATTTCCTGCCACTGGACCTGTTTCTCGCCGCTGGTGGACCCGGCCAAGTGGCGGATGTGGGGCAGGGCCCGGCGGGCCTGGTTTGTGGAGAGCAAGGCATGAACGTAGTTTTCCCGCCAGGCGGTCTGGACGGCGTCTTCGTGGCGGGCGAAAAGCTTCTCGAAGGCCGCGACGGCGGCGCCGTAATCCTCGGCCATGAGCAGGGCCGCGGCACTGCTGTAAAGATATTCGGGATCCGGTTGCGGGGATCGGTCGTAGGCTTCGGCAAACCCCCGGGCCGCGGCTGTGTAGTCCCCAAGCCCGTAGGCGGCCTGGGCCAGGTTCAACCAGGAGGATGTGTGGCCGGGATCCCTCTGGAGCGCTTTTTCGTAGGCTTCGATTGCCGGCGCATAGGCTTTTTGCATGAGATGGCAGGTGCCCAGGGCGAAATAAATCTCGGGGTGGTGGGCGCCCCGGGGGTCGTCGCCCTCCGGGCCGGGAAAGGGGCCGCCGCCGGCCTGAAAGGCTTCGAGGGCGGCGACGGCCTGATTGTAGGCCTTGTCCTGGATCAGGCGGGCGGCCTTGGCCAGCGCCACCCGGGCCGGCCCGGGCAGGTCGGTGGTGGCCGCCAGCGCCGGCCATACCGTCAGGCCCACCAGGGCGGACAGCATGAGGCCTGCCAGAAGGGCGTCAGATACCCGCGCTCTGGCTGAAGCGGTTTGATTCATGAAGCGTTGCATGGGGTCGATATCCATTGCGGTTCGCGGCTATTCCAGCTCGAAGTGGATCGTGGTTTCGGCCCAGGCTTTGACCGGCGTGCCGGCCACCGTGCCGGGCTTGAAGCGCCAGCCGGCCACGCTGTGCACAACGCTCGCGTCGAAAACCCCGGCGGGCTGGCTTTCCTGGATGGTGATGTCGGTCACCCGGCCGTCCTCCTGGACCACGAAGCGCACCCGCACCCACCCTTTGATGCCCCGGTGCTTGGCATGGAGGGGGTAGACCGGCGGAATGCGGGAAATCACCGTCAGGGGGGCATCCAAGTCGCCGGCGGTGAAGAGCCCGCCTAATCCGGCCATGTCCGGTACGACAGGGACCACGGCGGGCAGGGCCACGGTCACCGGCCCCGCCGGCAGACGCGGGTTGAGCTCGAAATCCAGCGCGAACCGGGTTTGGGACGGGGCGGCGAAGCGCGGCTGGGGAAGTGCCTCCGGCGGTGGGGGCGGTTTTTCCTGGTCACGCGCCACCGGGCGCTCCTCCTGCTTCAGACGAATGACGTTGATGTTGGCCACGGGCTGCTCGAAGACCGGCACCTCGGTGGGCCGCTGCAGGAGGTGGGGCATGAGGGCGAAGAGGGCCAGGTTGAGGACCACGGCCCCGGTTGCCGCTCCGAGCCAGGCTTTCCCCGACCGGCGCCATCCGCCGGTTCCGCTCCGAGCGGAACGAACATCGGCCGTCATGGCGCGGCGCCCTCCGGCAGCCGGGCGGCCAGCGATACGTTGGCCGCCCCGGCCAGGCGGACGCCGTCCATGACCTCGATGGCCGTGCCGGTGGTGCTGGCCCGGTCGGCTACCACCACCACGGCCCCCTCGGGGTTCTCGGCCAGGGCGCGCTCCACGTTGGCCCGCACGGCCCGCACATCCACCTCCCGGTTATCGAAGAAGATGCGGTCGGTGGCGTCGATGCCGATCAGGATGGTGGCCTTGGACTGGCTCACGGCCGTGGCCGCCGTGGGGCGGTTGACCTCGACGCCGGTCTCCTTGACGAAGCTTGTGGTGACCAGGAAGAAGATCAGCAGAATGAACACCATGTCGATCAGGGGCGCGATGTTGAGCTCGACGCTGCCGCGGGTGCTGCGGCGGGCGCTGCTGATGGTTTGCATGTCGGATCCTTTGAAAGGGTGGATCGCTTTTAAACTTTCACAGGTGCCGGCGCAGAAACAGCCCGGCGGCCGTGATGCGCTGCTGCAGGTTGCGGGCCCGGCGGTCCAGAAAGCCCTTCATATAGAGTCCGGGAATGGCCACCAGGAGCCCGGTCTGGGTGGTGATGAGGGCCTCCGAGATGCCGCCGGCCATGGCTTTGGCATTGCCCGTGCCGAAGACGGCCATGATGTCGAAAGTGGCGATCATGCCGGTCACCGTGCCCAGCAGCCCCAGCAGGGGCGCCACCGCGGCCAGCACGCCGATCACCTGGAGATGGTCCATGAGCGAACGGTTGAGACGCTGCACGGTTTCCTCCAGGATGAAGCGGTCCAGGATCTGCTCGCCGCTGCGGGCCTGCAGGAAGTGCGTCACCAGCAGGGCGATGGCCCCGCTGTACTGCCGCCGGTCAGGCAGGCGGCCCTCCTGCACGTGCTCCCGCGCCGTGCGGAAGGGCATGTTGCGGCGGTAGAGGCGCCGGAAAAAAAAGGCCCGCTTGAGGATCAACAGCCACATGACCAGGCTGACCATCACCAGAGGCGGCATCACCGCCCCCCCGGCCTGCAGGTAGTCCATCGTCTGGCGGTAGAGGACCTGTAAAAGCTCAGCCATCGGCGTTGCGGCTCTTGTGGACGCTGTTGACCAGGGCCAGGGCTTTTTGCTCCATCTGGCCGATGCGCCTGTCCACGGCCCGGTTCAGGAGGGTATGGGCCAGCATGATGGGAATGGCCACGGACAGCCCCAGCATGGTGGTGACCAAGGCCTCCGAGATGCCGCCCGACATCATGCGCGGGTCCCCGGTTCCGAAATGGGTGATCACGTGGAAGGTGGCGATCATGCCGGTGACCGTGCCCAGAAGCCCCAGGAGGGGGGCGATGGCGGCCAGCATGCCCAGGGTCGACAGGAAACGCTCCAGGGGCGGCACCTCCCGCAGGATGGCTTCCTGCAAGGCGTTTTCCATTTCTTCGCGGGACAGGTGGCAGCACTCCAGGCCCGCGGCCAGCACCCGGGCCACGGGCTTGCCCCCCAGCGCGAGGCAGGCTGCCCGGCAGTCCTTCCAGCGCCGGTCGCCGACCAGGGCGGCAAGGCGCTGCATCAGCTTTTCGGCATCGCAGTTTTTGCGCAGCAGGAAAACCACCCGCTCGATCACGATGAGGACGCCTACGGCCAGGATGACCAGAATCGGCCAGACGATGGGGCCGCCCTTGGGCACCTGCTCCCAGAGGCTCAGCTGGTGGGTCAACTGCCGCAGGGCCGCGCCGCGGGAGATATCCATGTAGACGGCTTCGGCCTCGCCCGTCATGTAGCGCGCGATCTGCCGCCGGATGCGCGGCGCCGGGAGCCGGGAGAGGGCATGGAGCTTCTGGCCGCCTTCGGCGTAGGTCAGAAATCCGATTTCGTTTCCCAGGCGGTAGGCGGCGGTGAAGCAGCCCAGGGTCAGGATATCGCCCTCGGTTGCCCGGCCGGCCCGGTCCACCATCGTTCCCCGACCCACAGAGACCTCCCCCGAGCGCTGGATGTAGCCCTCCAGGGTGGCCACCAGCCGGCGGACGTCCGCCATTCCCGGAAACCGGGCCTGTTCGGCAATGGCCTGGAGAAAGGCCAGGTCCGGGCGATCCAGGGCGCTTTGCAGGTTTTCGCGCCAGAGGGCGGTGGTGTCCTTGGCCGCCACGCGGATCAGCCCCACCAGCTCGCGAATGACGCTGTCGGTTTCGGCCAGCTGCGCCGAGAGGGCCGCTTCCTCCTCTTCCAGGGACTGGACCGCGGCCGTCAGTTCCTCCACGGTCGTCTGTCGCCGGGCGTTTTGCGCCTCCAAGGACGCGATGGCCTTGTCCAGAGCGGCCCGGTCCTCGGCGATGCGTCCCCGCGTGGCCCCGGCCTCGGCCTCGGCCGCGCGTTGCTCGGCGGCCGCTTGCTGCATCAGAGCTTCCCGGGTCTGGCGGGCTTCCGTTTCTCGAGCACGCATGTCCTGGCCGTGCACTGGCCCGGCACCGGCCAGAACCGCCACGCCGACCATCACCACCATCCAAAGACGCGCTTTCATGGGGTCGCCATCCTTCCCAGGGGCAGGTTCAGAAGCTCCACCGGCTGCCGCTTGGCTGCGATGTCGATGGCCGTCCGCAGGGCGCGGTCAAAGGACGACGGCAGCGGGGTCCAGGCCCTGGCCGCCACGTCGAACATGCCGCTGCGGCGATGGTCCAGGGTCTGGTAGAACAGGCCGATCCGTCCCAGCCGAAAGATCGTGGCCAGCAGGGGCTGCCCCTCCACCGTGATCGTGTCCTGAGAGACCTCGATGGTCCGTCCGTATTCGGCCTCCACCATGAGGGCTTCCACGGTTTTGCGGAACTTTTCGCTGACCGTTACCCCCGGGTCGCCCAGCAGGCTATCCAGGCGGTCCAGTCGCAGTCGGCGCTCGCGGGTCAGAAACGGCCGGTCCGCATCGATGCGGGCGCGGAGCGCGGCCAGCACCTCTTCGAGGTAAGGGGCGATCTGGCCTGCGATCTCCTTGCTGGCGGCCAGCTGGCGCGCTTTAGCGTCAATCCGTTGCCGGCGTGCCGCCTGATCCTCCTGCAAGCGCAGCTGCTCTTGTTCGAGCCGGGCCTGCTCCTGCTCCAGCGAGGCTAACAGAGCCATGCGCTCGTCGCGTTCCTGGCGCCATGCCTCCTCGGCCTTCTGGGTGGCCTGGCGGGTTTCGATGGCCTGCTGGACCGGCTTTTCGATCTTTTCACGGACGGCGTCCCCCGCCGCCCACAGCAGTGCCGGCGCCAGGGCCGATCCCAGCACGAGCGCCGGCAGGATGAGTTTCCAGAATGTCAACGGTCACCTCCTCATAACCAATAGGGTCCCGCCGACCTTCTCGGACCAAATAAAAAGGCCAAGAGGTCAGCGACGGGGGTTCTTCCCGTACAGAGACCTTCTTGGCCTTGATGAGGTTCAGGGGCTGCGGTCGCGGCGATCCCTTTGGGATAACGCCCAACCCGGGTGCTTTGCGCTCAGGAGGCTGGTTTCAGGGCGCCCCGATGCGCGATGCAAGCTCTATTTTTTGAAGTGTACCTTCATGATACGTCTTCTGCGTGAAGCGAAAGACCATTATTCCAGGTTTTGGAAAATGTCAAGGGGTGATTGACCTGTAAACAGGGCGATCGCACGCAACCTTTCCCTGGAAGGCGCCATTGTCCCCATCGATGCCATGGGCGCATTGCAAACCGGCAGTATTTTTACCGCCAGCGATATCGACTGGCTTCCGGGAAACGCCGCTTCCCGGGCAGGCCTATCTGAAAAACTCCAGGATGTATTTCCCGGCGACAAACAGGACACAGCCGCAGAGTATCCCTTTGATAGCCCCGGCGGGCACGAACTTCTGGGTTCGAGCCCCTAAATACATCCCCACCAGACCGCCGGTGTCAAACAGCACGCCCAGCTTCCAATCCGGCGCAACGGTCATTTCGGTATAAATCCGGGACAAAAGCTGGTAGAATCCTACCCCAGCCACAGACGTGATGAGAGTGTCCATCAGGGCCGCCCCGGCGATCGTATGGACCGGGAGGCCGACAATCGCCACAAAGAAAGGCGCCACGATCGACCCACCGCCAATGCCGTAAGTGCCGCCTCGATGGGATTTTCATTCCATTCGGTTTTATTTGTCAAGTTGAAAAAGAGGGGCGCGGCCCGCACCCTCAACCCCGATAAAACACCATCCCCAGGACGCAACGTTTTTGGGGCACTGTCGCCGTGACGCCTGTCGCTGCTGGCGCGGGCGGGGGTGGCAGGCGACCGGGTTTTCCCGCAATCAATCGGAAAGGAATCAAAATGAAAATTTGCGATCTGTGTGAGGCGCAATCGATGAAAGCGCGCAATGGAAGGCCGCATGAATTTTTAATAAAGGTGGATGAGCCCCGCATTTTCAAGGGGAGTAAACCCCGGGGCTTCGAGGAGCAGGATTACCAGTGTCTGACATGCAAATCCAAATTTACCCACAGCACGGATAAAAATGGTCTGGCCTGGACCTTGTGGCGGGTCTTTTCTGACGATCATCGGCAGGCCGGAACAGCACGGGACTTCCATCACAACGATGGTGACACGCTTGATGCCGGCCGTCTGAAAACTCTGGGCAAACTTGTCGATGTAGCTCTGGGCATCGTCGAACTTCGGACAGCCCATCATGACGGCTTTGCCCTCGAGGAAATCGCGGTGAAGCGTTGGAAAGGCCACCGGCACGCAGTCCGCATCATCTGCAGGCCCGCTTGGTTGCGCTGTTCGTGCGGATGCGGGTCTCATCACAGGCCTTTCCGATCCGAAATCATGAAGAATTCTCTGTAAAAGGGCGACGTCTGATCAAACGTCGCAGAATGCCTCGTAGCTTGCGCGGGATTATCGTGAAGGCGCCGCCGATCTGCATCGCATACGAATTTC
>JAWOIA010000004.1:0-9232 GCA_046484885.1 Desulfosarcina sp. | reverse complement strand
CACCAGACCCGAGAGAATATTGTTCAGATCATGGGCCACCCCACCGGCCAAGGCGCCGATGGCCTCCATTTTATGCGCCCGCTGCAACCGCGCCTCCATCTCCTTCATGGCGGTGATATCCGTGGCCACTTGCAGGCGGGCGATGCGCCCGTCCTCCCAGGTGATGGTGCGGGCGTAGACAATGGTCCAGCGACCGCTGCGCGGATCCCTCTCTTCCCAGGACCAACTCTGCCCGGAAAGGCCCGTTTCGTTGGCCAGGCGGGGTTGCCTTTCATGGCGGCGGACGTCCCCCCCGCCCAAAATGGCCGGGTTAAGCGGCTGGCCCACGATCTCGGCGCCGTAGGATTGCTGCATATGCCGATTGGCCAGCAGGACGACCCCGCTTTCCAGGTCGGACACGTGGATGTCCGCATCGATGCTGTCGAGGATCGAAGAGAGCTGCTCGTGGCCGGCACGCACCCGTCTTTCGGCCTGTTTTCGCTCCAGAATCTCTTTGTTGAGATCCCGGTTGATGTGTTGGAGGGCCAGGGTTCGCTCTTTGACGCGTTTTTCGAGGGTGCGGTTGACCGCTTCCGTTTTCCGCTTCTCGGCCTCGAGCAGGTGGATCAGGAAAAAATTTTTGCGCTGCTGGGTTTCAATGGAGTAGCAGATCAGCATCCCCAAGAGGTTGACCCCTAAAAAGTAGGACCCGAAAATCAGTTGAATGACCCCGGTGGCCTCCACCAGCCAGATCATGGCCGCCTGGTAGCCGCCGAACACCAGAATCCCGCCAATGGAAGCGGTAATGAACCGGGCATGGATAAAGGTGTAGCCGAAAAAAATGCAAAAAATCGTCCCCACGCCGTAGAAATAGGACTCGGGTGCTGGGGTGATCACCACCATGGCCACATAGGCGAAACCGGTGATGAGGACATAAAAGGCGTTGATGGGCTGCCACAACCGCCGATAAGCGTCGGTATAAGAGAAGATCAGCCCTGCTAGAAAAACGGGGCACACCAGCACAAACCGGATGAACCACAACTGGTATTTGTGGTCAGGGAAGACATGGGCGTCAAGGATGCCAAAGACACTGAAAAAAAGAATCGCGTAAATTATGCACCGACGCACGTGCTGCAGGGAGTTGGCAAAATAGGCCCGTCTGAAGGGCTCCTCCAGGGCGCGGTGACTTCCTGTGAAAGCCAGGGTCACCGGATGGAGTTGGACTGGCAGGATGCTGCTGGAAACGGGGCCCGGAGGCGGTTCATGGCTGGGGTTCATGGGTCACCATCGGCGCTTGCCGATCCATCGGGTTCAATGCATCGGAGGCAGGCCGACGGTGAACGCGCTGCCTTTTTCAGGTTCACTGACTACCTGAATAGTTCCGGCATGGGCATGGACGATCGCCTGTGCCAGACTCAAACCCAGACCCGCACCCCCGCTGGCCCGACTCTGATCGCACCGAAAAAACCGGTCGAATATTTTAGGCAGGTCCGCCTGGTCAATGCCAACGCCGCTGTCTTCGACCACCACGGTTATCCGCGCAGCATCAGTTTTATCACGAAAGGCACGGATGTCAACTTGACCCGGCGCCGGGGTGTACGTGATGGCATTGTCCACCAGATTGGCCACGGTCCGTTGCAGCATCTTCAGATCCCCGGCCACCATCAAGGGGTCCTCGGTCCGGCAGGTCATCGCCAGGCCCCGGTCTTCGGCCAATGGGGCAAACAGGGCCGCCGCCCCCCGAACCACTTCGGCCATGTTCACCGGCGCCCGGGTCAACGACCCGGCACCGGCGTCGGTTTTGGATATCATCAGCATGGTGTTGATCATGTCCAGCAGCCGGTCGCACTCCTCGATGGTGCTCCCGGCCAGGGTCCAGTCATCCCCGGAACCAGGCGGTGCGGTCAGGCTCATCTCCGCCATTCCGCGAATCCGAGCCACTGGGCTTTTCAAATCGTGGGCAATGTTGTCTCCCATCTCCCGGATTCCAACCACCAGCTTTTCGATGCGATCCAACATCTGGTTAAAGGTCACCGCCAACCGATCCACCTCTTCGTGGCGGGCCCTGATCGGCACCCGACGGCTGAGATCGGTTTCGGAAATCTGCTGGGCCGTGCGGGTGACCGCTTCCACACCGGAGAGGGCCCGCCTGGCCATGAACCAACCCACCAGGACTGCCGTCAGAATCAGCACCGACATGGTCACCAGGAACAGCTTCTTGAAAACGGCGATAAAGGCGCTGTCGCTCTCCATGGCATAGCCCAGTTGAACCACCACCCCCCTGCCGATGATGCCGTAGGCAACCCGAACCCGCTCCGGCCGCCCGGGCAGGGTCAGGGTTTCATAGGTCCGTGAAATACCGTCAACCAGCTGCTCGACGGCATGGCGGTTGATCCCGATCTCCCGCCAGTAAGACATGTTGGAGGACGAAAAGGCCACCCCTCCGGCGTACAGCAGCCTGAAAAAAACCTTTCTCTCACCGGCGGCCTGGGATTCCATCAGGGCCGCGGTCATGACCTCATCCAGGCCCTGGAGATTATAAATCGCCTCGAACTCGGATATTTTCTCGGCCAGGTGACTGTCTAAACGCTCTCGCAGGTGGGTGGTGATCAGCCCATAGAAGAAAAGAAACGCCGCGCAGGATGATACGGAAAAGATGAGCCCATACCACAGGGTCAGTCGGAAAGAGAGGGTCCGGGACAGCCTAATCATGCCTGCGAAGCACATAGCCGACCCCGCGAACCGTCCGGATCAATTTTTCCTCGAACCCCTTGTCAACCTTTTCACGCAACCGGCAGATGCGCGCCTCCACCACGTTGGTCTGCGGGTCGAAATGGTAATCCCACACGTGCTCCATGATCATGGTTTTGGACACCACCCGCCCGGCATTGCGCACCAGGTAGGCCAGCAGGGAAAACTCCAGGGGTTGCAGATCGATCTTGAGGCCGCCCCGGCGCACGTCCCGGGACAACCAGTCGATGGTCAGATCGCCCACCGACAGCCGCGTGGGTTCCTGAGCCCCGCTGGAGCGCCGGATCAGGGCCTGAACCCGGGCCAGCAGCTCCGAAAAGGCAAAAGGTTTCCCCAGATAGTCGTCACCGCCGGCCTGCAGCCCCTTGACCCGGTCATCAATGGCATCTTTGGCGCTCAGGATAATCACCGGCGTCATCACCTTTTCGCGGCGCATCCGCCCAATCAGGGAGAGTCCATCCAGTCCGGGCAGCATGATGTCCACCACCGCGGCATCGTATGGCTCGGACAGGGCCAGGTCCAGCCCGGCCGTGCCATCCGCGGCATGATCGACTGCAAACCCTTCGGCCTTGAAGCCATTTTTCACGAACGAGGCGATTTTTTGGTCGTCTTCAACCAGTAACAGGCGCATGGATTGCTCTCATTTAGGTGGTCGGGTCTAGCGCGGCAGGCCGCCATAGATAGTGCCCACCCATAAACGGTTAGTTCGCCCGATATCTGCGTTATGCTTAAAATTTTATCCTCGGAATATCAACTATATGCCTGCGGTAAAATTTTTCGCATGCCTTGATCTCGACCAAAATTCCTCGTTTCTGGATGGGCACTAGCCATCGTCCCGAATCAGGACCGTGGCGACCTGGATGTCATAGGCCCGCTGGGGGTCAAAGCGCCCCCGCCGCTCATAGAGCACCTGGGCCTGCTGGATGGCAGCATAAGGCACCCACCCATGATCGTTCCAGATGCCGGGGTCGTCTTCGTTTTTCATCCTGAATTCGATCTGCCCGCCTCTCTGGCGCACGTACATGCGCACCCGTCGGTTTTGGGGGAAGGGATAGTAATAGAGTCCGACTCGGTCTTTCATGCCGCCTCCCTAAAAAAGGCCGTTATCCTGGAGCACGGCGGCAGCCCGCCCGCCGATGCAGGTCACCCGCGTCAGGGCCTGGGTCAAATGGAAGCCGGTCTCCTGCGGCACGCCGGATTGGATCATCACCAATGCCAGATTGATCTTTTTTCCTATCTCGTGCCAGCGCTGGTCGCCCGTGATTCTGGCGGCCAGGTCCGACTCGTCGCCAACCATTTGGACGAGGGTTTTCAACAGAGCGGCCCCCTGTTGTCGACCCGGATCGTCCATGACCGCCACCTGGTCGGCAATCTGACAGATCCAGATCAGGCCCGATTTGACCTTTTCGCTTTGGGCGTAGGCACAAATGGCCTGTTTAACCGTCATCGGGTGTTGCTTATGGGTTTCCATCCCCGTTTTTCCCGTCTGCCCGTGCTTGCGGCCATGACACTGTCCGGCTGTTCTACCGAATATCGCACCTTTTTCAAAGTTTTTTCTTTTCAGAAACCGCCTTCTGGGATAGCTTTCCTAATGAACCGGGCCCCGCGCCATCGACCCCGGCTCAGCCGTCACCCGGAGTTGTCGCCATGAACCCGCTCAGCCGCCTGAGATACCTGGCCATGCCGGCAGACCATGGGTCCGCCGATGGCCCGTCGCTGGCCCTGGAAACCCCTTTCCCGGACCATCGGCCGCTGCGTGAAGTGCTAATCGAGCGGGACCGGCAGTTGCCCATCATTCAGGCCGTTGACGCTTTGCAGGAGCAGGTTCGCTCCCAAGCCCGTGATCTGGCCCGGATCAACCGGTTCCTGCTCGAAGAGATCGAAGCGCGCAAAAAAATTGAAAAAACATTGCACGATAGCCAGGCGCTGCATCGCCTCCTATTTGACGGCTCCCGGGACGCCATTTTCATCAGCGCCGCCGACGGATCGATCCTCATTTTCAACCCCAGCGCCAGTCAATTGACCGGATATCCGCCGCCGGAACTCAAACGGCTTAAAATTTTTGATCTCTATGCCCAGGTCGACCCTGGGCGGCACGACGATTTCTTCAAGCGGATCTGGTCCGGGCAATCCATCTCCGGCGAAGCGACCATCGCTTGCAAAGACGGGCGCACCATCTGCGTGGAATTCTGCAGCCGCAAAATCGTCATCTCCGGCAAAGCCTGCGCCCACACCATTGCCCGAAACGTCACATCGCGCAAAAAATCCGAGGCCGCCCTGCGCCGCAGCGAGGCCAAGTACAGAGAACTGGTTCAAAATACCAACAGCATCATCGTGCGCTTCGACCCCCTGGGCCGTATCACCTTCTTCAATGAATACGCCCGACAATTTTTCGGTTTTTCCCGCCCGGAGATCATCGGGCGCAACATTTTGGGCAGCATCCTTCCGTTGCAGTCATCCTCGGGGCGCGACTACCGTACCATGCTGCCCGACCTGCTCGAGCACCCCGAGCGGCACCCGAGCAGTGAGATCGAGTATGTGCGTCCCGATGGGTCCCCGGCCTGGATCGCCTGGACCAACAAGCCTATCCGGGATAAAAACGATCGCATCAGCGAAATCATGAGCGTCGGCATCGATGTCACTCAGCGCAAACGGGCCCAGAAGCAGGTCCAGATTCTGACGCACCAATTGATCCAAGCCCAGGAAAATGAGCGCCTCAAGATCTCCCGGGACCTGCATGACCACATCGGCCAGGATTTGTCGACCTTGAAAATCAACCTTGAAACCCTCTTCAAAGACTCACCGCTGGCGATCCGCGAGAAATTGGCCCAACTCTCCAATCTCCTGCAGCACTCGATCGCATCGGTCCGGAACATGGCCTACGACCTGCGCCCCCCCGGTCTGGACCAGCTGGGACTGGTAAAAACCCTCTATCGCTACTGTGAGGACTTCTCCGAAGCCAGTGCGGTTGAGGTCGACTTTGCCGCGGCCGGCCTGGACGATCTGAACCTGGAATACGAAACCCAAATCAATATCTACCGTCTGATCCAGGAGGCCTTGAACAACATCAAGCGCCACGCCGGCGCCAAACGGGCGACCATCCGCCTGGTCGCCTCCTCGCCGGATATCGTTATGCGCATCAAAGACGACGGCAAAGGCTTCGACGTAAACGACCGGCGCCAACACGCGCTGCAGGAAAAACGCATGGGTCTGCAAAGCATGGTGGAGCGGGTTCGCCTGCTGCAGGGGCAGATCACCATCCGCTCCCGAACCGACAAGGGCACCTACATCCTGATTCAAATCCCACTGAAGGAGAAATGCGGTGACTTCCGGCAAGCGCGTGCTGATCATTGACGACCACCCGCTCTTCAGAGAGGGGTTGAAATCCATCATTGCCGGAGATCGACACTTCGTGGTGGCGGGCGAGGCCGGCAACGCCCGCGACGGCTTTGCCCTGGCCACGAAGATCAAACCGGATGTGGCTCTGGTGGATATATCGCTCCCGGATGAGAGCGGCATGCAGTTGACCCGACGGATTCGCGCAACCCTCCCAGAGACCCGGGTGATGATTATCAGCATGCACTCCAAAATCGATTACATCGTGGAAGCCTTCCAGTCGGGTGCGACCGGCTATGTGGTCAAAGAGTCCGCTGCCGGCAGGCTGGTTCAAGGCCTGCATGCCGTCACTGCAGGGGAGTACTTCCTGGACAGCTCCATCTCTCACGAGGTGGTGACCCGATTGATGAAATCACCGGTGCGCGAGGCCCGGGTGAGTGATTCGGACTATGGCCGCCTCACCCCCCGCGAACAGGAAATCATGCGCATGCTGGCCGAAGGGCTTTCCAAAGCCGAAATCGCCGACCGCCTCTGCATCAGCATCAAAACCGTCGAGAATCACCGCTCCAACATCATGAAGAAACTGGAGCTGAACAGTCCCATGGAGCTGGTGCGCTACGCCGCCAAGCTGGGGTTGATCGACATTGATCTTTGGAAAGAGTAGCCATACGCACGCCCCATTTTGCCGTTCACTCGGGAATTTCTCCCGGGAGGCGGTAAAAAAGCCCAAAAAAATGAGTCGTCTCCCTATAGACTTTTTACACGATGCCGATAATATGAGAAGCACATCCCAGTGCCGCAGGTCAACCGGGGGGTGCCGGACCGCCCGATCATCCCAGGATGAAACGCACGGCCGCACAGTCCGGGTTGACACAGGCCCAGCTCCTTGAACACCCAGTGATGGCGTGGCGCATGCCATGAAAGGAGAACGCGATGATCTCTTCTCCATGCAAAACCTGCGAAAAGAGGAACAACCCCAAAGATGAGTGCCTGAAAAGCTGCAAAATTCTTCACGAGGTTCAGGAATTTCATCTGATGACCGTCAAACACCTCTGCTACAGTGCCATCGACTACACCGAAGAGAGCCGTTACCACATCAAGTCGCCGACCGCGGCCGCGATGGGGGCATATTAGTTCGTGTCCATCCATAAACGGTTATTTCGCCCGATATCGGCGTTATGCTCAAAATTTTATCCTCGGAATATCAACGATATGCCTGTGGTAAAATTTTTCGCATGCCTTGATCGCGACCAAAATTCCTCGTTTCTGGATGGACACTAGTTCGGTGCCGGTCGGTTGATGAAGCTGCGCTGATCGCGCCCGGGTCCATACCGGCGCGGGGCTGTCGGCGCGGGGTCCTATAGCCCGTTTACCTAGTGCGCAAAGAACTGACAACCATGGGTCGGCATCGTTCTTCGATTCCGGAAAACCAGACTCCCGATCGTTCGGGCAGTCGATCTCGCCTGAAATCCCCAAAGGCCGGCAAAGCCAGTCAGTGTCCCGGCGAAGCGCTCGACATCACCGCCATGGTTCGCAGCCTGCAGCGAACCGCGGGGATGACGGACTGTTTCAGGATCGGCAATCTGGACTGCGACAGTACCGATTGCGACTGGCGAACCTACTGCCTGGAGCCGCCGGCGGGCGAGCCGCCCAGCCCCAGGGGAACCCGCACCAAATAGTCCCGCCCCCCTGACCGCATCTGCAGACCGGTGGCGGCACCGGCCCGGATCTTGGTGCGGCGGCAGGCTCGACAATCGTTCAACTAAGCTGATCGATCGCAGGGATCGGCCGCGCAAGCCCAGAACCGCCTCAAGCGCGCTTCCAGTTCGCTGTCCGAATGGACCGACACGCGTGACCAATGGTCCGGCAGCAGCCCGCTGTACCCCGGGTGACCAAACCGCCGGTCCACCAGCAGAAGCGCACCGCGATCCCGCTCACCGCGGATCACCCGACCGGCGGCCTGCAGCACCCGGTTGATCCCCGGAAAGCGGTAAGCGAAGTCGAAGCCCGCCCCGCGTTGGTTGAAATAGCTGCGGATCAGCTCTCGCTCGGGGCCGATGGCCGGCAGCCCCACCCCCACGATCACGGCCCCGCTGAGCCGTTCACCCACCAGGTCGATCCCCTCGCCGAAGACCCCCCCCATAACGGCAAAGCCGACCAGGCTCCGTGGGTTGTGGGCGCAAAACCGATCCAGAAACCGGGCCCGCCCGGCATCGTCCAGGTCAGGCGTCTGCACCAGAATATCGAAGGCCGCAGCCGCGTCCCGAATGCGCTCAGCCACTCCCAGCATGTAGGCATAGGAGGGGAAAAAACAGAGGTAGTTGCCCTTTTTGGCCTGTACAAAGGTCCGCACCAGCTGGGCAATCCGACCCAGGCTCGCCTCCCGCTCGCGGTAGTAGGTGGATACGCCGCCGGCAATCAGCACCGCCAGATGCTCCCGCGCAAAGGGAGAAGGAACAGCCAGTTTGGCCACACGCGATTCACAGCCGAGCAGGTGCTGAAAATAGTCGGCCGGCGTCAAGGTGGCGGAAAAGAAGATGGCCGTCCGGCAGCGCCCCAGGGCGGATTTGAGGTGGCCCGAAGGGTCCAGGCAAAAAAGCTTGACCTGCAGGTCCGCTTGCGTGGCTCGGCAACAGGTCACGTAACTGCCATCAAAGTGTTCCCACACCCGCAGAAACCCGGTGGTTTCGAAATAGGCCTGCATGACGATGTCGCGGTAGGGCGCCGCCATGTTTCCGGCCAGCCAGCGTTCCGATGCCCGCAGCAAACCGTGCAATAGGGGCTCCAGCCCGTCGGGCAGCCGGTCATCGGATTGAAAACCACCGCCGGCCAGAGTCTCTTTGCGAAGCCGGTTCATCCAGGTCCGGATTCGCCCCGCGGCCCGGTATACCGCCGCCAGGCGGCCCTTGACCGCCCGCCGCAGCAGACGAAAGGTCGCCTGGTTTAGTTCGGCCGAAAACATCTCCCGGGAGCGGTCCACCAGGTTGTGGGCTTCGTCCACCAGAAAAGCACAGGCACTGCCCGGCTCATCGAAAAACCGCTTCAGATAGACCCGGGGATCGAAGGCATAGTTGTAGTCACAAACGATGCAATCGGCCCACCGCGCCAGGTCCAGCGAAAGGGCAAAGGGGCAGACGCGCTGGGAACGGGCCACGGCTTCGACGGC
>JAWOIA010000014.1:0-4385 GCA_046484885.1 Desulfosarcina sp. | reverse complement strand
TTGGGGTCGAGCTCGCGCACCTGGTTTTCGACCGGGATGATCAGCGGAGGCATCGATCTATTCATCTTTAAATAGGCCATCTGGAAACCATCTACACGGCAATTTCGGAACACCTTTGGAAAGGAAGTTGAGGGGCCGCATTATTTTCCATAAAAAATGAAAAAAGAGGGTTGTTGCTCAATCCCCGGGCTTTTTCCGATGATATCTGTTCCGGGTCGAATGGCAACCCATCGTATCCCAAAAGCAGATATCTGCCTAAAAAAGAGTGGAAAAAGCCTTCCCCGTGCATCAGGATCATATCTTCTATCTTACTCAGCTGTTCCGACTCGAGAAGCTCAAGCCCCCTGCCCCCGATGCCCTTGTTGTAGTTGAATCTGGGCAAATTCTTGGTGTTTTTCAAATTCGTTTTAGCGGAAGGGCTTAAATCAATTTCAAGAAACCGCATGATGTTTAAAATGCACGCTTGCGGGTAAACGGTGAGTTCTTCGAAGGTGACGAATTCAACCGGCCATTTTTTTACGGCTTCCACCCAGCTTACCGCAAACCGAATGTACCAGGGGAGTATAAAGCTGATTATAAAGTCGTATTTTCTTTTCTCATCCAGCAGGCCCCATACCGGGTTGCACTCCGCCACCCCGTCAATATGATAATCCAGAGGACCAAAATTGAACTTGTCAACATGCTCTTTGTAACTCACGACAATATCCGGCAGTGGTCGAATTGAAACAAAAATTTTGGGCTTTTTTTGATATTTTTTAATAATCTTAAAATTGGTGTTGTTGAAAGGAAGATGCCCAAAAATCATCGTGTTTTTTCGAAAGCTCAATCCTTTGGACAGACCATCCATCGAGATGAAGTTGTGTCCCGAACCGTTGCCGATTTTTGGTTTTATGACTTTTAATTGAGTTGCTGCCGTCTCTTGCATTAAGGCCAGCATGGACTGTGAGGCTGATTTTGGAAATGCTGAATAAACAAAAATTTTGCAGCCGGTTTTGCGAAAAATACGTCTGACAATTTCTCTTTGCAGCAGTCCAAAGTTTGACAAGTAACGAAAATAGTTTTGTGGGAGTGACCCGCCGGGTTTTCCGCTGTCGATTTTTATTGAAAAACTCAATATGCACAACCTAAAGTATCGTGTATCATGGTTACCAAAAATGGGATTCAACCCGATTTCTTTTATGCGATCATTATTTTAATTGGGGATATTAAAGAGACACGTCGAATTTTTTTAATGAGATTTATAGTGTCAGTATATTAAAATCCCTAATTCAACTAAAATTTTTAAAAAATGTCAAGAAATAGCTTGGCCAGAGTCCAATTAAATATTGCTCACCCTGTGTATATCAGGTTATAAACAATCGATTAAAAGGAAGAAAACCGACAATCTGCGGTAATGCAAAAGTGGGTCTTCACGCGGTTTGGCGCTTGAAGCTCTTTTAAGATTTGGTAACCTGGCCTGGCGTGACGTGTCGCCACTTTAAGCTACTTGTCCCAAGAAAGGCCGCAAATCATATGAAAATATTGTTCGCTTTGCACCATGCCGGCGCTTTCCGTTCCATTGATGCGGTGATTCGCCGCCTATGGGCTGCCGGTCATCAGGTGACCGTTCTTTATGGCAGTAAAAAAGAACTTTCGGGAATCGACCGCGGGCTCAAGGTCTGCGCTGAAGAACTGGCCGGCCTCAAGGTGGGCCGGTTGCTTCTGCGACAGTCTTTTGCGCGGCTCGTCAACATCAGAGAAGTGATCAATTGCATCGGCTATCTCAACCCGCGGCATCCGAACCCCCAATTGGCAAAGCGCTACGGATTCACGGTCATCGCTCCGGTCTGGAATTTGACGCGTAAAGGGATGAAAACTGCGATCGGCCGGAGACTTTTGGGAAGTGGCTTGTTCCGAAAATCTCTCAAACAGGTAGAGCGTTTCATCCCCCCGGATCGGGGTGTGCTCAACTGGCTGCGAATGCACACCCCGGACATCGTTGTCGCGTCTCCTTTCATATTCTCCCTCTCAGAGGAACTCGAATACGTAAAAGCAGCGAAATATCTTAAAATCCCCACCCTCGTTCCGGTCCTAAGCTGGGATAACCTGACCACCAAGGGGACCTTTCACATCACACCGGACGTGACCCTGGTGTGGAATGCGGCGTTGGCCGACGAGGCCGTCAGGCTGCACGCTGTTCCCCGCAAAACGATTGTCGAAACCGGGGCTTTGCCGTTTGACTTCTGGTTCGAAATGCGGCCCGACGTGGATCGCGCATCCTTTTGCCGTCATATCGGCGTGCCACCCGATCATCCGGTTTTGCTCCACCTTTGCTCATCCCCTTACATCGGGCGCGACGAGGTGCCCTTTGTCCTGGAATTTGCCCGGGTGCTGTGGGAGCGCCGGGAAACGCGACCGGTTCGCCTCCTCGTCCGCCCGCACCCGCTAAATGCCGGTATCTGGGATGAGGTGGCCGCCGAGAATATCACCATCTGGCCTAAAAAAGGTGAATTTGTGGACGTTCCCCAAGCCAAGCAGGATTATTACAACACGATTTTTCACGCTGTGGCGGCCGTCGGGTTGAATACCAGCGCCTTTCTCGAAGCAGCGATCGTTGGTCGCCCCTGCATCACCATCATGAGCGAGCGCTATGCCGAGAAGCAGACAAGGATCGCCCATTTTCAGCACCTTCTTGCCGCCGATTTTCTTGAAGTGGGGCACGGTTTCTCGGAAGCCGTCGGAATCGTCGCCGGCATTCTAAAAGGAAAGGACGCCAAGGCCAGCCAGAGAAGACGATTTGTAAACGACTTTATCCGCCCCTGGGGGATTGACAAACCGGCTTTCGAATTGACGGCCAAAGCCATCGAGGCGACCGCTCGGCGAGAGGATTGCCGCAGGACAGTGTTGCGTTGAGCCCCTTCTTGGGTGGGGCCAACCACAAAAAATCTTTTTAAAAGAGAGCGTGCCTGATTTGTGGTGTATAATTCACGTGTGACGACTGGCGCCGGCGTGGTGCGAAAACTTCAGAATATTGCCGCCCATGAAACCGTACAGGAAACCGGCCTCGATACCGATTTGAAACAGCCTGGCCGCCAGGGCGGTTTTTGAAAGCGCACAGGCGGGAAGCTGCATCACGCCCAGTGTCAGCTTTTTAGCGGCTTTTAGAACCCTCCCCTGGATTTGTTGCGGCGTTCCGTGAACCCTGAGGATATGTGCGGAATAGTTGCCCTTGTGCAGCGCGTAAACCATAAGCCCCCTGAAGGTGATCCGGGGGCCGCCATAATGGCGATGGATGATGGATTTTTCCGCTTTGACAATTTTGGCCCCGCTTCTTTTCGCCCGAATATAGAATTCCGTGTCGCTGCCGCCAATCAAGGCGAATGCCGGCGAAAAAACCGGCCCCGCGGTTTTCAGTCTCGCCAGCAGGCGGCAGTCTATCAGAACGTTGCCCGAGCCGATTCCCTGGGGTATGCCGAATTTGGTTTCAGTTTTGGCGCCGGAAGGTGCAAACAGCGGGGAGTTTTTCAGCCAGGCGGGCCACCGGGGATCCACCACGGCCGGTATGGCCCCGCAGACAATGTCGGCCCGGGTCTCCCGCTGTTTTTGAACTAATTTGTCCAGCCAGTCGGGTTCCGGCTTATCGTCGTCGTCGATGAAGGCGAGGAAATCAAAACCCGCCCGCAGGGCCTCGGCGACAGCCCGGTTGCGGGCGAATGATATGCCGCGGCGCTTCTCCGCGATTAGAACCAGCCTGACCGGCAGTTGGCCCCGCAAGCGGTTGCAAACGGCGGCCACCCGGCCATCCGGGTTGTTGTCCACCACGATTATCGAAATCTGCTCCGGTCTCAGCGTGCCGGTATGAAGATTGCGCAGCACCCCCAGAACGCGTGCCAGGAGTTCCGGTCGGTTGAAGGTGCAGATGCAGATCGCAACGGTCATGGGTGGGCCTCGTGGTTGGGAAAGGGTGTGTATCCTGCAAAACGGCCAGCCGTATTTTTCAGGCTGCATGGCCACCAGCCCATTTTTCGTGGCGGACCCCAGCCCCCCGCCTGCCCAGAATACCCGCTTAACATGATCCCACCGCTAATCGACGTGATTGCGCTCGGCGGCGTAGATGAAATCATCGCCTTTCAGGATGCCGTCGCAGATGGTGTCCAAGCCCCTGGAATTCCCGGGTTTCAGCTCATCAAAACCCTTGAGAGCGAGCCTGTAGGGCGGCTGTTTGCCGGTTTGCTCAAAAAACTCCAGCGGGATCATCCGCCGGAAAAAAAAGTGATAGGCATATTTCCGGGCGCGCCGCGTGGTGGCCGCATCCAGCCGCCTGCCCAGGGGAAGCTGGGCCAGCATGTCGAAGTAGGCTTCCCTTGAAGCGGCATCCAGGGTGATCCCCTTGTTTCTGATCCAGG
>JAWOIA010000181.1:0-5916 GCA_046484885.1 Desulfosarcina sp. | reverse complement strand
GCACGGCAAACACAACTTTTTCGTGATCGCCGGCCACAATTACGGGCAAGGTTCCAGCCGTGAACACGCCGCCCTGGCCCCCCGTTATCTCGGCTTGCGGGCCGTACTCGCCAAGAGCTTTGCCCGCATCCACTGGCAAAACCTGGTCAATTTCGGCATGCTGCCCCTGGTCTTCGTGGATCCTGCCGATTACGACCGCATCCAGGCCGACGATGAACTCGAGATCCCGCAGCTGCGCGTTTCGCTGAACTCCGGCAATACCCTGCAGGTGCTCAACAAGACCCGCAAGCGAAGCTTTGAAACCCGGCAGACCTTAAGTCCTCGTCAAATCGAAATGATCATGGAGGGCAGCCTGATCAACGTCATCCGCAAGCACCAGGACAACGGCAGTTAGGAAACGGGCATCGTCCCAGCATATCTGTTTCAAATCGCCCGGCCACCGATGGCCGGTGGGCGAACACAATTGGGTATTTCTCCTGATCCAGAATAAAGACCTTGACCTATCGACAAGGTCAAGCTTATCTGTGCCCGTGTGCGTTGCGACATCGATCATTCAGGGATCGAACTGGCTTCTCAATTGGCAAGCCGACTGTTTATCTTGACTCGTAGTTTAAAATTATTGATGGTTGATTGACATGAATACTGGTGGGGTGGGCCGAATTTCAGCGCTCCCCACCTTTTATTTTGGAGCTTATTGGGCGGTTCACTTTGGGCGTTGACAAGCAAACCCACAAACGCCTGGCAGGATGTCGATTCGGTGCTGCATCATTTTGGCCGAACGAAGGAGGCCCGAAAACGGTATCGGGAATTTGTCGAAAAGGGGATCGAAAAGGGTCGAGATCCGCCGAAGAATAAAAACGCGCTAATTCAACCCCGTCCCCTGGCACCCTCCAGGTGAGTTCCAGTTTTTGCTTTCTGTCTATGCTCATTTATTGCCCATTGTTTTCATATTTTGTGGATGAAGCGGCTCATTTTCAAACGCTTGGACAGCCGGTCTCAATCAGGAGCAGGAAACCATTCTCGAAGTGTGGCTTTCAGCTTTTGAAACGCGCCGTCCGTGCAGCGCCCGATACCGACATGTTGAGCCAGATTCCCATAAATAGAAGAAGATCGCGGCATGCGAACGTGGCGAAGTGCGGCTTCCATGGCTTCTTTGGGGTGGACCGGTTTGATCTCACCGGCTGCAAGATAGTTTTGGTCCACCAGCCATGTTCGCAGGGGCGGATTGTTTACACTCCAACCCATGGCGGCATCCACTTCAGAAGAATTGCTGAAAACCCAGTTTTCAAGCTCCGGATCGATAACGATGACGGCTGCCCGTTCTGCCCAGCCGGATCGCGACAGCGCTAATGCGACCTGTTGTTCCAGCTCTTCTCTCGTTCTTTTATCTTTCCCACAGCCATCGCGATCAAACATAACAATGGCGTGGGCAAATCGTCTGACAAAGGGACGCAGGAAAGCATCGGCATGCAGCAGGCAACCCGGGTCTCTCTCCGGATGGATATAGTAAACCGCGGAAATGGGACGGACGCCCAAGGCCTGGGGACGGTTGAGCAGCCCTTCCAGGGCAAATTTCATATTTTTATCCGCCGTAAGAACAACCAGATCCGATTCATAGGCACACTCATTCATCCCAGCACCCCGCCGGCGAACAGCACACCCAGGTTCGCCTCCCCTTTCCAATCCATCAGGGCCGGGTGTTCATCGCCTTTAACGATATCGACGGCCCCCTGCTTTGTCTTTGCAAAACACAAGACGTTTGCTGGCTCCACTAGGCTGAGAACGACCGGTGAATGCGTCGCCACAAGAATCTGGGCGTCATAGACCGATGAAAGGGATTGAAACATCGTATCGACAGCTCTTGGATGGATGCCGTTTTCCGGCTCTTCGATAAGATAGACGCCTGAAAAATTGGGAAGGTAGGCCAGAATGGAGAGCGCCATCAACCGCAATGTGCCATCCGAAGCCATCCACGAGGGTACGCTGAGGCCGCCGGCATACTCCAACATCAAATAACGGTGCCGGTCGTCTTCTCGTTCGACCGTGCGAATGTCCTTTAGATCAGGCAAGGCGGTGCGCAAATGGGATATCCAGTTGGCGAATCGACTCGCATCGACAGTTTTTAAATGGTCGATCACCCAAGGAAGGTTGGAGCCGTCGGCTTTAAAATTTCGCCCCTGACCCGGTGGGCTTGCCTGGCGAATCAGCAGGCTGTTGAGCATGAGTTGGGTGACATTTTCGGTCAGCAGGTTTTTCAGCCAGGATGTCACTGGGAATTTAGCCTCATCCGCAGGCAGATTGGCCAGGGCGGATTTTTGAGGGCCAAGCTTGAATGATGGCGTCCAGCCCTTGCCTTTTTCACGGTAAACTTCGGAGTAGAAATTGTCATTGCGGCCCGGGACTTTGTTGACAATGACGGTTGTGCCTCTTAACCGTGCGGGTGTAATAATCGTCTTAGGAGAGTCCATCGAGGCCGGAAAGAGCGACCGCTCGCGAAACGCCGGTTCGCTATCCGGTTTTTTCAGGAGCACCTTTTCCGCCCGGAGTGATATTTCCTGGCTGTCTTGATCCAATTGCAAAGCGATTTCATAACGAACCGTTTCATATTCCGGGTCATGCAGCAACGGCCTCATCTTTTCCGGAATGGCGGCTTCAACGGCCAGTTCAAATCCTTCGCCGGTTCTCCACCAAAGCAGGTCTTGAAAATTTTTGGTTCTTTTGCCGATTGCCGCCAACGGCCCCTCTGAGACTAAATCGCCAAGAAAGGAAACAACATCCAAGAAGGTTGTTTTGCCGCTGGCATTCGGGCCGACGAGTACATGAAACGGCGCAAGGTGTTGCCGAATGTAATGCAGACAGCGATAGTTTTTTGCTTCGATAAGGGTAATCATCGCGGTGTCCTCTTCCTCAATAAACTCAGGATACCATATATTTTTCTGCGTATGGCCCGCCGAGTTTGTCCGCCGGTCTCGCAAGTCTCCAAGCGATAGTGAACAACAACTGCAGACGGATCTGCTGCTGCAACTTGCCTTCAATCGTCGCGATCAATTTCTCCCGCTGACGGTCCACTTCGTTCTGGGCGTCGAAAAGGGAGAGTCGTTTCTGGTTGCGTTGAGCTTCCAAAGCTTTGATCTGTTTCTGCCCGGCAAGCTTTTCCTCCAGTGTCAGGGCGGCGGTGGCGGCCCGGCGGGCCTCTTTGATCTGCCGGTCCAGCTCCTTGATCTTGCGTTCCAGGCCGATTTTGAGGTCATCGGCCCAGCCGTCCAGCTTGTCGGCTTCGGCTTCGAAAAAGCGGGCGTTACGCTCGGATATCGCTTTTTGGATGGCGGCCTGGCGTCTCTGCAAAACCGCCTGCAAAGCGCCGTTGGTCTGTGGGTTGGCTATCGTCCCGACAACCTCTCCCGAAAGGCTGAGCAATCGGCCTGCCGTCTTTTTATCCAGCGGACGTTCCTGATCCGTGACCTGATCCGGTGATTCTATGGTGTGAACCCAGGCCTTCAGCCAGCCGGATTGTCCGATGAAAGGTTCCAGGATTGACTGTTTGCGCAGGTTGGAAGGCGTGATGACAAGGATGCGCCGCTTGTGCTCGGCCCATTTCTGCGAAAGCACCAAACCGGCCTCGATGGTTTTGCCCAGCCCCACCTCATCAGCCAGCAGCGCGCCTCTGGAAAGCGGTGACTTGAATGCGAACAGGGCCGCATCGATCTGATGCGGGTTCAAGTCGACCTGAGCGCCTGCAAAAGCAACCGTGATTTTTTCCACACTATCCGGGCGGAAGCGCCGCGTCAGCTCGTGGGCGAAATACTTGGCATGGTAGTCGGTGAGGCTCAAAGCTTCAGCTTCCCCTGTTTGATCATTTTAGAACAAAACGTTTCGAATTGCACCTTGGCGAGCTTGGAAGGTTTGACCTGGGCGTTCTCCCACCGGTTGACCGTGGCAAAACTCACCCCCAGCTCACGCGCCAACCCCTCCTGGCTCAATGCCAATTGCCTGCGAACTTCCTTGAACAGTGCAGGAAGATCCTGCTGGTCCATCTGCATCATACTCTCCTCTGAGCTCGATTGAGAGAACCTGGTATCGAATAAGTCGGTGCATGCTATAACAGGTGTGATATTTGGAGCAACTTAAAAATGGGGTTTTCCGTTTATCATACGGGCACCCAGCACGGACTCAAACCGCGGACCCTGTGATTAACCGGCCCTACCTTCGAGTTTGTTAACCTCCTGAAAACGAACCAGCAAATTGAAATTATTCTTATTTTTTAGATTTTTTGCTGTTTTTGTCGATATTTGCTGATTTTGGACACAACGTCGCACACAGATTCTCACACGGAAATGACGCCCTATTTCTGAAAAACCATTCGACGTATCGTTTCCGTTTACAAACCGCGACATCGATGGTGACCCATAATCTGGCCAACACATGGTCAAGACCGGCGCTATCGGCGTGTGGACTGAAGCGCATTTTAGGCGGCATCCATCAAAACATATAAACTGGCCGCGCGTCTTGCCGGTCAACGCGGAAGCTGAATGCGGGGCTTTCGGAAACAAAAGGTAACACTTGACGGTTGCGCTACAGTCTGCGAATGAGGGCCGCATCCATCAAAACGTGTCGAAGGAAAAAGGAGGCAGCCGTGAGAGATCTGCACGAATTCTTCAAGCAAGACCGATTTGCGAGCAGCGTCGGCATAGAATTGATAGAGGCCTCCAAGGGGAGCGCCCGGGCCAAGATGGAGATCCGGGAAGACCACTTGAACGCCGTGAACATCGTGCACGGCGCGGCCATCTTCACCCTGGCGGACCTGGTGTTCGCCGTGGCCTCCAATTCCCATGGCACCGTGGCAGTGGCCATCAACGCCAACATCTCGTTTCTGAAGGCCGCCGGGCAGGATACCCGAACCCTTTTCGCGGAGGCCAAGGAAGTTTCCCGGAATTTCAAGCTCGCGTCCTATACCGTGCGGGTCACCGACGACCAGGATGACCTGATTGCCATTTTTCAGGGAATGGTCTACCGCAAAAAAGATAGAATCTTTTCGTGAGATTTTCGTTGGTTTCCACATCCAATACCCCGGGGGTGCACTACGGGTGGATCATCGTCGCAACCAGTGCCCTAATTCTATTTGCGTGCCTCGGACTGGCCCGCTTCGCCTATACGATGCTGCTGCCGGGCATGCAGGCCGGGCTCGGCCTTGCCTATGACCGATGAGGTTCATCGGTACCGCCAACTTCGTCGGATACCTGCTCGCGGTGCTTCTCACACCCGCCCTCCTTTCCCGTTTACGTCCCCGCCCGACCATCACCGCGGCGCTCCTGCTGATCGCCCTTGGCATGTTCGGCATCAGCCGTCCCATCTCTTGATCTGGCCGGCCGTGGTGTTCGCCCTCATCCTGTTAAGCTTTAATTTTGTCGGCGATGGGTTGCGCGACGCGTTTAATCCCCGCAGTGAGGTATAACATGGCGCCATTACTCGAAGTCAAAAATCTGCATACATCGTTTACCCGTCCGGAAGGCGTAATCAAGGCCGTGGACGGCATCAGTTATGCGGTCGAACGCGGCGAGACCCTGGGCATTGTGGGCGAAAGTGGGTCCGGCAAAACCGTCACCGCCATGTCCATATTAAGGCTTTTGCCTGGGTCCGCCGTGTATCCGTCCGGGGCCATCTATTTTAACGGGAAAGACTGCCTCAGGATGGATGACGAAGACATCCGAAAAATCCGGGGCAACCGCATCAGCGTGGTTTTCCAGCAGCCCATGACCTCTTTGAACCCCCTTCACAGGGTAGGGAAACAGATCAAGGAAACCCTTTTTCTTCACCAGGCCGTCAGCAATTTTGAGGCCCATCAAAAGGCCCTTTCCTGGCTGGACCGGGTAGGCCTGAAAAACCCGGCCGGAAAACTGTCCGCCTTTCCCCACCAGC
>JAWOIA010000159.1:0-8094 GCA_046484885.1 Desulfosarcina sp. | reverse complement strand
CTGGCGGCTTTTTTCCGATGCCGTTGCGCCTGAACCCGTTGGCGGCCTGCAACCCGCCACCGCACCACCCGGTCAATTTTGTTAACTCCAGGACGCCCTGAAGGTTTTCCATGGCCTATGTGCTCTGGTTTGGCGCCATCGTGGTGCTGGTGGTGATGCTGATTGCCTTTATGAAGGATGCGCCCTATTTTCAGTACCGCGAGATGGGAATTGAGATTGATCCGGATGCGCTGCTCCTGGCCGGCGGAGAGGAACTGGTGCCCACCGGAACTGCCTTGCAGTCGCTTCGCAACGCTGGGTCCGATTATCGCACCTGGATTCTGACGGGTTTGTACTTCATCTCCTCCTTCAGCGGTCCAGCGGGATACCCCCGGGGGTTTACCGTCTTCGTAGGGCTCAGCCTGCTGACCCTGATATTCACCTCGGTTTTGAACCGGCCGGCGCTGGCGGCCGATCCGGCGGGAAACAACGATCCGGCATGGCCATCGCGCTCAAGGCGTTGAGGAAAACAAAGGATTTCAATGAACAAACCCATCCCCGGCAACCTGCTGACCACCGCCATGGCGGTCATGCCGCACACCGACGTGGACCGCGCCCTTGAAATCGCCCTGTCGCTGGATGTGCCCTTCTGGCCCCAGTTGCCCAATATCAGCTACTACGAGGACATGTATGTCCAGGCCGCCGAGCATTTTCCGGGGATCGTGCTGGACCTGGACAAGCGGACCCTGCGTTTTTCCATGGACACGTTCGCCGAAGAACTCGAGGAAACCTTGTTGCACTTCGACGAACCCCAACTGTTCGACATCAGTGAAACCTACTCGGCGGTCTACCACCGCTTCCTGGACCTGGACCTGGCCGACCGGCCCGCCATCCGCGGCCAGCTCGAAGGCCCTATCAGTTTCGGATTCAATGTGCTCGACCAGGATGAACGCCCCATTATCTTCGATGACACCGTGCGGCCGTTCATGCTCGATTTCATGGCCCGGCGGCTGAATGTGCAACTGGCCCGTCTGCAGCAGATGAACCCCAACGCCTTCATGTTCGTCGACGAACCGGGCCTGCAGTTTCTCTTTTCGGCTATGGCGGGCTACGGTGACCTTAAGGCCAAGGGCGATCTCGATCAATTTTTCGCTCAGGTGGACCGACCCCGGGGCATTCATCTGTGCGGCAATCCCGATTGGGATTTTTTGCTCAACCTGGATCTGGAAGTGCTTTCTCTGGACGTCTACACCAACGCCGAGATCTTCGCCTCCTACGCCCCCGCCATCCACCGGTTCCTCGACCGGGGCGGCGTGATTGTGTGGGGCATCGTGCCCACCGGGTTCGAGGCTTTCGCCCAAGAGGAGATACCCTCCCTTATTCGGCGCCTCGAAGCCATTTGGAAGACCCTTTGGGCCAAGGGCATCGACCGCGAGCAGATCATCGTCCAGGGCATGCTCTCGCCGGCCACCTGCTGCCTCGTCAACCCGGATCAGGAACGCACCGTCGAGCGCGCCTTTGCCGCGCTGAACCAGATGGCCGCCGCCTTACGGGATAAATATACCGCATAGTGCCGTATTGACTATGGAAACCAACGCAGTTCAGGAAAGGAGATCAGCATGGATCTGGCAACCACCTATTTGGGCCTGAAGTTGAAGAACCCGATTGTGGCCGGTAGCTCCGGATTGACCGATTCGGCCCGCAAGGTAAAAAAGATGGAACAAAGCGGCGCCGGTGCCGTGGTTTTAAAATCTATTTTCGAAGAAGAAATTCTTTTCGAGCATGAAGACGTGATCAAGGAGGCGGCCGCGGCCGGGGTCAACCTGGATCAGTTCGACTACTACGACTTCCACCTGAGAGGAAAAAAGCTGAGCCGCTATGTCAGCCTGATCCAACAATCCAAAAACGAGGTCACGATTCCAGTGATCGCCAGCATCAACTGCGTCTATTCCCATGAATGGATCGCTTTTGCCGAACAGATCCAGGCTGCCGGCGCCGACGCCATCGAATTGAACATGTTTTTTCTGCCGTCGGATTTCAGTCGATCCAGCCAGGAGCAGGAACGGATCTATTTTACGGTCATTGAAAAGCTCATGGCCGCGGTCTCCATTCCGGTGGCCCTGAAAATCAGCTTCTATTTCTCCAACCTGGGGCAGATGATTCAGCGGCTGTCTCAGTCGGGTGTGGCCGGGCTGGTCCTCTTCAACCGCTTTTTCAGTCCGGACATCGATATCGAGCAGCTGACCATCAAGTCCTCCTTCGTTTTCAGCACAGCGGCGGAACTCGCCATATCGTTGCGTTGGATCGCCATCATGGCCAACAAGGTTTCGTGCGATCTGGCCGCTTCCACCGGCGTTCACGATGGTGATGCGGTCATCAAACAGATTCTGGCCGGCGCCAAGGCCGTTCAGGTGGCCTCCAGCCTCTATCAAAAAGGGCCCGAACACATCCAGTCCATGTGCGATAACCTGCGACAGTGGATGGAGCGGCACGGTCATGAACGTATTTCGGACTTTCGCGGCAAAATGAGCCAGGAAGCCGCCAGCGACCCGGCCGTTTATGATCGGGTTCAATTTATGAAATATTTCATCTGAACGTGGTCCAGGGCTGCGATGCACCCCGATCGGTGCCGCGCCCAGGGCAGCCCGACGCATCCGGGTCGACGGTTTCAGGAAAAACCAAGGCCAGAGAGGGGCGTTAACGATGCAGGCGAACCTAATCACCACCAACATGATTCTTTATTGCACGCGCTGGCAGGAAACGGTCCGGTTTTACAGAGATGATTTGAACCTGCCGGTCCTTTTTGCCGCCGATTGGTTTGTAGAATTCGAATTGAGCGCTGTTTCGAGATTGAGCATTGCCGACGAAAGGCGTGCATCCGTCAAGAGTTGCGGGGGCAGGGGGGTTACATTGGGATTGGAGGTCGGCGACATCGGTGCGGTGAGAATCGACACGCAACGGCTGGGCCTGAAACCGACGGCGATCAAAAAACATCCTTGGAACGCCAGCGTTTTTTACCTGTTCGATCCCGAAGGACACCGGATCGAAGTATGGCAGCCGCTGGATGACAGTTAGTGTTGATCCATGTTTCCGGATGGACACCAACTAAAACATCATCTTCTCCGGCGGCCGTCGTTCGGGAACGTATTCCCGGTCAATGGTACCGTCATTCCACTCTCTGGATACGTAAAGGTTGCAGTAGCAGGAGCCGAATTCCGCCACATCCGGTTCGCGGTAGACACACGGGCAGATGATGTCCCGGTCAGCTTCCCTGTCACCGGAGGCCAGCCGGCATGGGCAGACCATGTAGCCATAGCGCTCTTTGTTGGTCAGCAGGGCCTCCAGCAGTTCCATGACCCGTTCACGATCGTCGCTGAAGAAATACCCCTTGGGTTCGTGTACCTTCTTGAGTCGTTCATAAAGCTCCTTGGAATCCATTAGAGTCCCAGCGCCTCCTTGATTTGGTCTTCCTTGTAGCCGACGATCACTATTTCCCCGATTACGACGGTGGGAAACGAACAGCGGGGGTTGAACTTTTTCACATCGGCTAGAATGGCTTTGCGTTCATCCCCATCCAACAGATCCACGTCGATAAACTCATACTTAATGGTGCATTCATCCAGCAACCGTTTGGTCGATTTACAGTGGCTGCACGTACTCAGCGAGAAGATCTTCACCGGTTTGTCAGACATGATGGCATCCTTTCCTGAAAGGAGAAGGGTATGTGCGCGTGCTTGGTTGTGGGCTGCCTTGACCCATACCCGTAGGCGACCTCAATACAATAAAGATCAGCCAAGGATCGGTCAAGGGAATTAATTCAGCGGCCCTCGACCGGCCGGCGATTAGGCCTGCTGACGGAGGAAGGTCGCCCACCGGGTCGTGGTGGCGCTTAAGACGGGTAGGTGGTCATCTCCATCGTTTCTGCGGGCGCTAGTTTTAACGCCGCCTCGAAGCGTTGCAGAACACAGGGGGAGGGCCACTTGACGCTTCTTGAAAAACCGCGTGAAAAAGCGGGATTGTTCTTGACAGGACGTGACAGTTCCTTTATTTAAAATAGGAATTGTTCCTATTAAGGGAATCATCGCTGCCAACGGTGGATGTGTCGTTGATCCACTTCGGTATTAGAGAAGCCGTATCTCAGGCAGCAGGCTTGGATTGGTCCACAGCTTTATCGATTGATCACCCCATGAAACCGTTCCACGAAGGAGGAAAAATGGTCGAGAAAAGTGTAGCAACCCAGAAAGAAATTGCCATCAAGGACTTTAGCACCTGTGAGGCCACGCAGCAGATGTTGGAAAAGGCCAGACGTGACGGGGTCGAGACCCATTTCGATCGAGCGGCCAACATGAAGGCCTGTCCCATCGGCGCCGATTCGGCCTGCTGTAAAAATTGCTTTATGGGACCCTGCCGGCTCAACGCCAAGGACCCGTATGGCAAGGTCGGTGTGTGCGGGGCGAATATCGACACCATTCAGGCCCGCAACTTCGGCCGCATGGTCGCTACCGGAACGGCTTGTCACAATGACCACGGCATGGCCATGCTGGACATTTTCCGGGACGTGGTGCTAGGTAAGATCAAGGACTACCGGATCAAGGACGTGAACAAACTTGAGTCGGTGGCCCAGTCCATCGGCATTGAAACGGAAGGGCGGACCGTTCAGGATATCGCCATGGACCTTTACCATGAGCTGGAAAAGACCTACACCCAGGTTGACGGCGAGATTCCTTTTGCTAAACGGGTTCCGCCGAAAACCCTGGAAACATGGCGCAAGCACGGAATTGTCCCCAGAGGGGCCATGCGCGAGATCATGGAGATGCTTAGTCGCACCCACATCGGCATGGATCAGGACTACACCAACATCATCAAACAGATCAGTCGAACGGCCCTGGTGGATGGTTGGGGCGGGTCGATGGTCGCAACCGAGATCAGCGACATCCTTTTTGGGACACCGTCGCCGGTGAGCGTGGAAGTCAACATGGGTGTGCTCAAGGAGGACCACGTCAATATCATCGTCCATGGTCACGAACCCAACTTGTTTGAATCTATTCTGGCGTCGGTCAACTCACCTTCTTTGGTCGAGGCTGCCAAAGGGGCCGGAGCCAAGGGCATCAATCTGGTGGGCATGTGCTGTTCGGGAGCGGAGGTGCTCTCCCGCCACGGCATACCCCATGCCGGCAACTTCTCCTCGACGGAACCGATCCTGGTGACCGGTGCCGTGGATGCCATGGCAGTCGACGTCCAGTGTATTCAGCAGGCCCTCGTCAAGGTGGCCGAGTGTTACGGGACTCCCCTGATCACCACCAACCCACGCTGCCATCTCGAGGGAGCCATCCATGTCGAGCTGAATGAACGCGACCCCCAGACCTGCACCGATGAGATCGTCATCCGGGCCATCACACGCTTTAAGAACCGCAGCTTACCGATCGAGATCCCCAGGAAAGTGGGCGTGGGCGTGCATGGATTTTCGCATGAGTATATCAACTACATGCTGGGTGGGTCTTTCCGCTCCTCCTATACACCACTCAATGAGAACATCATCAACGGCCGCATCCGGGGTGTAGCTGGGGTGGTGGGCTGCACCAACCCCCGTGTGCGGCAGGATTATGTGCATGTGGAACTGGTCAAGGAGCTGATCAAGAACGATGTGCTGGTGGTCCAGACGGGATGTTCGCAAATCGCTCTGGCCAAAGCCGGCCTGACTTCTCCCGAAGCAGCGGTGCTAGCCGGCGATGGGTTGCGCGAGGTGTGCGAAACCGTTGGAATGCCGCCCGTCTTGGGCCTGGGGTCCTGCGTGGACAACACCCGCATTCTGATCGCCTGTTCCGAGATGGTGCGAACCGGCGGCTTGGGTGACAGCATCGCCGACCTGCCGGTTGCCGGCGCGGCGCCGGAGTACATGAGCGAAAAAGCGATCGCCATCGGCCAGTACTTCGTGGCTTCGGGTGTCTTTACCGTTTTCGGCGTCACATTCCCGGTCACCAAGGGAACCAAGTTCGAAAAGCTGCTCTTCGAAGGGCTGGAGCAGATGGGTATGGGCAAGTGGGGCTTTACCCCCGATCCTTTCGAGATGGCCAGAATGATCATTGCCCACATTGACAAAAAGCGCAAAGCCTTGGGCATCGATAAAGCCAGAGAGCGGGTACTCATGGATATGTCGGACCGTCGGGGTATCGAAGCCGCATAAGGTGCTGTTGGAACAGTAATGCTGCAAAGGGGCTCATTGTCGAGCCCCTTTTTTTGTGGGCTGGGGATCGGGCTGGAATTCAGGACGCAGGCTATTCGCCGGACGACACTAGGGGGTGGTCGCCCAGAAACCGGTACAAGGTGGCCCGTCCCACCCCGAGCACTTTAGCGGCCCGGGCCTTGTTGCCGCCGGTTTTCGTCAGGGCTGCCCGAACGCTTTCCGCATTCAGTTTGCACAGGGGGCCCCGCTTGGGCTTTTCGAAGGAGGGCGTTTGCAACTCAAGGGGCAGATCTCCGGGTTGGATCATTTTTCCCCTGCAGCGGACGATGGAAAACTGAATGGCGTTTTGAAGCTCGCGCACATTGCCCGGCCAAGCATAGTCCATGAGGATGTTCATGGCTTCCTGGGATATGCGGGCCGGCCGGTGGCCTTGGTGAATTAACGGCGCTTTGGATAAAAAATGGGCCACCAGCAGCGGAATGTCGGATTTACGTTCGCGGATGGGAGGGATGTGGATGGGAATGACGTTGAGCCGGTAAAAGAGGTCTTCACGGAAGTCGCCCCGCTTAACCTCTTTTCTCAGGTCCTTGTTGGAGGCGCTGATCACCCGCACATCTACCGACCCGGTTTTTTCCCCGCCTACTTTCTCAAAGGTTCCCTCCTGAAGAAATCGCAGCAGTTTTACCTGCAGCAGCTTGGGTAGCTCGGCAATTTCATCCAGAAAGATGGTGCCCTTGTCGGCCATTTCAAACCGCCCTTTCTTGTCCCGGATGGCACCGGAGAAGGCTCCTTTGACATGACCGAACAGCTCGGTCTCGATGAGCCCTTCGGGAAGCGCCCCGCAGTTGATGGGCACAAAGGGATGGACGGCGCGCAGGCTCTCGTTGTGAAGGGCCGTCGCGACCAACTCCTTGCCGGTGCCGGTCTCGCCGGATATGTGGACGGGGTAGTCGTAGCCCGAGACGTCCCTGATCTGCCGGAAAACCTCCACCATTTTGTCATCGCAACCGATGATGTTGCAAAACCCGGTCATGGTCCTGGCTTTGACCCGCAATTCAAAAAGGTCGGTGACATCCCTGAAGGTGGCCAGCACGCCGAAGGCCTGGTCGTTTTCGTCGCGCATCAAGACGGTGGTCATGTCGAGGCGGCGCGATTGACCATCACGGGTGGTGATGGTGATCGGATACGCGACCGTGTCGAGAAGGTTGGGATCTTCTTGGCAAAAGGAGCACCGGCTGCCGCAAAAGGGACCACCCAGCGCTTCATGGCAATCTTTGCCGACAACCTCCTCGCGATGGTACCCGGTAATCGCCTCGGCCGTTTGGTTGAAGTAGAAAATGCGCCGCTCTAGATCGTGGGCGATGATGCCATCCTTCATATTGTCCAGAATCCGTTCCAGGTTTTTCGGGTTGGACAAGATTGCGTCGATGGTCAGGGTTTTCATTTTCGCTTCAGATTGGGTTGCAGAATGGGGATGCTGACAAATTTGAAACGCCCAGCTCAGGCACAAGCACGTGCGAGAATAACACCAATAGTTGAAATGTTCAACCTTGACAGTCTCGTAGAAAGTCAATTTTGAGCGCCATTGAGGGTTTGGGGGGAAGAAGCGGTTTTGGGGGAGGCGTTAAAAATTGCAAGCTGTTTGAGGAGCTTGCGACGAGTTCTCGCAATTTAGCCGCCACCACAATCGCGCCCCGAAACCCTCACGAAGCGAAAAATTCGACTTTTTACGCCCTTATCAACCTTGACGGATTCGTAAAAAGCATTTCAAGGTGAGCGATTGTCGAGCTTGCTGCAGCACCATGGAAGCAGGAAGAAGAACCTTCGACAGGATACCCGTTGTGCCGGAGCCATTATTTTGGTAGGCTCACCCGATCAGCGGCCCCACCCCTGGCGGGGCGTTCTTGGTTCATAGAAAAGGAGAGTTGCGA
>JAWOIA010000098.1:0-4784 GCA_046484885.1 Desulfosarcina sp. | reverse complement strand
TCCCGCCGAATTGGATCTCAGGATGGTCCTGGCCAAACAAATCGATTTTATTTATTATAATAGTTTTGCCAGGACCATCCTGAGATCCAATTCGGCGGGATCGACAGTAAGCAGGGCTTCAAGGTTTTGGCCAACCGTATGCCGCTTCGTGCCCTATGTTTGATTAGACAAGCCGGGGATGATATCCTCTTGCAAGAAAGGAGAAAGACGCCATGGAGGAAGCGAAAAAATCGATCCAAGAAAGCACAAAGACCTCCTGGTTATCGGATCTTTCAAGCCTGGAGCACGCCCTGTCTCAGATGAAAAAGAGTATCGAAGGGTCAATCTCGGCCCCTTCGCCTGGCACCAACGAGTGGTCCCGGTCTGTGGAGAAAATTATCGACAAGCTGACCGACGCAATCTATGCCCTCAAAACCCCCGGGTGGGTCGATTCGGAGCAGGCCGAACGGGTCAAGCGCCTCAAAAGAAATGCCCAGGAGGTATACGCCAAGTATTTGCGGGCAGCTGGGCAAACGTTGCCCGGCTGATTCATCGGGGGGAGCTTTGTCTCTTCGAGGTTTCTGACACGATCTCCAAAAAATCCTGCCGGGGTCAGCTCTAAAACGATCTCTTTTACGGATGCCCACCACCCGCCCCTCCGCGAGAAATGCGTCGAAACCCGCGCCGCTTCCCAGGTCCAGCACCACTTCGCCCGGTTTTCAACTCCGCTCGTCTGATGGGGGTACCGCAGCCGAGGCCGAGGTTGGCCTCCCCGGGAACCACTTGAAGGTGCTTTCACGTATTCCAGGCCGCGACGGTCCCCAATCATAGCTCCCCCCCTACCATTTCATATCCCGATTCGCGATTACTTAAAATTTAACCGGTTACACCGCACTATGTATTAACCAGGGAGGCCACCCAGGGAATAACACCCGACTGGACCTTGGCGTCGTGCCGGTGGGACCAGCCATCAAGCCTCCCACGGTAAATCGTTTGACCCGTCCCGCAAAAGGGGCAGGTCACACAAAGCGCCCGATTGGGCTTGAGAGGATTTTGGTATGAATCAGAATTTCGACGATTGCGGTGGGGCCGAGCGGAACTTGTCCGACGCCCCGGGGCGTAGCGAGGAAACTTGCTGCAAGCAGGTTGATGCTCGTGAAACGGATGACCGCCTTGGCGATTCTCCGGGAGGTGGCGCAGTGGAAGACACTTTGCCATCAAACAGTCAATGTTCAGAGGTTGAGCGTCTGGCAGCTCTCAAGTCGGGAACGGCCTGGATCAATTACACGGGCAGTGCGTTTGACGAGCTTTGGCAAAATTGGATCGACACCCAAGATTGGGATTCGATGTTCTGGATTTTCATGGAAGGGGCGGGAGGGCTTAGCCTGACTTTCCCTCCAGGGGTGGATCAGAATTGTGTCAATCTGTTTTATTTGCTGCATCGCCTTCTCCGATCTCTGGGCTGCGAGAGAGTGGGGGCTTACTTCGACCCGGAAGAGAGTACCCAAACTGAATGGTTTGGATATCACACCCTGAGGGTGGACCGATCCAAGGCGTTTGAGATTCTTGAAATGCTGCTGTTACATTTTCAAGAACAGGGAGTCGTGATAGCGCCCTTGTCCTGCGCGCAATACGTCCTTATGCGGATCAAGGTTGTGAAGCCGCATCAAAGCTGGGATTTGTTGGGGGATGATGCGGGGGCGGAATCTTTCATAATCTATCGTTCGGCAGGGGAAGTCGGCCGATTGCTATCGCCGTTTCCCGTCCCCAGGTAATATGAAGTCCGGGGTTTCCCGCTTGGGAGGCCCCGGATTTTTTTAATGGTCAGCGCAGCAGCTTGCCGCGTTCAGATCCTGGCTGCGCAACACAGCACATCCCACAATTCGCCGGCGAAATGGAAAATGCCAGCGCCGTCACGTTGAATCCCGCGCGGGAACGCCCAGAGGTTAAATTAGACTGCGAGAAACCCGTCGGGGGCGAGGCATGTCGCCAGCATGACCGCGTTGATGTCGCGGTGCGCGCTCCAGGTCGCTGCATGTCGATGCTCGGGGTGACGCTAGAAGGATTCGATGTCATCACCGAGTGGCACGAAGTCCAGCAGCACCTCGAGCGATGCCCGGGCCTCGGCGCTTAAGGTAAGACGGTCCTGGCCGGCCTCCTGCCAAATGCGCTGAACGGCGCGAACACCGATCGCCAGGCCGAGTTCACGAAAGGCCAGTCGGTAGCTGGCCGGCTTGCGTAATTCACCGGTTCGGGCCTAGTACTGTAGTCCCGTGAGCGCCGCGGTGAGCAACCGCTCCAGCAGGTCGTCGTCGGGCATCGCCTGGCGGCGCATCAGCTGCGCCACGCGATGGGCGTCGCACAGCAGGCCGCCGATACCGAGCGGGTCCGGGGCTGGCCCATGGAAGGCATCAGCGGGCGGGACAGGTCGGTGCTCATCTTCCAGGCGGTCGGGTAGCGCTTCCCCCCACGATCCGTGCGGTGGAATAACCGGTTAAAATTCCAGATGGTAGTGCCAAGAGCCTTTTTTACATCTCGTAGCTACCTGGAATCGTTAAGAAATAAAAATCGTGGTGTTCAAATTCAGGTAAACGGAAAACATGGATTTCATCGGCTGGGTCGGAAGCGTGGCAAGCGCAAGGTTAAAAAAGGCGCACGGGGTCTGCTGCGTGCCGATGCGCCGACGCATTCTCGGCACACAGCCCAAACACACCCGTATCATTCGAAGGCTTCGAACACCGGAGGAAAGGTGAGCACGAAGCCTAAAGCTATCAGGATCAGCGTGATGGTCATGGTTTTTTTGACTTCGGCTTCCTGATCTTTCCACAGAAAGTGGAAAATCGCCCAGGTGACCAACCAGACAATGACGCCGACGCTGGTTTTGCCTGAAAGCGGTCCTGCCGGGTTCCACCAGTTCAATATGTTTTTGAGCCCTTCGCTGATGACCGCCCCAGTGGTCAGCAGTCCGATGACCAGACAACCGATGCCACTTGCGACTATCGCCGCGGATATTCTTCCGTCGATTTGGGTGGATGCACTCTGCTTTACATCTCGATCGTGAGTCAATATCGGTTTTTGCATGTATACCTCTACTATGCGTCGCGGTTACAGAATCGGGGCCGCTTTGGCAATGAAGGCCCCGAACAAACCCGCAATCGCGGCTGCGGAAAAGGAGATGATGAAGACAATCGCGACGGCGTTCCGCAATTTGAGATTTTGTACAATGTGGTCACTGTAATGCCAGACCAGATACGCCACCACGGTCGCCAGAATCGGCGAAAACCAGGCCACGTGCTCTTTCCATTCCATGCCGAACGTGTGGAAAATGGCCAGGTCCGGCACGGACAGTAAATACGAACGCGGGTAGTCCAGTAGATTGGCGACGCCTTCGGGCGGTTTGGCCCGGTACCAGGGATACACGATGTAGGTACCGGTAATTACGGTTAACCAGGAAGCAATGGCCATGGCAACGGTCCCGATTTTCAACAGGCGGATACGATGAAGAATGCCTTGGGGCGTCAACCAGTCCGGGCGGAAGCCATAGAGGCCGACCAGAACGCCTGAAAACGAGAGTAAGAATATAGAACCCAGCACCATGCCATGGAATACGGTCCAGAATTCCCTTGCTGAGTGTATCATGTGAGTATTCCTTTTAATGAGTAAGGTTTACAGGTACTGAACTCAAAATGGCATCGGATAACCCGATGTCAATCTTTGGTGGGATGGGAATTCGAGCAAGAGGCCATGTATGGGCTGCGAGCGCCGCACCCAACGCCGTGGGCGGATCCTCGCCGCCAGTAGGCTATCAGCGTGATGCGCCCGGGCTTGCCCTTGGCCAAGGAGCATCCTGAGCTCCTTGTGCCGGAACAGCTTGGCGATCTGCTTTCCGTCCTGCGCCGGCGCCACCGTGAACTCTCCGCTGGCGTGAAACACGCCGTCGGCCACCAGCATGTGCTGGACGCAGCTCGGCTGCAGCCGACGCGGGCTGCAGATATTCGCTGATCACCTCCCACGCACAGCGGCTCAGCCAGGACGGCAGCTTGCTGCGGTCATGCAGGAAATACCGCCGCAGGATCTTGGAGGTGCCGAATACCACGTGCCGATGCGGCACAGCCTTGACGACGTTTGATGCAAAGCCACCCGCCAAACTTCACCACGCGCTTCTGGTGGCAGGACGGGCAAAAGTGGCATCGTTTGGACGAAAAGGCCAGCAGGTACTCGTGGCCGCACGCGTCGCAGCACACCCATACTTTTAGAAGTCTGTTCGGTGTCAAATCCCTGGCCAAAGAGTTTCGTAAGATCTTCATCGGCCACCTCGAGCAGCTATACGGTAATGGTGAGCTCCATCGCCTCGCGGTCCCACCACACGTCCACCCCGTGCTTCGCCAAGTCGCGCCACAGCCGCTTCGCGAACGGCTCGTCGTCAGCACGAGCGTAGGAGATAAATATTGGGGGTAATTTGGTATTCGGGGGTGAAGGCAAGGGAGACCCCTTGTTCTTTTTGATTATTTTCCACGTGAGCATCGGGTTCGAACAGCGCCTTGAAAACGATTCTTCGGGTTGCATCAATGCTAAAATTTTCTCGGGTTATAGTCCATCGGCCGGGCCATCATGTGTGATATCAGGGTCGCCATGTTCGTATCGAAGTCACCGCGCAAAAAATCGAACCACTGAAGGCCACCCAGCAGGTAATGGGTCGCCGGTGGCATTGCAGCATGGATGACCGGGTTCTAAATGTCCGTGCCGCTGGGCCCTGTGGATGTTCGGCCCGATCTGGATCCTGGGGAGGAAGTCTGTTAATGAAG
>JAWOIA010000057.1:0-19273 GCA_046484885.1 Desulfosarcina sp. | reverse complement strand
GGGGTGAGTCACCATCAACCGGAGACGGTCGACCCATGTCTAATTGTTTCGCCCTTGTCAGCCTCATTGGTCTTATTCTCATCCTCGTGGTGGGTGTCATCATCCGCGACGAGGAAACGGGGGCGATAATGGCCTAAACCAGCCAACACCGGAAACTGATCAATCCGTTATCGCCCCCAGAGGCGGTAGCGGATTTTTTTTGGACGCCCCCGCAAAGGAGAACCGCAGCATGAAAAGCGACAACGCCAAGAAAGGCATCGAACGGGCACCCCACCGGGCCCTTTTCAAAGCCATCGGCTACACGGACGCGGAAATCCAACGGCCGCTGATCGGCATCGCCAACGCCGTCAATACCGTCATCCCCGGTCATGTACATTTGGACACCATCGCCCAGGCTGTCAAGACCGGAATCACCATGGCCGGCGGCACGGCGGTCGAATTCGGCACCATCGGCGTCTGTGACGGCATCGCCATGAACCACACCGGCATGAAATACTCCCTGGCCAGCCGCGAGCTGATCGCCGACGCCATCGAAGTGATGGCCACGGCCCACGCCCTGGACGCCATGGTGATGATCCCCAACTGCGACAAAATCGTTCCGGGCATGCTCATGGCGGCCGCGCGGCTGGATCTGCCCGCCATTTTCATCAGCGGCGGGCCCATGCTGGCCGGCGAACACCCGGAAACACCCGGCCGCAAAATCGACCTGATTACCGTTTTCGAGGCCGTGGGAGCCGTAAAGGCCGGCAGCATGAGTGTCGACCAGCTGTCAGCCATTGAGGAGGCGGCATGCCCTACCTGCGGTTCCTGCGCCGGCATGTTCACCGCCAACTCCATGAATTGCCTGACCGAAGTGATCGGCATGGGCCTGCCGGGAAACGGAACCATTCCGGCCGTCTACTCCGCCCGCGTGCGCCTGGCCAAGCAGACCGGCATTCAGATCATGGCGTTGTGGCAAAAGCAGATCACCGCCCGGGCGATCATGACCCCCCAGGCCTTTGAGAACGCCCTCAGCGTCGACATGGCCCTGGGGTGCTCCACCAACACCGTGCTGCACCTGCCGGCCATCGCCGCCGAAGCCGGCATTGATCTGGACCTGAGCCTGATCAACGCCATCAGCGCCCGCACCCCTCACATCTGTTCCCTGAGTCCCGGCGGCCCACACCATTTACAGGATCTGAACCGGGCCGGCGGCATCAGCGCCGTCCTCAAGACCCTGGCCGGCGGCGGTCTGATTCATACCGATTGTCTGACCGCCACCACAGAAACCATCGCCGCCAATATCGCCGCAACCGTGGTCCGCGACCAGGAGGTCATCCGGCCGATGGATCGCCCCTACCACCACCAGGGGGGGCTGGCCGTTCTCCACGGCAACCTGGCGCCGGAGGGGTGCGTGGTCAAACAATCGGCCGTTTTGGAGGCCATGATGCGCCATCAAGGACCGGCCCGGGTCTTCGATTCCGAAGAAGCGGCCACCACGGCCATCATGAATGGGCGCATCAGCAAGGGCGACGTCATCGTGGTGCGCTACGAAGGTCCCAGGGGCGGACCGGGTATGCGTGAAATGCTCACACCCACATCGGCCATCGCCGGCATGGGGTTGGATGCCTGCGTGGCCCTGATAACCGACGGGCGGTTCTCGGGTGGTTCCCGGGGGGCGGCCATCGGTCACGTTTCACCCGAAGCGGCCCAGGGGGGACCCATTGCCATTGTCCATGAGGGCGACCCCATCGCCATCGACATTCCGGGCAAGAGCGTGACCCTGAACGTCCCGGCTAACGAAATCCGCCGGCGCCTGGCCGATTGGCGGCCGCCTGAACCGAAAATCCGCCACGGTTATCTGGCCCGTTATGCCCGGCAGGTCAGTTCGGCCAGCCAAGGGGCGGTGGTGCGATAATGACCACGCGAAAACGGCCGCTTCCGGCCCAGGCCGGCGAACAAAGGGACACAGGAAAATGAAACTCAACGGAGCGCAGATCCTGATGGAAGTCCTCAGGGAGGAAGGCGTGGAGGCCATTTTCGGCTTTCCCGGCGGTGCCACCATCGACATTCACGACCACCTGGACCGGGCCGACATCCGTCACTACCTGGTGCGCCATGAGCAGGGGGCGGTCCACGCCGCCGACGGCTACGCCCGGGTCACCGGCAGGGTCGGCGTCTGCCTGGTCACCTCGGGGCCGGGCGCCACGAACACCGTCACCGGTGTGGCCACCGCCTGCATGGACTCGATTCCCATGGTCATCCTCTGCGGCCAGGTGCCCACCCACCTCATCGGCAACGACGCCTTCCAGGAAGTGGACATCGTCGGCATCACCCGCCCCTGCACCAAGCACAATTATCTGGTGCCCTCGGTGGAATCGCTTGCGCGCATCCTCAAGGAAGCCTTCCACATCGCCCGCTCCGGCCGGCCGGGACCGGTGCTGGTCGACATTCCCAAGAACGTGCAGCAGGCAACGACCGAGTTCAAGCCCGGGCAGAAAGTGACCCTCAAATCCTACAACCCCACTGTCCGGCCCAATGCAAAACAGTTGCGCAAAGTGATGGCGCTGATCGAGACCGCCCAGCGTCCGGTTATTTTCGCCGGCGGCGGCGTAATACTCTCCAAAGGGGCCGAGGCCCTGACCCATCTGGCCCGAACGGCCCGGATCCCGGTAACCATGTCCCTGATGGGCCTGGGGGCCTTTCCCGGCACCGACCCCCTGTCCCTGGGTATGCTCGGCATGCACGGTACCTATCGGGCCAACATGAGCACGGCTCAATGCGATCTGCTCATCGGTATCGGCGTGCGCTTCGATGACCGCGTGACCGGCAAGACCGATTGCTTCGCATCCCAGGCCGAGATCGTGCACATCGACATCGACCCCACCTCGATCCGTAAAAACATACCGGTGAGCATCCCGGTGGTGGGGGATTGCAAAAGCAGCCTGGAGGTGCTCAACCGCTATCTGGCCGAAGCAGACCTGGCGCGGCTGTCCGCCGGCCGCGGGCCCTGGCTGGAGCAGATCGATGCGTGGCGGCGAAAATACCAACTGGCTTACACCCAGGAGACGCAGATCAAACCACAGTACGTGGTGGAGAAGCTCTACGAACTGACCCGGGGTCAAGCCATCGTCACCACCGAAGTGGGCCAGAACCAGATGTGGGCGGCCCAGTACTACCATTTCGACCGCCCGGGACATTTCGTCACCTCCGGCGGCCTGGGTACCATGGGCTTCGGCCTGCCGGCGGCCATCGGGGCCCAGGTGGCCTTTCCCGACGCCTTGGTGGTGGATGTGGCCGGAGACGGCAGCATCCAGATGAACATCCAGGAGATGGCCACCGCCGTCCAGTACAACCTGCCAGTCAAGGTGGTCATCCTGAACAACGGCTGCCTGGGGATGGTCCGCCAGTGGCAGGAGTTGTTCTACAACAAGCGCTACGCCGCCACCTGCATGGATCACGCGCCTGATTTCGTCAAACTGGCCGAGGCGTACGGAGCCACGGGGCTGCGGGCCACCCGGCCCGACGAGGTGGAAACGGTCCTGCGCCGAGGCCTGGAGACACCCGGCCCGGTGATGATGGATTTCCAGGTGGCCCGGGAGGAGTGCGTCTATCCCATGGTACCGGCCGGGGCGCCCATAACCGAAATGCTCCTGGTGTAGCACCTAACCCGGCGCCGGCATCCGGAAATGCGGGAAAAGAAAATGACCGAAGAGAAGCACATCCTGACCATGCTGGTGGACAATGAACCCGGCGTGCTCTCCCGCATCGCCGGGTTGTTCAGCGGCAGGGGGTTCAACATCGAAAGCCTGTGTGTGGCCGAAACCATCGACCCACGGGTTTCGCGCATCACCATCGTCACCCCGGCCAATGCACCGCTGATTGAACAGATCCAAAAGCAGCTTCGAAAACTCATCAACGTGATCAAGCTCAGGGACCTTACCGGTTCCGGATCGGTTCAACGGGAGATGGCACTGATCTGCGTGCGGGCGCAACCGGAAAACCGCGACGAAATCCTGCGCATCGTCGACATTTTCAGGTGCAAGGTGGTGGACGTGGGGCCCGAGTACTATATCATCGAGGCCACCGGAAGCGCAGAAAAGATGAAGGCCCTGGTCAACCTGCTCAAACCCATGGGCATCAAAAAGATCGCCCGTACCGGCACCATCGCCCTCTTCCGGGAGCCCCACTGAACCGGGGGACCCGGGCCGGCAGGGCCTGCGGCCCGGGACACTGAAACCGGTTTGGCGGAAAAGGATGCTCAACCATAGAGAATACTAACGATAAAGGAGTACGAAATGGCGACCATCAATTTTGGCGGAGTCGATGAAACGGTGATCACCGCGGAGGAATTCACCCTGCAACAGGCACGCGATGTGCTGAGCACGGAAACCGTTGCCGTACTGGGCTACGGCGTCCAGGGGCCGGGTCAGGCGCTCAACCTGCGCGACAACGGCATCGGCGTGATCGTGGGTCAACGCGAGGGCACGGCATCGTGGGACAAGGCCGTGGCCGATGGCTTCGTTCCCGGTCAAACCCTTTTTCCCCTCGAAACGGCCGCCCGCAAGGCCACCGTGATCCAGTACCTGCTCTCCGACGCCGGCCAGGTGACCGTGTGGCCCCTGATCAAGACCTGCCTGCACGACGGTGACGCCCTGTACTTTTCCCACGGCTTCGGCATCGTTTACCGGGATCAGACCGGCATCGACCCACCGGCTAACGTGGATGTGATCCTGGCGGCACCCAAGGGCTCCGGCACCACCGTGCGCAGCAACTTTTTGGACGGCAGCGGCATCAACGCCAGCTTCGCCGTTCACCAGGACTACACCGGCAGGGCCAGGCAGCGGGCCATCGCCGTGGGCATCGCCATCGGCTCGGGTTATCTCTTTCCCACCACGTTTGAGAAAGAGGTCCACAGCGACCTCACCGGAGAGCGCGGCGTGCTCATGGGCTGCCTGGCCGGTGTCATGGAGGCCCAGTATGCCGTGCTGCGCAAAAACGGCCACAGCCCCAGTGAGGCCTTCAACGAAACCGTGGAGGAGCTGACCCAAAGCCTGATCCGCCTGGTGGCCCAAAACGGCATGGACTGGATGTACGCCAACACGAGTACCACCGCTCAACGCGGCGCTCTGGACTGGGCGCCCCGTTTCCGGGATGCGGTGGCACCGCTGTTCGAGCAGCTCTATGCATCCGTGGTCAGCGGTGAGGAGACGCGCCGGACCCTGGCCTGCAACAGCGCCCCGGATTACCGCCACAAACTGAACCGGGAACTCCAGGCCATCCACGATTCGGAGATGTGGCGGGCCGGTGCGGCCGTTCGTTCGCTGCGACCGGAAAACCGACGCCAATAGACGGCCGGGGGCCGACGCACCACCCAGCGGACCCTGTCCACAGCAGCAAAGGAAAACGAATGCAACCGATTCTAATCTATGACACCACCTTGAGGGACGGCACCCAGGGGGAAAACATCACCTTTACGGCCGATGAGAAGCTCAAGATCGCCCTGCGGCTAGATGAGATGGGCATCCACTACATCGAGGGCGGGTGGCCCGGATCCAACCCCAGAGACATCCGTTTTTTCGACCTGGCCAAGCGGGAATGTTTCTCCTCAGCCCGAATCACCGCCTTCGGTTCCACGCGCAAACCCGGCATTGAGGCCGCTGAGGACCGCAACCTGGCGGCGATTGTGGACAGCGGCACCCCCACGGCGGCCATCTTCGGCAAGAGCTGGCCCCTTCACGTTGAAGCCATCATGGGCGTCAGCCTGGAAGAGAACCTGGCCATGATCGCCGACAGCGTCGCCTTTCTCAAAGCCAAGCGCCGCGAGGTCGTCTATGACGCCGAACACTTTTTCGATGGTTTCAAGGAGACCCCGGGGTACGCTTTGGAAACCCTGGCGGCGGCCTGCAGCGCCGGCGCCGATTTTTTGGTTCTGTGCGACACCAACGGCGGATCCCTGCCCCATGAAGTCGAGTCGGTGACCCGGACGGTTTTCCGGGAGCTCAAGCAGCGCTTCGGCGACCGATCTCCCCTGAAGCTGGGCATCCATACCCACAACGACTGCGGTATGGCCGCGGCCAACGCCCTGTCCGCCGTCAACGCCGGGGCCGTCATGGTTCACGGCACCGTCAACGGCTACGGGGAGCGCTGCGGCAACGCCGACCTGACCACCATCATCCCGATTCTCAGCCTTAAAATGGGCCGGGCCTGCATTCCCCAAGAGAAGCTGTGCGGCCTGAATAGCCTCTCGCGCTACGTGAGCGAGACGGCCAACATCGTGCCCCTGAACACCCGCCCCTTTGTGGGGCGCAGCGCCTTCGCCCACAAGGGCGGGATCCACGTCAGCGCCATCACGAAAGAACCCCGGGCTTACGAGCATCTGGCCCCGGAAGTGGTGGGCAACCAGCGCCGGGTGCTGATGTCCGACCTGGCCGGCAGGAGCAATGTGGAGTACAAGGCCAAGGAGATGGGTGTGGACCTGTGCGCCCGTGGTTGTGACAGCAAGACCATCGTGGCCGCCATCAAACAGATGGAAGATGAGGGCTATCAGTTTGACGTGGCCGACGGCTCCTTCCAGATCATGCTGGAAAAGTTCACCGAGCAGTTCAAGCCCCTGTTCGACCTGGAGTCCTTCCGGGTGACCATCGAAAAGGACAAGGATTACCCCTGCTCAGCCCATGCCACCATCAAGATAGCGGTGGGTGACAGCCAGGAGATCACCGCCGCTGAAGGCAACGGACCGGTGAGCGCCCTGGACAACGCCCTGCGCAAGGCATTGGGCAATTTCTTCCCGGACTTGGACAGCATGCAATTGGTGGACTTCAAGGTGCGGGTGGTGGACGGCCGCGACGGGACCGCCGCAAAGGTGCGGGTTTTCATTGAATCGAGGGACCAGGATCAGATCTGGAGCACCATCGGCGTCTCCGAGGATATCATCGAGGCCAGCTGGCAGGCTCTGGCGGACAGTTTCCAGTTCAAGCTGGCCAAGGAATCCCGGCAGCGCCGTCACCCCTCCCGCCTTGAGAAGCGCGACGGTCTCCAGCTGGACTGTTCCTTGTCGCACAGCACCTGAGACGGCGGCTGATTATTTAAGAATTAATACCAAGACAGTCTCGCTAAAAAAACAATATTGAGCGCCATTGCGGGTTTTGGGATGGTTTAAAGGAGAGAAGGCATGACCGAACGCGTGAAAATTTTCGACACCACCCTGCGGGACGGTGAACAGAGTCCCGGCGCCAGCATGAACACCAATGAGAAGCTGCGCCTGGCGGTCCAACTGGAGAAGTTGGGCGTAGACATCATCGAAGCGGGCTTCCCCGCCGCCTCCGAAGGCGACTTCGAAGCGGTTTGCGAAATCGCCAAACGGCTCAAGAACACCGAGGTGGCCGGCCTGGCCCGGGCCAGCAAGAGCGACATTGACCGCGCCTGGGGCGCCATTCGCCACGCAGCCAAGCCGCGCATCCACACTTTCATCGCCACCTCGGACATCCACCTGGCGTACAAGCTCAAAATGTCGCGGGAGGAGGTGGTCCAGGCGGCTGTCGAAGCGGTGCGCTACGCCAGGAGTCTGAGCGACAACGTGGAGTTCTCGGCCGAAGACGGCTCGCGCAGCGACCGGGACTATCTGTGTCGGGTCTTCGGCGCGGCCATCGCCGCCGGCGCCACCACGATCAACCTGCCCGATACGGTCGGCTACGCCATCCCGGGAGAGTTCGCCGAACTGGTCGCCTACGTGATGGCGCACACCCCCAATGTGCACCAGACCACCGTGAGCGTCCACTGCCACAACGACCTGGGCCTGGCCACGGCCAACACCATCGCCGCCATCGGCGCCGGCGCACGCCAGGCAGAGACGACCATCAACGGCATCGGCGAACGGGCCGGCAACACCTCCATGGAAGAGGTGGTCATGGCCCTGCACACCCGGCGCAACCTCATGCCCTTTGAAACCGGCATCCGGACCGAACACATCCATCCCACCAGCCGGCTGGTGAGCATGATCACCGGCATCCTGGTCCAGCCCAACAAAGCCGTGGTGGGTGCCAACGCCTTTGCCCACGAAGCCGGCATCCACCAGGACGGCATGCTCAAAAACCCCATGACTTACGAGATCATGAGGCCGGAGACCGTCGGCCTGAGCCGCAACCAGCTGGTGCTGGGCAAACACTCCGGCCGGCATGCCCTGCACGCGCATCTCAAAGGCCTGGGCTACGATCTCTCCGAAGAGGAGCTCAAAACCGTCTTCAAACAGTTCAAAAACCTGGCCGACAAAAAGAAGCACGTCATGGACGAAGACCTGGAAGCACTGGTCACCGAAGGTGTGCTCCGATCCGCCGAAACCTTCTCATTGGATTACCTGCACGTCACCTGCGGCACCACGGTCATGCCCATGGCCAGCGTCAAACTCTCCATCAACGGCCGCCCGGTCAAGGGGGCCAACTACGGCAACGGTCCCATCGATGCCGCCTTCAACACCATCGCCCAATTGACCAATGCCAGCGCCGAACTGCTGCGCTTCACCGTCAGCGCCCTGACCGGCGGCACCGACGCCCAGGGTGAAGTGACCGTGCGCCTGCGCGAAAACGGCCTGGTCGCACTGGGCCGCGGCTCCGATCCGGACATCATCACGGCCAGCGCCCGGGCTTACATCAACGGTCTGAACCGCCTGGAATACCTCAAGGCCAATCCGGTGCGGGCAGGAATATGATGCTACAACCCCAGCAACCCCTCCCGCAAGTGCTTTTCAGCCTTCTCCCCCACGTTGTAACGATAGACCATCTGGGCGAAGGTGCTGCCCGGGATGGTGCCCTTGACCTGGCCCTGGTAGATCAAGGTCAGCCCCTGGCCGGGAACGTAAATGGACTCGGAGATGAGCCCCGGGGCCATGTCCGTGTCCAGCCAGGATCCGTATTTTTCAATGTCCGCCCGGTTGGCCGCCACCAGCTCCGGCGGGTTGTTCGCTTCCATCAGCTCAATGAATCCCTCACGCAGTTTTTCGGCGGTGGCGCGACTGGTCAGGTAGTGGGTCAGCAGGTACTTGACCTGCTCCGATTCGATCACCTCCTGGGGGTCCTGGGAGGGGGTTTCCAGGTACAGGCCCACGGCATAAACGTTCACGAAGGCCAGCCGTTTGAGAAAGGAGACCCCGTTGAGCTTGAGGGTTTTGCCCTCGATGACCTTCTCGACGGGAAACTTGACCCCCAGAATTTCCACCTCGCCGGCCAGGGCGTTGCCGGCGGCAAGAGCGATGAACACCACAGCCACGGCCCAAGCAACCCATCGTTTTCGCATGCTTCCCTCCTTTGGTTGTCGGAAAATAAGGGACCGGACAGTTGTCCGCCATCCGATCTCAGGTGATCAGGGTTCCAATCAACTGCTTGACATCAGCCAGACCCTCCCGGCGCAGCCAAGCGGCCATCCCGTCGATAATCGCAATGGCGCTCCCCGGGTTGACGAAATTGGCCGTACCCACTTGGACGGCCGTGGCACCCACCAGCATGAATTCCAAGGCGTCAGCGGCGTTCATGATGCCGCCGACACCGACAATGGGGATCGTCACCGCCCGAGCCGCCTGCCAGACCATGCGCAGGGCCACGGGCTTGATGGCCGGCCCGGAGAGGCCGCCGGTAACGTTGGCCAGCCGCGGGCGACGGGTGGCCAGGTCCACGGCCATGCCGGTGATGGTATTGATGACCGAGAGGGCGTCGGCTCCGGCCCCTTGGGCCGCCTCGGCCACACAGGCGATGTCGCTGACGTTGGGGGAGAGCTTGACCATCAGGTGTTTGGTGGTCTGCTCCCGGACAGCCGCCACCACTTCGCGTGCAGCGGCCGGATCCGACCCGAATGCCACGCCCCCCGCTTTGACGTTGGGGCAGGAGATGTTCACCTCCAGGCCCTTGACGGCCGCAACGCGTTCCAGGCGCTGGGCCAGCAGCGCGTACTCTTCCACGGTCCGGCCGTAAATATTGGCAATGGTGGGCGGGCAAAGGGTCTCCAAAAAAGGCAGCTTGTCACTGATGAACGCCTCTAAACCCACATTCTCCAGCCCGATGGCGTTGAGCATGCCGCAGTCGGTTTCGACGATGCGCGGAGGCGGGTTTCCTTTGGTGGGTTTGAGGGAGAGGCCCTTGACGATGATGCCGCCCAGGCGGTTAAGATCCACATAAGGGGCATACTCCCGGGCGTAGCCGAAAGTGCCCGAGGCGGTCATCACCGGGTTCTGGAGCTTGAGGCCGCCGATGTCGACGCTCAGATCAGGTTCGGTCATGGGACGCTCGTTGCGCGCAATGGGTGCGTTCAGGTTAACGGATGGCCGCCATCGTTTTGGGCGGCGGCCGGCCGGCGGGCCTGCCATTTTCGCAAAACCGCCTTGACGCGGGCTTCCAGGTTGAGCACATAGGCCGGTTCGGGCTGCCGCAACCCGGTTTTACCATCCCATTCGTAAGCCTTGACCCGCTTCATCACGGCCGGGACATCACCCTTCTCCAGGTCCAGGAAACGCTCCACCAGCACTCGAAACCGCCGGCTCTGGGCCAGGGATTCGGTCATGTGCCGCCGGGCCTCCCTTCCGGTGCAGGAGTAGACATGCCCCAGGCAAAGCGTGTCCACCGCCAGGGTGTTCAACCGTTGCATGGACTGGAAGTGGATGTCGTAATCCACCAGGCAATCGGTAACGATGTAGCCGCTCTCATCCGGGGTGCCCAGGGCTTCGGAAGCGACCAGCACCCGCCGGCGGGGCAGGTAGTAGCACAGAAAATCCCGGGTGTGTCCGGGCGCCGCCAGCACCTGCACGGTCAGGTCGGCCGAAATCTCGAAGCGATCTCCCTCCCCTGCCGCAATCTCGACCGAGAACGGTTCAAAGCGCCCCTTTTCCGTTTCAAGGCCGAAATCAGCCGCCATCCCGGCCGCTGATCGGCTGAGATCGGATATGAGCCGGATGGCATTGGGCCGGGAAAACACCTCGGCAGCCCGTTGGGAGGAGACCACCTTCATCTGGGGAAACTGCATTTTGAAATAGGCTACCGCGCCGCAGTGGTCGAAATGGGAGTGCGTCAGAAAGCACCAGGCCGGTTGGCGACCATGCAAAACCTGCCTGATCTGACGGACGTAAGTCGGCCCCAGAAACGCCAGTCCGGCATCGAACAGGGCCGGCTGCCGGCCGTCAACCAGAAAGACGGGTACCGCCCGGTGACCCAGCATATAGACGCCATCGGCAATTTCACCGATCCGATCGACAACCACCGCAGCTCCCAGGGATCCCGGCAGGGTTCATGCCCGCAGACAGGCGCACGGTTCGCCTCTCTGTCTTCCTTCGGGGCACTATAGACCAGTCCGAAGCATTGATCAACCTGGAGTTTTGGCTGGAGTTTTGGCTGGAGTTTCGGCTGGAGTTTCGGCCCACGTTTCGGGTGCAATGACGGCCGGCAGCGCTTGCATGACAGGTCTGCGCCAGTCATGCCGATGGTTTGCGGTGCTTGTTTGCACCTTCCACCGCTTGACGATGTGTGCTAAAATGGGGGCCGATAAAGTTCGACCTGATGGGCGCCCGAAAGCGGCCAGGCAGAGCGGATGAATACGGAAACGAGTCTAACAGTGGAGCGTCGCATGTCCCAGATAATCAGCCCCACAATCGAAAACCTGATGAAGGTCTGCCTGGAGATTCGGACCGAGGGGTCAGCCGAGAACAATAACGCGGCCATCCCCTTTGAATTCATTTTCGGTGTCGGTCCCTCCGGCATCACCGCGTTTGAAAAGGCCCTATTCGGCAAACGCATCGGCGACCGGGTCCGGTTCGAGATCGCCCCCACCGATTACCGGCAGAGCATCGGCCATCTCCAGTTGCCCCGGCTGCGGCAAGGCGGCATCATGGCGCCGCTGGCCATGGAGCTCACCGTCACGGGTGTGATTCGGGCTTCCGATCGCGACATAGTCAAGGCGATCGCGGCCGGCTGCGGCTGCGGTGATTGCGGCTGCGGCTGCGGTGGCCATTGAGTTTCTTGCGGTCCTGCTCGATGCGCGCGGTGGGTCGTCAGGCTTGATTTGTTTACCGCAAACCCTTATAGGACCCTCTGGTGTTCACCAACCCGGGATACCGCCTATCTGGCCGGAGACGCTCATGTATCGTGACAACTACATTACCACCCTTCGCACCGAACTGCTGGAAATGGTGTCCGAACAGCTCACCCCGGTGGCCATGCGCTACGGCTACAGCGAGGCGCCCCTTGAAACCAATATCAAATGGCGCCCCCAGGTCTTGGTTTTAGGCAACTACTCCTCGGGAAAATCGACCCTGATCAATGAGTTTTTGGGGACGGAGGTCCAGGGTACCGGGCAGGCACCCACCGATGACTCCTTTACCGTCATCACTTACGACGACAATGAACCCGAGGGTGCACCCATCCGGGTCACCGAGCAGCGCGACGGCAAATTCCTGCTCAACGACTCCGAATACCCCTTTGAAAACCTGAAGAAGCACGGTCAGCGGTTCGCTTCCCACTTCAAGCTGAAGAAAGTCAACTCCCCTTTCCTGAAAAACCTGGCCATCATCGACACCCCCGGTATGCTCGACAGCATCACCGAACGGGACCGCGGATACAACTACCAGGATGTGATCGGTGACCTGGCGCAGATTGCCGACCTGGTGCTGATGCTCTTCGACCCCCACAAGGCCGGAACGGTGCGCGAGGCCCACACCAGCCTGCGGGACACCCTGCCGGCCAAGACCTTCGAAGACCGGGTGTTGTATGTACTCAACCGCATCGACGAATGCGCCTCCATGACGGACCTGTTGCGCGTTTATGGCACCTTGTGCTGGAATCTTTCCCAGATTACCGGCCGCAAGGACATCCCCATGATCCACCTGACCTATTCCACCAGCGCAGCCGAGAAAACCGGACGGGCGGAAGACCCCCAGGCCGCCTATCTGCACTACCTCAAAAACCAGCGCGAAGAGCTGAAGAAGGCGGTGCTTCAGGCCCCCTGCCACCGGCTCGACAACCTGGCTTCCTTTGTGGAGATCCACGGTGAACGGCTGGGCCACTTTCTGGAGGGCATGATCAGCTTCCGCAGGAAAGCGCGCTCGTTCCGCCTCAATTCGTTTTTCATCGGTTTGACCGTGTCTGCGCTGCTCGGATCTGCCGGCTGGCTGGGCCTCATGACCCTGCCGCCCTTCGCCGGCCTGATTCCACCCCTTCAGCTCGCCGGCGCCGCTGCTCTGAGTACCATCTTGTTCCTCTTGTGGCTGGCCCTGATCCAAAAGGTCCGCTATGGGCGGTTTTTGAAACGCTGGCTGCGGCAGATGGACCATCTGACCCCGCTTCCCAATCAAACCCGCCGTGACAGCTGGGCCGCTGTCCGGGACCTGCTCCAGCGCAACCTCAAAGACAGCGGCGGACGCTTTTCCCTTTCCCAGGTATCGAACGAGTATGCCACCGTGCGGCAGATTCACGAAAAAGGGTCCCGCGAAATCCGTGAGGCCCTCAAGGAGTTGTCCGGTTTAGATCTGGAGGAGGACCTGCAAACGCAAGACGGGACCCCATCGATACCCTACTGGGCCGACAGCCAAGCGGCCCTTGACGACCGCTAGCGCCGGCTCCGCCCCGCCCAGGGTTGGCTGGAACCGGCAGAACAGGCAGGGAGGTGCCCAATGAATCCCTTCAACCCGGAACAGGCTCTGATTGAAACCCGCCGGGAATTTGGTGAACACGGCGGCGTGACCCCATCCATATCCCGTTCAGCGACCTTCACCGTCATGGACCCGACCATCATGCCCGAGATTTTCGGCGGCATCCGCGGCCCGGAAAAGGGGGGCTGTTTCCTCTACAGCCGGCACTTCAACCCCACCGTCGACGTTTTGGCCCGCTACCTTTCCGCCATGGAGGGCACCGAATTCGCCGTCTGCACCGCCAGCGGCATGTCCGCCATCTCCAGCACCCTGCTGCAGCTTTGCCGCAGCGGAGACCACATCGTATCCAGCAATACCGTTTATGGCGGTACCCACGCCCTGCTGGGCGAGCTGCTGCCCCAGCTGGATATCACCACCACCTTCGTCGACCCCACCGACCCGGCGGCCTTTGACAAGGCCATCACCCCCCGCACGCGGGTGCTCTACACCGAAACCATGGGCAACCCCACCTTGAAAATCGCCGACATCCGCGCCTTGTCGCAACTGGCCAAAAGGAAACAGCTCTGCCTGGTGGTCGACAACACCTTTACCCCCATGATCATCTCCCCGGCACGCCTGGGTGCAGATGTGGTGGTCTACTCCATGACCAAATACATCAACGGGGCCAGCGACCTGGTGGCCGGCGCCATTTGCACCAGCAAAGCCATGGTCCACCAGCTGATGGATCTGCACACCGGGCGGGTTATGCTGCTCGGACCCACCATGGATCCGCGCATGGCCTACGACATCATCCAACGCCTGCCTCACCTGGCCATGCGCATGCGCGAACACTCACGCCGCGCCCTGGCTGTGAGCCGACGCCTGGAGGCACTGGGTGTTGCGGTCACCTATCCGGGGTTGGAATCCTTTGCTCAGCACGACCTGGCCACCGCGCTGATCAACCGGGGCTATGGCTACGGGGGCATGCTGACCATCGACTGCGGCAGCCGCGACCGGGCCGACCATCTGCTGGACGTGCTTCAGAACCGGGAGGATTTCGGCTACATCGCCGTTTCGCTGGGGTACTTCGACACACTGATGTCCTGCTCCGGCTCGAGCACATCATCGGAGCTGAACCCGGAGGAACAGCGTAAAATCGGCCTGTCACCAGGGTTGATCCGCCTATCCCTGGGCTACACCGGCAGCCTGGAAACGCGCCTGGAACAGGTGGAACGGGCGGTCAGGACCGTGGGCCTGGTCAAGCCCTGAGCGGGGGCGAGAGGAAAGAGTCGTGACAGCAGCGGGTAATGCTTCAGCCGCAGCCCGACAGCAGGCCGCACTGACCTTGGTCCAGGAGCAGTCGATCCTGACCCTGGCCACCGCCGGCCAGGCGGGCCCGTGGTCGGCGCCGGTCTATTACGTCTGCCTCGAGGGCCGCTTTTTTTTCTTCTCCGCGCCGGACAGCCGCCATATTCAGCAGGCCCTGGGTTGCCACAGCGCAGCCGCATCCGTGTTCCATCAGGCCGACTCCTGGCAGGATATCCGCGGCCTGCAAATGAGCGGAAGCGTGACCGGCGTCGAATCGACGGCCCTGTCACTGACCGTCATCGCACGCTACCTGCAACGCTTCCCGTTCACCTGGAGTTTTTTTGGCGACCGGCCCCTGCCGGGCCCGGATGATTTTCTCTCCATCTTCAAGGCCCGGCTTTACGTCTTCAACCCCCAAGCGGTCTATTACACCGACAACCGTTTCGGGTTCGGCAGCCGTGAGCGCATCGACTGGCCGACAGGATGACCTTAGGGTGCCCCGGACCCGTTGACCTGGGCATTGAACGCCTCCACTTTTTCGCGGAGGGCCGTCACCCGCTGCTGGTAATCCTCGATTCGCAGGTTGAGATCGAGAGCCTGCTGATGATATTCCCGGCGCTGGCTGCGTGAGGCCGACGCGGGAAGGGGCCCGCCCAGCCTGTTTCTGTCCGCTTCGATCGCTGCATGCAGGGCCTGGAGTTCGGCCCTTTCCTGGGCCAGGGTTTCCTGGACGGCCCGGCGCTGCACATCGTCCGCGACCTCTGCAGCCACTTGAGCCGGCAGCGTCATCCGGGTTGGGGTTGGCGCTTGCCCATCGGCCGGCGGCGAAGCGTTGGGGGCGGATTGGACCGCCGGCATGACCGTGACGGCTTCCCGACGCTCCTGGGGAATATTGGCGGGGTCATCGGTGTACCGACGGTGGCCATTCCGGTCCACGTATTGATAGATCTGAGCCAAGGCGGGTGTCGCCGTCAGGACGGCCAGCCCGATGATCCACACAGTCATTGAACGCATGCGTCTCTCCTTAAGCGCTTCCCACCGGTCACACCGATGGCGGAACAAGTCCGGCGAACCGGCGGGACCCATTATCGCCGGATGTCCGTCTCACGCCAGTACAACATACCGCCCCGCTCCCCCGGCACGACCACTTCATTGATGTTGGCCGAATCGTCACTGACATACAAACGATCGGTGATGCTAACCGGCCGGTAGAGCATGGCGCCGTCAAAAACCAGCCCGGACGGGTGCACGTCGACACCATTGATCGTGATCACATCGGATCCGTCCACACTGCCGCTGGCATCGATGTCGAATTGGGGCTTGGACGCTGCCCCGCCGCTGCAGGCATCGATCTGATAAAGGACCGATGAACCGCCCGATGAGCACGGCGTTCGATCCGGCGTCGAACCGATAAACACAGCCGCCTTGGAACGGATTATCGGGTCGCGAATCATGCGCTCTCCGAATTTGGGAAGGTCGAAATACCACCCCAGATGACTGCCGGCATAATCAATGACATGGCTGCTCATGACAAAATAGTCCTTATCCCCATGGGTGATGAAATATCCGCTCTGCTGCAGCAGCGTCCGGTCGGGCACATTCGACAGCCGCCGATCGGTTGTAAATTCACCTAAATATTGCAACTCGGGATCCTCCTCCTCCATGGACGGCTGCCGGTCGGTCACACCGTACAGGCTTTGGGTATCGGTGGTGTCAAAATCAGCTTCGCCGGCATACTGCCCGGTCCCGAAAATCACCAGGTAGCCCAGCTCGGATTTGCAGTGGCGCATGATATCCGCCGCGGCGGTAATCGGTTGGGCCTGGCCTTGGGCGTTTTTGGCCGTGAACAGCGGCTGCGGCTCAGCGCCGGACACAAAAGCCGACCCCCAGTCAGCCGTGCTTGCACCACTGATGTCGAATTTCCAGAGGTTGCCCTTCAGGTCGCCGACGTAGACGTAATCGGCATAGCCGTCGAAGTTCGGATCGATGATGGCGGCATCGGCGACGATGCCGTTGCAGCCTAAAACGCCGGTGTGGATTTTTTTGACGAGACTGCCGTCGGATGCTTTCAGTACATACAGCACCGCCTCACCGTTGACACTGTTGTACCCGTTGCCGAACACCACCACCCATCCGGCGGCCTGGGTCTTGACGATGAAGGGGCGGCTGAAGCTGTAGCCCAGGTCGGGGTCATTTTCAATTGCGGCATCGTATTCCCACAGGACGTCCTCGGTCCCGAACGATTCGGGCGCGGTGATATCCAGGCCGAAGTAACCTTTGCCGCCCTTGCCCAACCCGCCGACCAGCAGGGATTGACCGTTATCGATCCTTTGTGCATAGGGGGTGCTGTTAACGTAGTAGCGATGTTCGTAGGTGGGGCGGGTCAATTCAGCCAAGTGCCCAAACACCAGGTTCGGGACGTAGGCAAAGAGCTCCTCCCCATCGCCGGCGTCAAAGGCGTGCAGCATGCCGTCATTGGCGCCGACATAGACCACACCGTCGTGGTAGACCGGCTCGGAGTGGACGATATCGCCCAATTTACCATCCCGATTGCGGAAGGAACCACCCGCTTTCAATTCCTGGTTTCGATTGCCCCGCAGGTACTCGACCATGGCCGCCCCTTTGAGCGGGTCGTTGGGATCCAGTTGGTTTTTCTGCACATCCGTCAGAGACGAATACAGAAAAGCTTTACCGTCTGAACCGTCGAAGGTGAAAATCTTCCGATCATTCGGGTTTTTCTTTTCAAGCATCTCCTGGGCGCTCCACGCAGCGTCTCCAACGGCGCCCGTGTCGACATCCAGCGGTTTGGCCAGCAGGTCGCCGGCCCAAAATCCCGAGTGATAGGTGCCTTGATAGAGATAGGTGCCGATCTGGCGCTGAACCGAGTTGGTCGAGACCGCCGCCGCCGAACCGAGCCGGATCTCAATGTCGCTGCGGATCGATTTTAAGGCCCGGACCAGCTCTTCGGGATTGGCCGCATTGACGAACAATCCGCGGCCATTGACCGTGGCGTGCCACAGGTCGTCGATGGTGGTCGGATCGTTCCCCTGAGGTTGCGGCCAGACGGGGCAATCGCCGCCCAGGTGGCAGTTCGGATAGTCACTCGGGTCCAGGGTGCCCTCGGCGCCGAAGGAGACCCCGTAGACCACCAGGTGCTGCCAATCGGCATCATCCATGTAATTGGCCGCCACCTTGTCGGCCAGATTGGCCCTGAGATCGCGATGGTAAAAATACATGGCCACATCGGCCAGGGTATTCGAACGATCGTCGCCGTCCACATCGCCGACATAGATGTTTTCACTCTGCAGGTTCCAGTAGCCGCCGGTCATCAACACGGCAAATGACTGCTGGCAGTGGCCGCCGTACGCCTCGCTGAAAAACGGGTAGGTTGCGTCCGAAGAGTAGGGATCCATGTCCGAAGCCTTGCCGGCGCCGTTGGATTTGCCCGTTTCCATCAGATCCCCGGTGTCATAAAGGGCCGTGCGCAGGGACTGATTGCTGACCGCCTGGGGCGATTTCAGTTCGTAGAGGTTTCTCAGGACCGTTTCGGTTTCATCGTAATAGTTGCCGTCCACGGTCACCCGGATGGGTTCGAGTTTGAATTTGAAACCGGCCGGGGGAAAGCCGTAGAGGCGGAAATAGACCCCGGAAAGGTCGTCGATGAACTGACCCACGGCCCCGATGCCGGTAAAGGCGCGTTTGCGGTAAAACTGATACCAGTTGGCAAAATTCTGCCGCTCCTGGGCGTAGGTCCGGCCGGTGGTGATGCCGGCTTGAGTTGCATCCTCTAAAGTAATTCCAACCAGTTCCCCAACCTCGACCATATCGTTGCCATTGTCATCATCAAAGCGGTAATAGGTCGGGTCCCCGTCCATGTTGACCAGGAAGGTCCCGTTTGCGTTTCTGACGTAGTAATGGGCGAAAACGATGCGCACCGCATTCGCGGGCACATCACCGGGGTCGGCCGTCCCGGCGGAGACGATTTTTATAGCATCGGCGTCAATATAAAGACCTGTCTCGGAGCCAGCGACGGCTTCAATCTTGACCGTAATCCCACCGCCGTCGTCAGGCTCGAAATTCGCCGCCAGCAGCGTCCAGCCGGGGTATCTCGGCTGATGGATCTGCAAGGTGATGGTCTTTGTGCCGCTGACGGTGTACTTGGCCGTTTTCTGGTCCGAAGGGGTATCCGGATTCCCATCATGCGGGATGTGCGCATAAACGTCATATTTGTTTTTGCGGTCGAGACCGGTGGCGCTCCAGGCGGCCGCGGCGGACGCCGATGCGGAATAGTGTGAATTGTCCCCGATATAATTCAGACCCTCCATCGAATCGGATTGCCAGGTGTCTGTGGCCGCCAGCAACGTGAACCCGGGGTCAAGGTTG
>JAWOIA010000053.1:0-6181 GCA_046484885.1 Desulfosarcina sp. | reverse complement strand
ATGACAAGGTAAAGGCGATCGATGGAAGTGAGCCCCTACAAATTTTCGATACCAGATTTGATGGGGGATTGCAAAGGTTCCGGCGGTGCCATTGGCTCACGGGGCAGCGGCAGTCAAGGCGTGACACGACCCGCAGGGCCGGTTTCAATCCACTTCACAAGAAGGCCAAGATTCAGAACGAACCGCCCCGCCCCCACGGCTCTGAATACACGGGATTTTCTACCAATTTGGCATTTTTTTGGCCCCTCACTTTTTTCTTTCCATAGGCAAACGGTTCAGCTATAGTGTTTATCAAAAGGCCAACGCGACCACGCTGATCGCCGCTTCCCCGGTAACAATCAAGCAATGCCAGCACGCCCCGCTGGTGCGTTGCTGCCGGATTGAACCTGCACCACCATCTCAAATTTCGACTTTCCACCGGCCCGTTAAGACTTGGTTGTTGATGATGGCAAGCGACCCGACGCCATCACACGCTGTGCCGATCTATTCACCGACATCACAGGGGAGGAGATCTTATGGCAAATGACAATGACCATATCATCCATCTGGCCAACGGTCAGCTCAGCCCACGGTCGCGCACCACCCGGGAGGATGTGGCGCGCATGGTCACCGAAGCGGTCAATCACCAACCGGCGGCAGGACTGGTGATCCATTTTCATGGCGGACTGGTCAAAGAGACTGCCGGGCGGGCAATTGCCCATCGCCTGCTACCGATCTATGCGACGGCCGGAGCCTACCCCCTGTTTTTCGTCTGGGAGTCAGGCCTGTTGGAAACGGTGGGCAACAACCTGGCCGACATCTCTCAGGAAAAGATTTTCCGCGAGTTCGTCAAAAAAGCGGCAGAGTGGGTGTTAAAAAAGCTGCCCAGCGGGGTTGGCTTCAAGGGTGCGGCCGGGGTTGCGGTGGACGAGATCAAGCTGCGCCAGGAATTCGATGCCTGGTTTCGGGGCGCGCGCAGCAACCCGCCGGAGGCCTTGGAAGTTCAAGCGGGCAAAAGCGACGCGGCCATCAGCGCCACCCTCAAGGGCACCGCCCTCGACCAGGCCAGCCTGGAGACCGAAATCCAGCTGAGCATCGAGGGCGATTTCGATTTTCAGGACGCGCTGCAAGAGGTTTTCAACGGGCTGTACGAAGGCGGCCAGACCCCGCCGACCACCAAGGGGACCGCCGGCACCACAGTGGCGAGCACATCGCTGATCAGCCCCCAGGCCGCCGACGGCCTGTTTGACCGCACACCAGCCACCACCAAAGGATTTTCCCTGATCGGCTGGTTCAAGAGCGCCAAGATGGTGGCCGGCATCGTGGTCGCGGTGCTGCGGCGCTTGACTGCGGGACGCGGCCACGGCCTCTATGTGACGACGGTTGAAGAGGTGCTGCGCGCGCTCTACGTCGACAAGTTGGGCAGCCTTATCTGGAACCAGATGAAAAAGGATACCTCCGACGCCTTTCTGCCGGGTGAAAACCACGGTGGCACGGCGCTTCTGGCCGAGCTGCGCAAGCTTGAAACAGCCGGTGTCGCGCTGCCGCGCATCACCCTGATCGGGCACAGCACCGGCGCCATCTACATCTGCCAGGTGATCGAGGCCGCTGCCCAGATGCTGCCCCAGACGTGCTTTGAGGTGGTCTTTCTGGCGCCGGCGCTGACCTACGACAAATTCGACGCCACCCTGGCCAACCACCGCCAGCGCATCGCCCACTTCCGCTCCTTTGCCATGACCGACGGCTGGGAGACGGCCGATGTCCTGGTGCCGATCATCTACCCGCACTCGCTGCTCTATTTTGTCTCGGGGCTGCTGGAAACCACGGTGGATGAACCTTTGGTCGGCATGCAGCGCTATCTAAGCGAAGACCAAATCTTCACGGCCGCGGAGTTTCCCGCAATCGCGCGCAGCCACGCCTTCTTCGCTGATTTCCGCGATAGCCTGATCTGGGCGCCCGACACGCTGGGTGACGGCACGCTGAGCCAGTCTGCCAAGCACGGGGATTTCGACGACGACGCGGACACCCTCAAAAGCTTGCAGTGGCTGCTGCAAAACGGGTTTTAAGCCATGGCGCGCGATGATTATGCCATTCTGGTGGGCATCAGCCACTATCCCAATCCGGGCTTTCCGCCGCTGCAGGGGCCGCCGCGCGATGTCGCCCGCTTCCACAGGTGGCTCACCGACCCGCAGGGCGGCGATGTCGATCCGGACCACATCACCACCATCGTCTCCCCCGAGCCGCCGTCGTCGGTGGCCCCCGATCAGGCACCACCCCAATTCACCGATTTCCAGGTCGCCTTTCAACACCTAATCGCCGGGAGCGATGGCCGCCTCCAGTATCACAGCGACAGCCGCCTCTACCTTTATTTCTCCGGGCACGGCTTCTGCGAAATCCGCAACCAGATGCCCCAGGCGGCCATTTATGCGGCCAACGCCACCCGTCTTTTCAACTGGAATATCGCCGGTACGCTCTACGCTCTCTGGGCCAAGGAGGCGGCGGTGTTCGGCGAAATCGTGCTGGTGATGGACTGCTGCCGCGATGCCGAGGCAACCAAGATGATGACCAACCCGATCTTGCCGACCATCGTCAACCCCGGCGCGGCGCGCAACGTCAAACTCTTTTGCGTCTATGCCGCGCCCAAGGGCGGCAAGGCCCAGGAGCGCCCGATCGCCGAACTCGACGACGAGGTGCACAGCCTGCTGACCCATGTGCTGCTCGATGCCCTGCGCCATGCGCCGCCCAATCCAGCCGGCGACATCACCGGCCAGATGCTCAAGAATTACATCGAAAACGCCTGGCCCGCGGCTTGCGGCGACATCCCCGCCGATCCGCCGGAGATCTATATCCCACCCACCGGTGATATCGTCCTTTCCCGCCGCCCGCCCCAGCGCCTGCGGCAGACCCTGCGGCTGACAACCTTGGCGGCCGGGGATCTGCTGGAAATCTATGACGGGCGCAATCAGCTCCTGGCCACCCTTGATCTGCCCGCGCCAGGCAGCCCGACGGTTCCCGTCACCTGGGCCGATCAGAGTCGCGAAACGCTGCCGCTGAACGCTTCCGCCGTGACGCTGTCCTTGCCGGCGGGTCTCTACCGGGCGCGCCTGGTAACGGGCGGCGCGGAACGCCAGCAGCTTTTTCAGGCGGGAGGTTCCGATGTCCAACTCTAAAACGGCAGTCAGCGTCGCGGTGGCCGACCGCGCCGCCTCGGTGGAGATTTTGGACGGCGCCTTTCAGGTGGTGGCCCAGGGCTTCGGCCACATCGAGGCTCAGCTGGCGCCGGGGCTCTACAAGGCGCGGGCCAGCGTCGGGGCGGCCGTCCAGGAAAAAATCTTTGTCGTGGAAAAAGGCGCGCCAACCCCGCCGGTGGTCCTCGAACCGGTGCGGTTTGCCTCGCCGGTGCCCTTGGAGGACACCACCACCAGTCACGAATATCACCAAGCGGCCGTCGCCCACGCACTGAACAAGCCGCCCCTGATTCTCGGCGGCGGCGCCGGCCTGCTGCTGAGCGTGCGCGACCCGAGCGACGTACCCTTTACCCAGACCTCGGCCAGCCTGCCGGACTACGCCCGCTCCTTCGACGGGTTTCGCCTTTGCGACGCCACCCGGCATGTGCTCATCGATTACGATCAGGCCGCGCGGCGCGACCTGGCCCACGGGTACGCCGTCCTCAACGCCGAACTCGATCCGGGGGGCTACGTGCTCAAGTGGGCGCCCCCGGGACAGCCCGCCATAGCCCGGCCGCTGCCGCTTGCGCCGGGCTGGACGACCCAGGTGTTCGTGATGGTCGCGGCCGAAGGTGAGGCGGCCCTGCCCTTGCGGCCCCTTTTGGCCGACTGCGCGGTGCAGATGGCGCCCCTGGGGTCTGCGACCTATCCGCGTGAGCATTTCTTTCGGCTGGCTGAAATCGCCCGCCAGGCGCTCTTGCAGGGGCGCAACATCATCGCGGGAAAAGAATTGAATGCGCTGCTGGCCGAAAAGTTCGGCAACCCCATTCTGGGGCTCTTGGCCGCGCACCTGCTGCTGCTGGATGCCGCGCCCCGCCTGCCGCTCCTGCACATCGTGCTCGGAAATCTCGGCGCCATGCTCGGCCCCGATCACCCCGACGTCATCGCCCTGCGCCTGCGTCTGGGCCAGGTGGAACACCCCGGCCAGGCGCCGGCTGCCGGGGAGCAGGTGGCGTTTCCGCCGCTGCTCAAGGCCAGTTGGGAAATTCTCGCCCGTCGGGCAGTCTTGGATGACGGCTTTTTCCCGGCTGGCTCCCTGTGTCGGCAAATGGCCGACCGGGTGGTCGACAACGGCGTCTGGCTCGCCTGGCGGCCCCATCCGGCGCCGACAGTGGGAAGCGACCTGATCGCCGGGCTCTCCGATGAGGAACTGGGGCGCAAGAAAGGCCGCGACCGGCAGCGTATTTCCGAAGTGATAGCGCAGGTCGGCCCGGCCGGCGGCAAGGGTGGTTTGCTGGAGACGGCTGGGCAGCTCGCCAAGCCGTTGCTGCGGGAAAAACTGCGAAAGTTCATGAAATCCACCGCCCAGCTTGAGACCGAGCAAATCGAGCCGGTCAAGGAGCTGCTGATGCGGTTGGCCCGGCATCTGCCCTGGCAGCAGCTGATCGCCAAACTGACCGAACTGGATCAGCAGGGCGCCGTCAGCGAGCGGCTCTCATCCGTTCAGAAGGCCCTGATCCCGACCCTGCTGATGCTTCGCCAACAGCTGGATGCCGGGCAGGAGCTGGATGCGGAGCAATGGGCGCGTGTTGCCGCTTCACTGCAAGTGCCGAGAGCGGTCCTTCTGGAAAACCTGCGCGACCTGGCGCGGCTGGCCGGCGGAATGGCGCTCCGGCTGATCGAAGAGCAGCGCAAGGACTAGTCGGCGAAGGCCAAGGGTTCGGCTGCGCCCGCTTTCCACCAACCCGCTTGCGGCCCCCCCCCGGGTGGGGGGATGCCCCTGAACGACTGGAAGACCGGTCTTGTATAGGCTTACCAGTTGCCTGAATCGAGCTTTACTGTCTGGCTTGCCCGGTTTCGACATCAAGACCTCCAATTCAGGGTTGTCGGTTCAGATGGTGGAGAGGCCCCAAAGAAGCCTGTAGTGAACATGGCCGGTTCCGTTTACGCCCGCCTCCCGTTTGGCATCACACAGAACGCGACCAGGTTGTATTCGAAGACCACGGCCTTCTCCCGCCCGCGCTTGCCCCGCGACGCCCTGGGATAGGCGAAGCGCAGGTTCTCCCAGCTGCAGATTTTCTAATACATTTCACCCATGGCGGCACACGCTCTTTTCCCCGCACCCTCCGGACCCCTCCCCATGGCGCCAGGCGAGATGCCAGAAGGCCAGCGCGCAGAGATGTCACAAGATCCCGATGGTGCCACTCCTGAAGGCCGAGCCCCCCCGAAGCGGAAGGCACAGCGGGCGCCGCTGCGGTCGTTGTCCCAGGAACTACCCCGCAGCACGTCATCGCCGGCATCCGGATTTTCGCGCCCGTCGGAGGTGACACACCCCAATTCGGCATGCCATTAAGCGGCCGCGCGTCCGCCAGGGTTGGCGTCCTGGGGCATTGATCTTGACTTGTCGCGGGTGCTTGAATAAAAAAGGGATTGTCTATTCGTGAAGCGTGATGGGGCGCCCTTCGCCCGCCTGAATCCGGGACCTTGCCGAGCGCCTTCCACCCGCGGGTCCCGGCGGCCACCAAGAACGCCTCCTTCCTCGAAATTCGGGCCGCAACTCGAACCTCTGACCGCACTTTGGCCCGAAGATATTTTTCATGCATCGTGGCGGCCCAACCCAGGGTCATGAACGCTTCAAAGTCGTAAAACAGCGGATCATGAAAAACCCCGATAAAGCGGCGGCTTTGGTCAGCATCAAAAACGAGCTTTGCGGCGCCACCGCGGCGGCGATCATCTCGATTCCCATGGCCATCGGCTACGGGGTCACGGTGTTCGCCCCGCTGGGGCCCTCCTTTGCCGCCCAGTCGGCTCTCATCGGGGTAAACGCCGCGGTCATCGGCGGGCTCGTCGCCGCCCTCTTTGGCGGCACCCCGGGCCAGATCTCCGGGCCCCAGGCCTCTCTCACGATGGTTTTAACGACCGTGGCCGCCCAGCTGCTGACGGACCCGTCGCTGCCCCAGGACCCCGCGGGCAGAAATTACGCGATCGTATCGCTGGTCTCCTTATAGACATCGGATTTGGCGATGTGATCATCC
>JAWOIA010000252.1:0-30141 GCA_046484885.1 Desulfosarcina sp. | reverse complement strand
TGCTCATGCTGTCGGCTGTCACCCAGACCCATTTGCAGGTTGAATAGTGTTGCTCAATCCACTGGGGTGGGGTTTGGGAGAATAGCACCACATTGACGCGGTGACCCTGGAAACCGGTCAGAAAGGCCTGTTCCATCTCCGGCGGTGTGCGGGGTGATGTCGAAAGGGTCCAATGAACGGCCGGTGTGTGGTCGATGATGCCTTGAATCGTCGCCGCTATTTCCGATGACCGCCAGTGGTGGCTTTTGGGGTCGGTGCCGCCTACCAAAATCAGCCCCTTGCGGTTGTCCTGACGCCCACTTGGTTTTGACAGGTTGGGCGGCCCAACGGTGAAAAAGAAATTTTTGCGGGGCGGCACCCGGTCATGCTCGGGTATGAAGCACAGATCAAAAGCAAACCCCAGACCGGTGGGCGGGGACATGCAGATGATTTTCTTGGCGTCGTTTCCCAATCCCAACTCGATCATGGTCGCATGGGTATGACTGCCGGTCCCGATGACGATGTCCGGGTTTTCGACAGCCTTCTTGGACGGTTTGAGCATGGCCGTCGCCGCCGAGCCCCACTGGCGAAGGTCCGATCTCAAATCGCAAGCGACCCGCCGGTAACGGATGGTGACCGCTGTAAATGCTGCCAGCGCCCGGACAATGGCCTCGGTCTGTTTCCAATGACCCGGCCGGTTGTCCATGACGGCGATGATATCCAGAGGTTTCAACACACCACCCAATCGGCTAAGCGAGTTGACGCGGCCAGGGGGAGCTGGGCTGGGTTTTCCAGCGTCGATGGACCCAGAACCACTGTTCGGGATATTGCCGGACCGCATGTTCGATCGCCAGGTTGTAGCGCTGGGTATTGACTTCGATGTCTTTTCTGGCATCCCCGGTGCGAACGAAGGGGATTTCCGGAGCGGAGACAAACCTGAAGCGGTCTTTTTCACGCACCAGAAAGGCGGGCACGACCGGAGCGCCCGTTTGCCGGGCAATCAGCGCCAGTCCTTTGGTGGCGAATGCGGGGCGACCAAAAAAATCGACCACCACGCCATTGTGGGGGTCCGAATTCTGGTCGATCAGAAGCCCGACGATTTCATTTTTCTTCAGCGCGGCAACGATTTTGCGCAGCGCGTGGGTTGCCGGAATCAGATCGGTTCCAAAGCGGGATCGCATCTGGATGACGAAGCGGTCCACCGGCTTAAAATCGAGCGGTCGATAGACGGCATGATTGTTGATTTTTTCCAGCGAGGGCACATAGGGCAGCAGCTCCCAGTTTCCCAAATGCCCGGTCAGAATCAGCGCGCCCTTGTTCTTTTTGAGCGCCGCTTTGATGAAGCGCATGTCGCTGCGGTCGATATGGCGGCTAAGCCCATCCAGGCTTTTTTGCATCGCCCAGCACACTTCCAGAAGCAATCGGCTGAAACTGACGAACACCCGCTGAGCCAAGGCTTCAATCTCGGCAGGCTCGGCCTGTGCGGGGAATGCCTGTTTCAGGTTGTCGATGGCGATGCTTCGATGTCGGTTATCAAGCACAAACCAAAGGCGGCCCACGACGCGGGCGACGCGGGCGTGGCACTTTTTGGGAATGACCCCAATGGCCAGACAAAACAGGGACAATACCCGCATCACGATCCTATCGGCAGGTTTCATAGCGGCTTCAGCTTCCATTTTTTATAGTGGCCGCAAACTGCATCCGGTAAAGCTTGCCATACTCGCCGTTGTGAGACAGCAAGGTTGCATGCGAACCTTCCTCCACCACCGAGCCACCAACGATTACGGCAATGCGGTCGGCGCCGGCAATGGTGGAGAGCCGATGGGCGATGACCACGGTCGTTCGCCCCTGCATCAGGTTTTCCAGGGCTTCCTGAACCACAGCTTCGGCCTCGGAGTCAAGGGAAGCGGTGGCTTCATCCAGAATCAGGATCGGCGCATCCTTGATCAGGGCCCGGGCGATGCACAGGCGCTGTTTCTCCCCCCCCGAAAGCCGTCCGCCCAGCTCGCCGATGATGGTGTCATAACCATTCGGAAACTGCAGCACGAAGTCGTGGGCAAAAGCCGCTTTGGCCGCGTCGACGATCTGTTCTTCCGTTGCACCGGGCCGGCCGTAGGCGATGTTATAACGCACCGTTTCATTGAACAAAAGGGGCTCCTGGGTCACAATGGCGATCTGGCGGCGAAGATCGGCTACGGCAAAATCGCGAATATCGATGCCGTCGATGCTGATCCGCCCGGCGGTGACATCAAAAAAACGGGGAATCAGGTTGGCCAGCGTGCTTTTGCCGCCGCCGCTCATACCCACCAGGGCCAGCACCTGCCCCCGGTCAACCTTCAAATTGATCTCCTGGAGGACATTGCGATCACCGTAGCTGAAACTGACCGTTTCGAACCGAACTTCGTGGGGTCCGGGAGGGATCGGTTGGGGCATGGCCGGGTCCCGAATGTCGGTCGGCGTCTCGATGATGTCGAAAACACGGTCGGCGGCGGCCAGACCCTGTTGAATGGCATTGTTTAAATGACTGAGCTTTTTTACCGGGTCGTACAGCAGCAGGACGCAGGCCAGAAAGCTCATGAAAGTGCCCGGTGTGGTTTTGCCGTTGATCACCTCCGATCCACCGTACCAGATGACGAAGGCGATCCCCAATCCGCCGAAAAATTCCATGATCGGCGAAGAGAGGGCGCGCACGACCACCCCCTTGATTTCCAGTTTGAAGAGCCGGTCGGTTTTATCGCCAAAGCGCTGTTTCTCATGCCGCTCCATGCCGAAGGCCTTGACGATCTTGTTTCCGGTCAAGGTCTCATGCAGGAACGAGTTGAGTTCAGCCATGCCCTGCTGACAACCGGTGCTTACCCGCCGCACTTTGCGCCCTAAGATAAAAACGGGCCAGAAGGCTAGCGGTAGGACGATCAAGGCAATGATCGCCATGCGCCAGTTCTGATAGAAAATCACCGCCGTCAATCCGACGATGGCCGACACGTCGCGCAAGGACCCGGTGACCGCTGTGGAAACCATTGCTCTGAGGATATTGACATCGTTGGTGATGCGCGACATGAGGGTGCCGGTGTTTTCCTTCTGGAAAAAGGCCAGGGAAAGATCCTGAATGCGGTCGTAGAGCTGGGTGCGCAGGCGGCGGATGATATCTTCGCCGACATAGTTCATGAAATACTCTTGTCCGTAACTGCCCAGGCCTTTCATGAAAAAAATCGCGACGACCACCAGGGGTAAAATGATCAGGCCGGCGGTATCCCGGTTGACGAAAATATCGTCGATCACCGGTTTGATCAGGTAGCCCATGGCGGTGGTGGCGCCTGCTACCATCAGGCTGCATGCGGCGGCGATCGCCAGCCGCCCGCTGTTTTTCCTGATCAGGGCTAAAATCCGTCGGTGGCGATCTTTTAGTTCTATGGCAAAAAAGTGACCCACGGTCGTTTCCCTGGCTGCCGGTCAACAAAGGCGGTTTCCCAAACAGTGAGGGGCCGCCGTTGGTTTCAAAGATGGATGGTCGCCCACCTAACGATGCCAGGTATTTAACCCATACCGGGGCGTTTGTAAACGGTGTGGCCCCGATAAAAGTGCTGCAAATCCGGTTCGTGTATGGTATGAATCACCATCTTTTTCATGACCCGGTTGTGCAGTTTTTTCCCCACTGTCCCGACCAACCAAAAAGGAGGCAGCCATGGCCATCAACCAAGAACTGCTCGAGATCCTCGCCTGTCCCCAATGCAAGGGTAAAATCCAACTCAACCCCAGTCAGGACGGTCTGGTCTGCGAAACGTGCCGGCTCGTTTACGAGATTCGGGACGACATCCCCATTATGCTGATTGAAGAGGCCAAACCGCTTTGATGGTGCGTCGTCGTTGATTGCACACGATCAGACGGTGGGCGTTCGATGCTGGACGTTCATCTTTACCTGCCGGTGAGTCATGAGCCTGCCCCGACCTCCCACCCCCGCCAAACTCATTGTGGGTTTTTTCCTGAAAGAGACGGCTCTGGCCGCCGCAGTCGTGCGGGAACTGCAGGATCGTCTGGGACCGGTGGACATGGTCAGCCCCTGGCTTGATTTCGATTTCACGGACTATTATCAAAAAGAGATGGGCGCACCGTTGCAGCGACGGCTGGTTGCTTTTAAAGCGTTGATTGAGCAGGACCAGCTGGCCGCGATCAAGCACACGACCAACGAACTGGAGCGCCGATATCAGGGCCAGGGGCGCCGTCGGGTCAATATCGATCCGGGATATCTGCTTGCCGAGCGTCTGGTGTTGGCCACCGGCAAGAATTTTACCCACCGGATATACATCGGCGGAGGGATCTATGCGGACCTGACCCTGATTTTCCAAAAGGGGACCTTTCGGCCCTTGCCGTGGACCTATCCCGATTATGCCCAGCGACCCCTGATTGACTTTTTAACCCTGGTTCGAAATAAATACCGGCTCGATCTCAAAAAGCAGGCACATCCCGGTCAGCCGCCTGATTGCGTCAATCAAGGCTCGCAAACGGACCCACAGGAGCAACCATGATCAAAAGCATGACCGCATACGCCCGTTCGGAAATTCAGGCGACGCCCCGCATTGTTCGTGTGGAAGTCCGCACCTACAACAGTCGGCATCTGGATCTATCCTTAAAGCTCACCCACGGGTATGAATCGCTTGAAGATCGGGTCAAAGGCGTCGTCGCTGCAAGCTTGGCCAGGGGACGGGTGGATCTGCGGGTGCAGATCCAGGATCAATCGGACCAGGGATGCGCCTTCGAGGTAAACCTGCCCCGGGCCCGCGCTTACTGCGCTGCGTTGGTGCAGCTTGGCCACGCCCTGAGCCTGACAGCGCCGCTGAGCGTTGAAACGCTCCTGGCGGCAGGCGGTATGGTTCAGCCCCTGGAGATGGAAAAGCCGGTGGAGGCCGTCTGGCCGTCGGTGGAAACGGGTTTGAAACTTGCCATGGCCGATCTGGACAACATGCGGCAAATGGAAGGGGATCATCTGGCGCAGGATTTCAGCGGCCGTTTGACGGCTATTGAAACCATGCTCGATCAGATCGGCGCCCAGGCCGCGGGGCTGCCGGAAATGATGCGGCAGCGGTTGCAGGCGCGCATCGCGTCCTTGACCGAGGGCGTTGTGGCGATCGACCCGGCGCGCATCGCCCAAGAGGCGGCCCTGCTGGCCGATCGCAGCGACATCGCCGAAGAGATGGTGCGTGCAGCCAGCCATCTGCGGCAGTTCCGGTCATTGATGGCGGGGGACGCGCCGGCCGGCAGACCATTGAATTTCCTGCTCCAGGAGCTCAACCGCGAATTCAACACCATGGGGTCCAAATCGGTTCAGGCGGCCATGTCCCACATCATCGTGGCAGCGAAATCGGAGCTCGAGAAGTTGCGGGAACAGGTCCAGAACGTAGAATAGAAGGAGCCGGCTGGTTGAAAAAGGGGAGGGGGAATGAAAAAGAAGCTCTTGAACATCGGCTTTGGCAACACCGTGGCGGCGGAACGGGTGGTGGCCATTGTCTCACCCAATTCGTCGCCCATGAAGCGGATGAAAGATGAAGCCCGTGAAGAACGGCACCTGGTGGACGCCACCCAGGGGCGCCGCACGCGTGCCATCGTCATTATGGACAGCAATCACATTGTGCTGTCCGCGATCCAATTTGAAACGATCTCCCAGCGTTTCGAAGATCTGGCCCTGGAGGCGTGAGCGCCGATGCAACGACCGATGCCAACAGACGCAAATGCGGGTGCCGGGCGCAGGGGGCGGCTCTTTGTGGTTTCCGCGCCCTCGGGAGCCGGCAAGACGACACTGTGCGAAGCGGCTCGCCGGCTTTTGCCGCACTTGGTGTACTCGGTCAGTTCGACCACGCGCGCTCCCAGGCAAGGTGAGCAGGATGGGCGAGATTACTTCTTTATCAGCGAGGCTCAGTTTCGTGAGGGTATCGAAACCGGGCGGTGGGCGGAGTGGGCCCGGGTCCATGACCATTATTACGGTACCTCGGCCCAGTTCATCGAGGAGCAACTCAACGCCGGCCGGGACTTGTTGCTGGATATCGATGTCCAGGGGGCCGCGCAGATTCTGCGGTGTTACCCGGATGCGATCACTATTTTCATCATGGCGCCATCCCTGGAGACCCTGCGCCGACGACTCACGACCCGGGGTCTGGACAGTGGCGCGGTCATCGACAACCGCATGCGCAATGCCGAAGCCGAAATCGCCCACCGGGGGATGTACCGTCATGTGGTGGTCAACGACCACTTGGATACGGCCGTCGCCCGGTTCGTATCGATTTTGACGGGCGAGGCGGGTTGAGATGGTCGGTCGAACCCCAAAACGACGCTCAACGCCGAATCCCCGGGAGGTGCTCTACGGCTTTCATCCGGTGATGGAGGCACTGCTGGCCGGCCGGCGGACCATCGACAGCGTGATGGTGGACCGCGATACCCTTTCCGCGCGTCAGGCCAAGGTCGTCGATTTGGCCCAAAAACGGCGCATTGCCTGTCAGACGCTCAAACCCGACCAGATTCGCGCCTTTTCGGGCAGTGACCAGCACCAGGGGGTGGCCGCCGCTGTTTCCCGCTTGCCCACCGATTCTCTGGAGGCGATCATTCCCGCAAACGGCCGGCAAGCGGCCCCCTGCCTGCTGGTGATTGTGGACGGCATCGTGGACCCGAACAATTTGGGGGCCATTGTGCGCACGGCCCACTGTGTCGGTGTGGATGCCCTGGTGATTCCCAAAGACCGGGCGGTAGGTGCAACCCCGGCGGTTTCCAAGGCCTCCGCCGGCGCCTTGGAGCACATGCGGCTGTGCCAGGTGACCAATTTGGCCGGTGCCATTCAAGGGCTGAAAAAAAAAGGCGTTTGGGTGGCCGGCCTTGCCATGGAAGCGGAGCAAACCTTGTTTGAGGCGGACCTGAAAGGCCCATTGGCTCTGGTGGTGGGGGGCGAGGAGAAAGGTCTGCGCCCGCTGGTGCGCCAGGGTTGCGATTATCTGGTCTCAATCCCCCTGTGCGGCCGCGTGGACTCGCTTAACGCATCGGTCGCCGCCGCCGTGGTGCTCTACGAAGCCTTCCGGCAGCGCCAGATGCCGGTCCGGGGGTCATCCTGCGTCTGACCCCCGCCATACTCAGGCGGCTGCTGGATTGCCTGGGCGACACCCTCTTCCCGGCCATTTGCCTGGGTTGTGGAAGTTTTTATCACCATGACCGCCGCGTTCCGCCGCCGGCCGGCAAGGTCGCTTGCTATCAGACCAGTGGCTTTGCATCCCTGATGGCCGGCTACTGTTGTCCGGCCTGCCGGGTTCAATGGACGCCGATCAGATCCCCTCTTTGTCGGCGCTGCGGTTTGATGTTTACCAGCCGTGCGGGGGAAGACCATCTCTGCGGCCCATGCCTGGATCGGCCGGGCTGGTTTGGCCGGGCCCGTGCCGGCGGTATTTACGACCAGACCCTCCAAATCGCGATTCATGCCTTGAAGTTCAAAGGCAAGGTTCATTTGGCCGAGCCGTTGGGGGTTTTTCTCTTTGATGCCTTTGGGCGCTATTGGGGGTCCGGTGAGATCGATATGGTGGCGCCGGTGCCTCTGCACGGGCGTCGATTCCGGCAGCGGGGATTCAACCAGGCCTACCTGCTGGTGCACCAATGGCCCTTGCCCCCTGAGACTGCACTCGTCCGTGACCTACTGATACGGACCCGGGACACAACACCCCAGACCGGTTTGAACCGGCGTCAGCGGCGGGTCAATATCAGAAATGCCTTTTCAATGGGCCGTCCCGGTCAAAGCACAGGCAAGCGGGTGTTGCTGGTGGATGATGTCTTGACCACCGGCGCCACGGTCGGCGCTTGCGCCCGGGTCCTGATTCGGGATGGCGCCAGTCGGGTGGACGTTTTAACCCTGGCCCGGGCGGTGTAGCCATGATCCTGAAAAAAAAGGGGGACCACTATCTCTTCCAGTTCGAGCGCTTCAACCGCTTTGACGGCTTGGTCCACGCCATCGGGTGCCGCAGCGGTGGCGGCAGTCAACCCCCTTTTGACGGTTTCAACCTCAGTTATGGCGTGGGCGACGAGCCGGATCGGGTGGCGGCCAATCGCCGGCGGTGGCTGGAGATGACCGGCGGTGGTGTGCATTGCTACGCGTACCAGAATCACGGGACCGGCATCGAGGTGATCAAGCGGGGTACACGGTGCGGCGGTGTGGAAACCCAAACCGCTCCGGTAGCGGCGGATGCCCTGATTACCGACCGTCCGGGAGTGCGCCTTCTGATCCAGACGGCCGATTGCCAGGCGGTGATGCTTTTTGAGCCCGTTAAGCGCGTGGTGGCCAACATCCATTGTGGCTGGCGGGGCAGTTCAGGCAACATTATCGGCTTGACGGTCAGGCGCATGGCGGTTGCGTTCGAATGCGATCCGGAGCGGATGATTGCAGCTATCGGCCCATCCCTGGGGCCCTGCTGCGCCGAGTTTGTGAATTATGAAAAAGAGATCCCGCGGGCGTTGTGGCCCTTTCGCGTCGGGCCGCATCACTTTGATTTTTGGCGGATCAGCCGCCACCAGCTGCTTGCCGCCGGCTTGCTGGATGGGCATGTGCAGAGTGCCGGCATCTGCACCCGATGCAACCCACACCTTTTTTTTTCATACCGGGCCAGTCGGACAACCGGTCGTTTCGCGGCCCTGATTGGCATGGATGATGACATCCCTTCGAGGTAAGCAGATATGATCACTCAAGAGGCCCTTGTGCGGTGGAACCAACCGACGGCGCCGGGGTATTTTCGCATGGGACTGGGTTGTGGCGGCGGGTTTGAGCACGCCAAACCCGGGCAGTTTGTGATGGTTCGCACCGGAGTCGACCGCTTCCCCTTGCTGCGCCGCCCCTTTTCGCTGTTGGGGCTGATCCGGGACCAGGGTCACGTCGCCGGGATCGAGATTTTGTTCAAGGTGGTGGGCAAGGGGACTGAAAAGCTGTCCCGCTGCCGTCCCGGTGACCGGCTGTCGATCTTGGGCCCCTTGGGAAACGCCTTCCAGGTTCCCGATACCTGCCGTCAACTGATTCTGGTGGCGGGTGGGGTGGGTGTGCCACCGATCCGGTTTCTGGCGCAGTCGATGCTGGAACGAGAGCAGAGTCCGGAGCGCTGTGTGGTATTCGTCGGCGGCCGGACCCAAACGGATCTGGTCTGTATCACCGAATTCGATCTGCCCGGATTCTTATTGGACGTATCCACCGATGACGGAAGCCAGGGAAACCAGGGGGTGGTCACCGCCAGCCTGGAGAAAATGCTGGATGGCAATTCCGCGGACCTGATCTGCGCCTGCGGTCCTTGGCCGATGCTGAAGGCAGTGGCCGCCATTGCCGTTGCGCGCATGATCCCCTGCCAGGTTTCCATCGAAGCGATGATGGCCTGCGGGATGGGCGCTTGTTTGGGCTGCGCCGTCAGTGTGCGCGACGATCCAGCGCGCTACCGGCACGTTTGCACGGATGGTCCGGTCTTTGATGCGCAACGGCTCCATTGGTAATGGTTTTCGCCGGGCCCGTCCAATTTGACATTGACTTGATCCCGGAGCCATGGTAGAGGCACCTATTCCAATCAAGGCGTGCTCCGGCGTTGTTCCGTCGTCGGTGAGGCGTCAACCCCCATGCACCAAGAAATCGAAAGTGAACCAAGAAAAGCGTAATTGGGTGCGGGAACTGGCCTATCATTCGAGCCTGGGTTTTTCGGTGCCAATTGCCATTTTCATTGGGTTGGGGATCGGGGTCTATCTGGATCGGCGCTTTGACACATCGCCTTGGTTGATGTTTGTTTTTTTAGGGGTCGGCATAGCTGCAGGGTTTCGCAATATCGGACATGCCATTCGTAAAAGCCGAAACCTTTAAGAGCGGGTCCATTTCGGATCGGAAGAAAAACCGGGGCGGTGGAACTTCAACAACGACTGATAACCTTTGTTATGCGGGCCAACTGGGTTCTGTTTGCCTTGGCATGCATCGCCGGATACCTCTTGACCGCGCCGGCTTTTCTCAAAGGGCTCGCATGCGGCGGTTTTATCGTGACAATGAACTTTTTCCTGATGGCTCGCACGGTGCGGAAAGCGTTTACGCCGCCCCACCTGGCATCCGTCACCTCGGTGCTGGCCAAATACTACGTGCGCTTCACCATCAGCGGGGCCCTGATTTTTTTACTTATCGGTAAAAAAATCGTCGATCCCTTGGGCTTGATCATTGGCCTTTCGATTGTGATGATCAGTATCATGCTGGCCGCGTTGCGTGAAATTACCAAACTCATTTTCAAGGAGGCAATCTGAGGTGGTACATCCTTATCTATTCTTTGTCGAGTTGTTTGGAGTCATCGGATTGGGGGATTTTGCGCACCATTATGTGCACGTCATCTATACCTGGGTGGTCATGATTTTCCTGATCGTTCTGGGTGTGCTGGCCGCCCGGACAGTCCAGCTGATTCCAACCAAGATGCAGAATGTCGCCGAAGTGCTGGTTTCCGAGGTGGAAAACTTCATGGTAACGGTCACCGGCGAGGAAGGGCGCATGTTCCTGCCCTATGCCCTGACCCTTTTCATCTTCATTCTGGTCAGCAATATGGTTCACTTGATGCCGGGGTTCTTTCCACCGACGGTCAGTCTGAATACGACCGCGGCGCTTGCCCTGTGCACCTTCTTTTTAACGCATTACATCGGTATTAAATGGCATGGCTCCCATTATTACAAACATTTTATCGGACCGGTGTGGTGGATGGCGCCCTTAATCCTGCCCATCGAACTGGTGGGGCATTTTGCGCGGGTGTTGTCGCTCTCTTTTCGTCTTTTCGGCAATATGCTGGGCAAAGAGTTGACCCTGATGATCCTGTTCGCTTTGGCCGGGATGTATCTGGCGCCGATACCCATTATGGTGTTGTTCATGTTCTCAAAACTGGTTCAGGCCTTTGTTTTCTTTTTGCTCTCGCTGATGTATTTTGCCGGCGCAATGGAAGAAGCGCATTAACGGTCGGCGTCTGCGGGTAAACCACCCATGCAGTCGGTCGTGATGTTCAATTGTTTTTTGAGCAGGGAAGCCGCTTGGGTTTGGGAAGAAGCCCAAAAAATCAATCTTAAGAGAAGGAGGTATTTCGTATGGGCCCAGAAGCATTGCAGTTTTTCATCATGAGTGTTACCGCCGCCGGTTTCGGCATTGCGATTGCTGCGGTCGGCTGTGGTATCGCGCAAGGCATGGGGTTGAAAGCGGCCGTGGAAGGTATCGCCAGGAACCCGGAGTCATCGGGCAAAGTCACGGTGGCCATGCTGATCGGTCTTGCCATGATCGAGTCATTAGCTATTTACACGCTGGTTATTGGCCTGATTTTGATCTATGCCAACCCGGCTGCGGAAACGGTTACCAAGTTGATTGGCGGCTGACCCCAGCGACTGTAGGTTAAAAAAAAGCTTCCGGTGGTTACATCGGGAGCTTTTTTTTGGCTTCAGGGTCGCGGAAAGAAATTATTCCACAATATGGCGCCGGATTTTGGTTCGTGACGGGCCAACAGACAAGCAAGATGTGGAATTATTTCTTTCCGAGGCCCTCAGACGGCCAAGGCCGTTTGGAAGCATTGCTCCAAGCCGGCAGGTAAGATCTCAGAAATCGGCCGGTATGCGATTCGGGTAGGCTGGCCACCGTTTCCGGGGTTCCGGCACCGATCACGTACCCGCCGCCGTCGCCTCCCTCGGGCCCCAAATCGATGATGTAATCGGCGGTTTTGATCACATCCAGATTGTGTTCGATCACCACGACCGTGTTGCCGGCCTCCACCAGGCGGTTCAGTACCCCCAGCAGCTGACGGATGTCGTCAGGATGAAGCCCGGTGGTGGGCTCGTCCAGGATGTAAAGGGTGCTGCCGGTGCTCCGTTTGCTCAACTCCCGGGCCAGCTTGATCCGCTGGGCCTCGCCACCGGACAGGGTGGTGGCCGGCTGGCCGATGGGAACATAGCCGAGTCCGACATCCACCAGTGTCTGAAGTTTGGACCGGATGGCATCGATGTTTTGGAACATGACCAGGCACTGGTCGACGGTCATGTCCAGCACCTCGGCGATAGTCTTGCCTTTGTAGCGAATTTCCAATGTCTCCCGGTTGTATCGCTTTCCCTTGCAGATGTCACAGGGTACGTAGACATCGGGCAGAAAATGCATGCCGATGCGAATGATGCCGTCCCCCTCGCAGGCTTCGCAGCGCCCGCCGCGGATATTGAAACTGAATCGACCGGCCTGGTAGCCCCGCATTCTCGCTTCCGGCGTGCGGCTGAAAAGATCCCTGATGGGTGCAAAAAGGCCCGTGTAGGTGCCGGGATTGGACCGTGGGGTCTTGCCGATGGCGGATTGGTCAATATCGATGACGTTGCTGATTCTGTCCAGGCCGCTGATTTGTTCACAGTGGCCGGCGGTCAGGCTGCGTTCGGGGCGGTGGCTGACCGCCGCCCGGTAAAGGGTTTCCAGTACCAATGTCGATTTGCCGGATCCGGAGATGCCGGTTACGCAGGTCAGTACGCCGAGCGGGAAGACGACGTCGATGTTTTTCAGGTTGTTGTGGCGCGCGCCGATGATACGGATCTCCCCCCGTTTGGTCGAGCGGCGTTTGGCCGGCACAGCAATGCGCAGCTGGCCGGAGAGGTATTTTCCGGTCAGGGAGTCGGCCGTCTCCAGCATTTGGGACGGTGTGCCTTGAAACACCACCCGGCCGCCGTCGATCCCGGCGCCGGGCCCCATGTCCACCACATGGTCGGCGGCCAGAATCGTCTCTTCGTCATGCTCGACCACCAGAACCGAATTTCCCATGTCGCGCATCTTGATGAGTGTCCCCAGCAGTCGTTCATTATCCCGTTGATGGAGCCCGATGCTCGGCTCATCCAACACATAGAGCACACCGGTCAACTTGGAGCCGATCTGGGTGGCCAGGCGGATTCGCTGGCTCTCTCCGCCAGAGAGTGTATGCGCCGGTCGGTCCAAGGTCAGGTATGCCAGGCCCACATCGATCAGAAACGCCAAACGCGCAGCAATCTCTTTGACGATCTTTTCGGAAATCACGCCGCGTTGGCCGCTGGGCCGGAAGGTGCTGAAAAATTCCTGTAGAATACCGATGGACCGTGAGGTCAAATCATCAATGGCCAGCCCGTCAATGGTGATGTGACGGCTTTCCTGGCGTAAGCGCGAACCCTGACAGTGGGGGCAGACCGATTCCGCCATGTAGCTGCTGAGCACCTTTTTATCAACCGCGGATGAGGCGGCGGCGTACTGGTTTTGCAATTGCGGGATAATGCCTTCAAAGGGCTTCAATTTTTTTTTGGTGCGACCCTGCTCATCGATTCGAAAGGGGATCCGCTGTTCACCCGAACCGGTCATCAACACCGTTTTAAAGGTCTCAGAGAGGTCCCGGTAGGGTGTGTAGATATCCTCGCCGTAAAAGGCGGTCAGGTCTTCCAAAAACCCGCCAAAGAACACGGAGTGGCGATGGGCCCAGGGGGCAACCGCTCCTTCTCTCAAGGATCGTTCGGGGTCTGGAACGATGCGAGAAGCGGCAAAGCGTTTGGTTGTGCCAAGCCCGTCACAATGGGGGCAGGCCCCCTGGGGGGAGTTGAAGGAAAAGCTGGCTGGGGAGAGTTCCGGGAAGCTGATCCCGCAGTGGATGCAAGCTGCCTTTTCGCTGAAGCGCAAGGATTCAATCGGCGCGGTTGGACCATCTCCGATGAAAGCCACTTCCACCTGCCCCTCGGAGCGCGAAAGGGATAATTCCATGGAGTCTGCCAGGCGGTTGCGGATGCCTGGGTTGAGAATCAGCCGGTCTATGACGACGTCAACCCGGGCGGCAGCGGGAATTGCATGATCGATGGCTGAGTCCAGCTCCCGAATCTCCCCGTCGATGCGCACGCGTGCAAACCCTTCTTTTCTCAGTCGTTTTAACAGACCCTGCTGCCCCCCGGCCGGTTTGGTTGCCAACGGGGCCAAAACCAAAAGCCGCGAACCCTCCGGCCGCTGCATGACGGCTTCTACCATTTCGTCGATGGTTTGGGCGGCGATGGGCAGGCCGCAGCGGTAACAGTGGGCCTTGCCGGTGCGGGCGTAGAGCAGCCGGATGAAGTCATAAATTTCGGTAACCGTTCCCACTGTGGAGCGGGGGTTGTGGATGGCGGTTTTCTGCTCGATGGCGATCGCCGGCGACAGGCCTTCGATCAGGTCCACATCGGGCTTCTCCAACCGCTCCAGGAACTGTCGGGCGTAGGTGGATAATGACTCCACGTAACGGCGCTGGCCTTCGGCGTAGAGCGTGTCAAAGGCCAGGGTCGATTTTCCGGAACCGGAAAGACCGGTGATGACCACCAGTTGGTTACGCGGCAAGGAGAGGCTGATATTCTTCAGGTTGTGCTGCCGGGCACCCTGAATAAGGATGGCATCCATGGCGGTCAGCGCGTGGATGCGGGTGATCGGTCCGGGTTCATGAGCGACAATCTCCGCCGGTTAGGGGGTCTGATTGCGGCCCTACCATCGGACCGGTTTGACGGCCATGCTGGCTGCTGCCTGCGGCAGACGTGTTTTCATAGTCCGTGAGGTCCTGACTGGTGGGCGCGAAAGTTCGCCTACTATACTGGGCCGTGTAGGGTTTGTAAATTCCTTTCCCGGGCTGCTGCGGCAGCTTTAGCGGTCGCGTCTGAATTGCCCGGTTCCGTCCCGAAAGGTGCTTGGCCCAAGCGGTGGTTGCTGCAGGGGTGGCACTCCCAAAGAGCATCTCTAAAGTTCCCGGCAGTTTATGAAGGCCTTGGAATTGTGACCGAAATAAAAATCTTTAAAATAAAAAATAAAAGAAAATAGAAGGAAAAAGAAGGAAAAAGGAGATTATCGGTTTGTTGACAGATTGTTGATAACTTCCGATCTCTTTAAAATGCTTAGGGAAAACCGTAGACCGGAAAACCCTTGTATTTCGAAGCAGTTGATCGGAGCCGATGCTATAACCTATTGTAAAATTTATTAAAAATTTCTATTGTGAGGAACGGGTTAGCGGTTTTAATTAACCAGCCATCTTCCATATTGACTTCGAGCTGCCCAATTTGTATGAACCCGCCAGTCGCTCTATCTGGCGGCTACCTTTCTGGAAACCTCAGATAATTGACCATAAGCTTCATTTTCTAAGCCGATAGCTGCTGCCTGGCAGCGCGCGGGATCCTTTTGGCCACTGCAGGAGGGAGTCAGTATTGTAATGGACCGAATCTGGAGCGCAGTCAAATCCCTGCTCAAGGAAAAAATTCCTGGCCACAGCTATCGCATGTGGATTGAACCGATCGGCTGTTGTCAAAATGAGGATGGCGATCTGGTTCTGGCTTGTCCCAACCTGTTTTCAAAAAAACGGATTTTCGACCACTATGCGCAAATGATCGAAGAGGCCGCCACCCGAGCCGCCGGCAAGTCGCTTGGGGTCCACCTGGTGGTCGGATCCAGCCAAACCGGCGTGTGCCTCGAACCCGTCATGGACCGGCAGCTGAAGTTACCGGACATGGACCCTGCTGTCAGTGGCGGCCGGATGCTGAGAAAGGATTTTACTTTCGATCAGTTCGTGGTCGGCAAGAACAGTGATTTCGCGTACTCGGCCGCCCTTTCTCTGGCAGCGCGCAGCCAGGGAAACCAGAATGCCCTATACCTGCTGGCTGAAACCGGGTTGGGAAAAAGCCATCTCTCCCAGGCCGTGGGGCATCACATTCTTCAGACCTTTCCCAAAGAACGGGTCTTCTATATTACGGCCGAAGATTTTATGAATGAGATGACCGATTCCTACCGCAGCAGCAATATCCATCGTTTCAAGGAAAAGTACCGCCAGAACTGTGATGTCCTGCTGTTGGAGGACGTTCACTTTCTGAGCGGGAAAAACGGTACCCAGGAGGAGCTGTCGAATACGCTGGAGTCGTTGATGAATGCCAATAAAAAAATCATTTATTCCAGCTGCTATCTGCCGTCGGATATCCCCAAACTTAATGACAAACTCAAATCGCGGCTCTGCGGCGGTCTGATTTCAAAAATCGATCCACCGGACTACATGACCCGTATCCGAATACTGAAGCACACTGCCGATACCAACGGGTACGCCATCCCCGAAGCGGTCTTCGAATACCTGTCATCGGAATTGACCGGGGATGTGAGACAGCTGAAAAGCGGCCTCATCGGCGTCGCCGCCAAGGCCTCCCTGCTTGGCTCGGAGGTGGATGTCGCCCTGGCTCGCGGTGTTGTCAGCAATATCGTGGCTTCACGCGACGGTATTACCTTAGATTCAATCAAGCGGCTGGTCTGCAAATATTACAACGTCAGTCTGGCGGATCTGATCTCGCCTTCCCGACGGCAGTCCATCGTCCGTCCGCGACAGGTCGCCATGTACCTCTCCCGGCAGTATACCGATCATTCACTTCAAACCATCGGCAAGAGTTTCAACCGTTATCATGCAACCACGTTGCACGCGTTGAAAGCAGTCGAAAAGGGCGTCAAGGAGAACGGCCCTTTCCAGAAGCACGTCAAATTTCTCTCCGAACGTTTGGAAAAAGGAAGGGATTGACCCAAAACGGCCAGCCGGCCCACTGTTTGCGGGCTGTGTGAATCGTCTCAACCCGGCTTGCGGTGTAGCCGGCGGAAACCGGTGCGGTTGCTGCCTGTGGGAGAGTGAAAGAACTGCCGGTTAGTGTATTTTGAAGACTGTGTTGCTGGTTGAAACCAATTCCTGCAAGATCTCAAAGCGCTCATTTTGGTCCTGCTCAATGGCACAGCGCAGGTTAAGGGCGCATCGCCGTCGGCAGACCGGGTCGGTTCTACGATATCTGCCGAAACAGCCCAAGTAGTGATCTATCCAATTTTCCATTTCCCGCCCCGGTGTGATGAACAACTGCTAACCCTCCAGTAATCTGATAAGTTCGTCGTGAATGGCGCCGTTCGTGGTCACGATTTCATCGTTGTCAATGCGGTAGGGATCACCCGAAAAAACCGTTGTTTGGGCGCCCGCTTCTGTGGCTACCAGAAACCCGGCGGCGGTATCCCAGGGTTTGAGATGCTCTTCCCAAAAGCCATCGAAACGACCGCTGGCCACATAACACAGATCAAGAGCGGCCGATCCCAGGCGCCGGACACCCTGAGAGGCTTTCAAACATCGGCTGAAACGGCCGATCAACGGATCGATCTCCCGGTGAAGGTAGGGAAAGCCGGTGACCAGTAAACTGTCGGCAACGGTTCGGGTCCTGGATACGACAATCGGTTTTCCATTGAGTTGCGCGCCTTGGTTGTGAACGCCCACGAAAAGCTCACCCAGAAGGGGGGCCAGGACGAAGCCGGCGGTCACCTCGTCATTGATGGCAAAAGCAATCGAAACACAAAACAGGGGCAGGTTGTGGGCGAAATTGGTGGTTCCGTCCAGGGGATCGATGATCCACCGTCCGCCGCTGCCCCTGCGAGCGCCGCTCTCTTCGGCCAGAATGGCATGATCGGGAAAGGCCCCGGTGATGGTCTCAATGATAGCGGCTTCGGATCGGACGTCCGCTTCGGTCACCAAATCGATGGCACCCTTTTTCCGGATCGACCGCAGTTTGCCGAAATGCTCCTGCAGAATCTTGCCACCCCTGCAGGCGGCAGCGATCCCAACGCTCTTTATCCGTTCCATGTCCATAAGGAGGGAACTTTACAAATATTTGGCCCATTCTGTCAACCTTATTGTCGGAATGACAGCGATTAAAGATCCCAAAATGGGAAACGCTCAATTTAGGTGAAATTCTACTTTGGGTCTGAATCGGTGCGGTTTCGTCGCAGGTGGGCCACGGCAGCTTCCATCTGTTCGGACAGGGGCTTCAAGGTTGACCGCTGCAGGGCACTGACCGCAATGCCGCCCAAAACCTGGACCCGGTGATGGCGGACGTCGGGTGTTACTTGGTCTACCTTGTTGAGCACCCGGATGGTGGGGATGTTGTCAAGGTTGAGTTCGGAGAGGATGGTTTCGACGGCACGGACCTGATCCAGGTGGCGCGGGTTGCTGATGTCGATCACGTGCAGCAGCAGATCGGCATTTTCCAGCTCTTCCAGGGTGGCTTTGAAAGCGGCCATCAACTCTTTGGGCAGGTCTCGAATAAATCCGACGGTATCGGTGATGATTACTTCGATGTCCCGGGGAAATCGGATGCGTCGACTGGATGGGTCCAGGGTGGCGAACAGCTTATTCTCAGTCGGCACCTGGCTTTGGGTCAACTGGTTGAGCAGGGTTGATTTTCCCGCATTGGTGTAACCGATGATGGAGATGATGGGCAGGCCTTTCTTGCTGCGCCGGCTTCGCTGTTGCGTGCGGTTTTTCTGAATGGTGACTACTTCCTGCTCCAGACGGCGGATACGGTCTCTGGCCCGCCTGCGGTTGATCTCCAGGCGGGTTTCTCCTGGTCCGCGTCCGCCGATGCCTCCGGTGAGGCGGGACATGGCCGTGTTCTTGGTGACCAGACGGGGGAGGATGTACTGCAACTGGGCCAACTCGACCTGCAGTTTGCCTTCACGGGATTGGGCACGCCGGGCGAAGATGTCCAGAATCAACTGCGTCCGGTCGATCACTTTGATTTCCGTACGGTCAGCGATGGAGCGGATCTGGGAAGGGTTGAGTTCCTGATCGAAGATGATCAAGGTGGCCCCCCGGTCAAGGGCCATGATGGCCAGTTCGTTCAATTTTCCACTTCCCATGAGAAACCGGGAATCGGTTTTTTTACGCTGCTGCAGAACCGTGCTGATAACGTCGATTTCGGCGCTGCGGGCCAGTTCCTTCAGTTCTTCCAAGGAGTCGACGGCATCGTTGCGGGAAGCGGTAAAAACGCTCGCCAGCAGGGCGCGTTCGCCCCCTAACTGATCAGCGGTGTCGGTTTTTTTTTGGGACAGTTCGGCTTCCAGAGCTTGGATCATCTCGATGCAGCCGATTTCCGGCTGAAAGGGCGGGACCGGGTCCATGACCCGATAGGACGGCGATTGCCCCGCTCCCGGAAGAATGTGGGCCCAATGGATCCATGCCGGTGAACCGTTGGCGGTCATGGTGATCACTGCCATCAGGTCCAGGCGCAGGAGGGACAGGTCAGTCAGGTCCTCCTGGGTCAGGGGTGTCTCGTTCAGATGGGTGTGGACGCAGCGCAGCCCTCTCAGCCGATCCGGTGCCAGCCGGTATTCACGCAAATCGGGGATCACGATGCCGCCGGCATCGCCTGCCAGCACATGGGCGATCCTTCCGCTGCGGGTGATGAGCAGCCCGACTTGGCGGCCGGTTTCGGCGGATAGGGTGCACAGGTCCCGGCACAGTTCGTGCGAGACGATGGCTTGGGGCGAGACCCGCCGGTGGCTCAAATTGCCCAATCGCTTGATCTGTCCGGGCTTGAGTCCGACGAGGTTGCCGGTGATCGCTTTCATTGGTTGGCCAGGTTTTCGAAGCGGGTGAAGGACTTCAGGAAGACCAGCGGGACCATGCCGGTGGGGCCGTTTCTCTGTTTCGCGAGAATGATTTCCGCTGTTCCCTGCTGCGGATTGTTCTCATCGCGGTTGTAAACCTCGTCGCGATAGATAAAAGCAACCAGGTCTGCGTCCTGCTCCAGGGCACCCGACTCCCTAAGATCCGACAATTGCGGCCGTTTGTCGCTTCTCTCCTCCAGCTTTCGATTGAGCTGGGACAAGGCGATAACCGGCACATTGAGCTCTTTGGCCAATATTTTCATGGATCGGGAGATATCCGAGATTTCAAGATCCCGTCGTTCGCTGGCGGCACTGCCCCGCATGAGTTGAAGATAGTCGACGATGATCAATCCCAGCCCCTTGTCCATTTTCAGGCGCATGGACTTGGTGCGGATGGAGGTGGTGGAGATATCCGGGGAATCATCGATAAAGATAGGCGCTTCGGTGAGTCGGTCGGCCGCATCGGTGATTTGTTTCCAGTCCTTCTGGTTTAAAAATCCGCCGCGGATGCGTGAGGAGTCCACACGGGCTTCAGCGCACAACATGCGCATGGAGAGTTGTTCTTTTGACATTTCCAATGAAAAAACGGCCACCGGCACGCCGCCCTCAATGGCGGCATTGCGGGCTACATTCAGCGCGAAAGCGGTTTTTCCCATGGCCGGTCGGGCGGCGATGATAATCAAGTCGGAGTTTTGAAAACCGGAGGTGAGGGCGTCCAGTTTTGGGAACCCCGTGGTGATACCGGTGACCAGGGCCCGGTTGCCTTGCCGCTCTTCCAGGGCATCGATATTGGCATCGATTATTTTGCTGAGGGGGAAAAAGGATTGGCGGGTATTTCCCTCGGAAAGTTCGAAAATGGCACTCTGGGCGAACTCGATGACGCTGGTGACCTCGCCGCGATCTTCAAAACAGCGTCTGGAGATGGTGTTGGAGCGCTCGATGAGGCGCCTTAAAATTGCCTTGTCGTGGATGATTCGTGCGTAGTGGTGGGCATTGACCGCCACGGGCACAGCGTCCACCAGCCGAGCCAGGTAGGCGGCCCCGCCGATTTTTTCCAACTCGTTCCTTTCCCGCAGAATGTTGCTCAAGGTGACCAGATCGACCGGTTCACTTTTGGCGTAGAGGCTTTCGATGGCGGAAAAAATAATGGCGTGGGCGGTTTTGTAGAAGTCGTCGGCGCAGAGGATCTCGAGAATATCGATCAGGGTGTCGTTGTCGATCAAAATTGCGCTGAGGATCGATTCCTCCGCCTCGATGCTTTGGGGCGGAAGTCTATGGAGTGCCGGGTCTTGGGGTGCCGGGTATGGGCTGTCGGGCATGGAAAAACAACTCTTCGGTGAAAGACCGGGAGCCTTTGGCTGTTTGGCTGAAGTGCTCCCGGTTGCCGGTTAGGGGTCACACGGTCTCGGGGACCACTTCCACCGTAATTTCCGGTTTAATACCCTGGTAAACGCGGATGGGAACTTTGAATGTTCCAATGGTTTTGATCGGGTCGCTGAGCAAAACCATTCGTTTTTCAACGGTAACACCCTGTTTCTTAAGGGCCTCCATGATATCGCGCACGGTCACTGAACCATAAAGCTTGTCCGCTTCGTGAACCTTGGATTCGATGGTTACCGCAACCGCTTCAAGGCGCGTGGCCATCTCCCGGGCGAACTCTTTTTCCTTGGCGATCTGCAGTTCGAACTTGGCCTTCTCTTGTTCCAAAATCTTGCGCTGCTGGGATGTGGCCGGTACGGCTTTGCCCTGGGGCAGCAGGTAGTTTCGGGCATACCCGTCAGCGACCTTGACCTCGCTTCCGATAATGCCCAACGAACTGATGGTTTCCTTCAAAATGACTTTCATGGGTAACCTCCAAAAAAGGACCGCCTTAAATTTAGGACGGCTGGTTTGGTTCATTCTTGTGGGTATCAATTTTTCTAAAATTGATCCACATGTCGAACAGTCCGATGCAGATGATGAGTAACAGGAATAGCTGCTGGAAGGCGATCATTATGTACAGGACCACCCGGATCGACCGTGGCAGGTTTTTTTTTTCGAAGAAAAACGAAACAATGGCGATGCCTTGAAAGAAGTATATCGTCAACAATATCAGCATCCCGTTGATGCCGAGCAACCGGGTTCCCGTTGTGGGTAAAAACATTATCAGGCCGCAGCCGATGACGCCCCAGACCAGCGGCTCCGGCGCCCGCCAGTGGTTGAGGCGCCCGAAGTCCGGAAAAACGAGGCCGCGGCGCTCCAATATCGGGCGTGCGGCAATTAAATTGGTCCAAGCCACAAACAGGGTGGATGCCGCAGCCAGTGAAGGCAACAGTCGCACCAGCACGTATTGGATCTGATCCAGAGAGGCGGCTATGGTGTCAATGGTTTCCTGCGGGATGCCGACACCCTGATACAGACGCAAGGACAACTCCAGGTTGGTTGCCACATAAGCCGAAACCAGTGCAATCATACCCATGTTGCTGGCGATGCTGGTGATCAGGATGCCGAACAGGCCGAATCCCAGGACAATGCCACCGGCGGCCACGATGGTCATCTCAACGGACAGGTCCCTTTCGAACATCTCGCTCAGGGCAAAGCCGAGCAGCATCAGTCCACAAAGGAAGAAAATGTCCATCGTAAGTCCAAAAAACATGCCGATGACGGTGATGGCGACCAACGGGACAATCATCCCGTTTTGCCGGCCCAGCTTGGTCCGGTAAAAAAGTACGGGCAAAGGGATGAAAATGGAAAAGAGGAAACCGACCACCGGCATTAAAACCGATGCGGAAAAAATCACCAGGGTGGTGATAACACCGGTGGCGATATCTCTCGATAATCCACTTTGAAATGGCAACGACGGCATCCGCTTTTTCCCGAAAGGGCCTTGTTGTCCCGTTGGATCGGCTTGACAGACTACAGGTCGACGGTGCCAACGTATGGCAGCAGGGCGATGGTCCTGGCACGCTTGATGGCATGGGTCAGGGCACGCTGGTGCTTGGCACAGGCGCCCGATATCCGGCGTGGAATGATCTTTCCCCGTTCGGTGGTAAAATACTTTAGCACCTTCGGATCCTTGTAGTCGATGACCAGACTTTGGTCTGCACAGAACCGACAAACTTTGCGCCGGTGAAAAATTCTTCTTTTCTTTCTGCGGGGACGGGGTTTGGTAACAGCCATGGATTACTCCTTTTCCGTATCTTCGGTGGGTTCGCTGTCTTCATCGGAGGATTCAGACTCAGAAGGTGTTTCAGCCGCTTCCGCCGTCGATTGTTCATCTCGGGCCGCTTTTTCAGCCAGTTCGGCTTTGATGGCATCCGGATCCGCGTCTTCATTCAACAGGACAGTCATGAATTTCAAGATTTTGTCGTCGATTCTGAAAAAACGTTCCATCTCCTGAACCAGTGCCCCGTTGCCACAGAAGTCGAGTCTCACATAGTGTCCCCGGTTCTTTTTCTTGATGGCATAGGCCAGTTTTTTGGTTCCCCAGTCGTCGGTTTGGATCAACGATCCCTTGAATTGGGGAATCAGGTCGGTGAGCCGTTCGAAGATCGGCGCTTCCGCCTCCTTCGACAGGTCTGGGTCAATAATTACTACTGTTTCGTAACGCCTCATAAAACCTCCTTGTGGCTTGATAGCCCCGGCGAAGGGCCGGAGCAAGGATGCGTGATTCCATTGGAATCAACAAAAATTAACACAAGTATCATTAACTGAAAAAAACTGTCAAGCTTTTAGGGTCGCGGAAAGAAATAATTCCACCATATGGCGCCGGATGTTGGTTCGGCACCCAGGCCCATCCGTCGGCGCATATCGGGATATGTGGCGGCGGATGTAACGCCGGTGACGGGCCAACAGACAAGCAAGATGTGGAATTATTTCTTTCCGAGGCCCTTAGTACGCGATGCGTAAATACAGTAGGAATTTCGACCCCCACGGGAAAAAGGGTTGAAGTTGACAAGACCCGCCCTAGATGCAAATTCAAGCCGTCAATGCGGCAGCCTTTGGATGACGGCATCGACGTAACGCGATTGCAACAGTCTGGAAGCCAGGGCCCGTTTAAACGGCGGCATGCGCAGAATCACCCCCAGAACGGCGGCCAGCGCCCGGTGGCTGTACAGCACCTGGTTGTCGAAGATCAAATGCTGCAGGGTCCCCCTCTCAACGGCCATGACCACTGTGCGGTGAACCGTGTCCAAAGGCGTCAGAACACGCTCAGGCCGGGGATCCAGACCGATGGCGCCGACCGGGCAATTGCGGACGCAAACCCCGCAACCCAGACACGCGGACGTAATGATCGCAGCCAAGCCGCTGTCGGCCTCTTCCCGGATCGCCTGCACCGGGCAAACCGCGGCGCATTGTCCGCAGCCGCTGCAATTCGTTGGATCGACCGTCGCGATAAAATTGGAGTGGATTGAGCACGTCAGGCCAAAACGGCGGATGGCCAGCATGGCCTCGCAGCAGCATCCGCAGCAGTTGCAGATGAAATTGACGCCCCGGCGCACGTTTTCACCGAACTGGACCAGGTTGTGGGCACAGGCAGCCTCCAGCAGGTCGATGCACTCCGCTGCGTCCGCAAGCCTGCCATGACCGTGTTTGATCAGGGAAGCGGCTGTCGTGTTGAAGGTCATGCAAATATTCTTGGGTGCGTCGCAGTCCCTGCCTACATGCGCCATTTTATGGCGGCAATAGCACAAGCTGATGCTGATGTGAGAGGCGGTTCGGATGACCTCACCGGCGCGTTCGTAATCCAGAACATGCAGGGCGCTGACCTCGGAAAGCGCCGATTCCTGAACGAACACCCGGCCCAGGGGCGTTTGACCACCCAGGAACAGGGACTTGACAAAGTCCTCCTCGACATTGAGGTATTGGTAGAATAATTCGCTCAGCGCTTTTTGGTCGATATCTTTACGCACCCGCATCAAGGAAAATTCAAAGAAACCGGCCATGGGCGGCGGCAGGCAGTAATATTGGGTCGCGTTTTGAGGTATGTCGACCAGTATGGCCCGATCGGCCAGACTATCCAGGATGACGCGGGCCGAGGCGTTGCTCATCTTCCAGGCCCGTGCGGCCGTTTCCACCGTAAAGGGGCGGATGGGCAGCCGTGCAACCAGATCGGCCTCTTTCTCGCTGAACAGCAATTTCAAAATGGCAAAGAGCCGCTCCGAAGGTGGTGCGCCCTGGGGAAACCGATTCAAGCGATTGGATAGTCGGTTAAAGGCCGAGTGGGTGTTGACATGCGCCACGTATTTATGCCTCCTTGCCGAAGGAATGGACCCGAACCGGCAATTTTTAACGCCTCTCCCAACATCGCTTGTTCCCCCCCCAAACCCTCAATGGCGCTCACAATGGCTTTTTACGAATCCGTCACTATTTAGTGCCCATCCAGAAACGAGGAATTTTGGTCGAGATCAAGGCATGCGAAAAATTTTACCACAGGCATATAGTTGATATTCCGAGGATAAAATTTTGAGCATAACGCAGATATCGGGCGAAATAACCGTTTCTGGATGGGCACTATTTAGAATCCGCAAAAATGGATGGAGAGTCAACCCCATTTTCAGGTACCCCTTCAGTTCAGGAGCGGCATGCACCCTGCGGATATGGCGGCTTGATCACCAGGTAGGACAACACCCCGTATCCGCATCATTATTGACACGCCCATCCCAATCCGCTACGCTCGCCCGAAAAAAAGTCAGTTCAAGTTAGGTTCACATCTCTGATCAAAAACAGGGTATGCGGAAATGACCGCTCCGATGATGAAATTTTGCAGGCTTGCGGTTGGGGTGCTACTGGTTGGGATCGGGTTCTCCATTGGTTTGGGAGAAGCGGCGGCCCATGCGCTTAAAATCAGCGATCGTTACAGCCTGCTCAATAAAAAACGCCCGATTCGTCCCGAAACCCGGTACATCATTTTGCACACCACCGAGGGCGACCTCCATGGATCGCTTCGCAAGATCCAGCGCTATGGGGAGGCTCACTATTTCGTCACCCCTGCGGGCGAGGTTTACCGGGTCATCGACCACCGCAGGATTGCGACCCACGCAGGCAGAAGCATGTGGGAAGGGCAAAGCACGATTGACAACGCCTCTATTGGCATCGAGGTGGTCGGCTACCACGACCGGGACATCACGCCGGCCCAGTACAGCGCGCTTCGCGAGCTGTTGCGACAGCTCAAAAGTATCTACCGCATCAGGGATGAGAACATTCTTACCCACTCCATGGTGGCTTACGGCCGTCCCAACCGCTTCCACCCCCAAAAACACCGCGGTCGGAAGCGTTGCGGGATGATTTTCGCCCATCCGGATGTGAGGCGGCGTTTGGGGCTTTCGGCCAGCCCGGTCCGTGATCCGGATGTGGTGGGCCGCCGCCTGATTGTGGCCGATCCGGAGTTGCACCGCTTTCTTTACGAACCGCACGCGGTTTTGTCGGCATCGGCGGATGCCACGGGCCGACAGATGTTGTCCGCGGGGAGCTCGAGAGACCCCATGCTGATTGCCAAGGGGGTCAATGCGTGGCGCATTGCCCGCGAGAAATATAACGATCCGGCAACGCTCTACGTGTATCCCGACGGAAGACGGTTGCGGGGAGATGAAATCCGGGAATGGGCGAGTATTCCAGTCGGTACGCGTGTTCTCTTTCTGGATGGAGAACAAGATCGGGAGCAGGAATTCGAAGGGTTCCTGAGAATCGGCAGGGATGGAAACACGGTGCGCGACCTGGCAGGGGATTTCTATGCCGACCCAACGACGATCTACTTCTTTCCTGACGGGCTGATCCGCACCGGGGCCGAGTTGAGCAGCACCCCCGCTTTGCGCCGGCTGCTCAATGCGCCGCCCAAAGGAACCCGTGTGCTGGTGGGGTATGTCTACGGGGGGTACGTTCAACTTGGGCGCTCGGCTTATCGCATAGCCGGCAAGCAGTGGAATTACCCATCCACCTTCTACCGCCTGCCCGACGGCCGCATCCTGAGCGGCGACGAAGTCGAGGACAGCACCATCCCTGCCAGGACGCTGATATTTACTCTAAAATGACCAACCATCTCAGGCCACTTTCACCACGTGCCTGTTGTATCTTATCCCAGCACTATCCATGATAATGGCAAAAGAGACGATGCAGCCGCCAACCACCGTCAGTGGGCTCGGAACTTCGTTGATACCGAAGATTGGCAGGTAGACCCAAATCACCCCGCCAACAATTTCCACCAGCGAAAACAGGTTCAACTCAGCCGCTGGGAAATATTTGGCGCCGAGCGAAAAGAAAATTAACCCACCGCCGACGAGAATACCGTGCAAAATGCTGAGATTGATATTGCGACCCGGCATCAGTACCGAGTCGTTTTGCAGGAATAGGATGCTTACCGCCAAAACTGCGCACAGCAAGCCGGCAAGTGCGACGGTCGCAAACTGCGGAGTCTCCTTACGCCATCTGAGGGTCACCGTGAAAGTCGCAAAACCGACTGCCGCGGCCAGTCCGGTGAGCGTTCCAAGAACACTTCCGGCTTCCAAACCCTCGATCACCATCACCAAAACCCCTATGAGGGCAATAATCATTGCACCCCAGGTCAAGGAACGGATCTTCTCTTTCAAAATAAAAATGCCCATGAATGCCGCAAGAAAGGGCATGGTTGCCAACATAAAAAGCGCATTGGCGGCAGTGGTCAGGGTTATGGACCAGATAAATCCGGCAAACGCTCCCGCCAGTCCGCAGGCGCCGATAAACCCTGATACACCGATTTTTTTAAATCTGTCGAAAAACCGCCTTCCATCTTTTGCCATGAGGTAGGCGCATAACAGCGTGGTGATCGTCAACCCCCTGAAAAACAGGTATTGCCATCGATAGATGTCAGGATCGACCATGTTGCGGATTGTAAGGGCGCCGAATGACCACAGCGTACCTGCAGTTAACACAAAAAATAGCGCTTTTGACTGAACCGTTGCTGTTATCACTCTCTAATTCTATCCACCCTGTTGAGCGTTTCAAAAAAGCAAACACCCACCCCCGTGGGCGAAACAAAAACAGGCTCGATTCCTATTCCGCCCATTACGGTTATAACTACCCGTATTTTTTCAGCTTTTACGCGAAGTTTTTGTTTGAAATGAGGTAATCTGTTGCTTAATCTTTTTGGACTTGCATCTCAGGCAATGGTAATCTTTTTTTTCGTATTGCGCTAAGGTCAACCGGACTGTAAAAATGTTTTTGCAGTCGTCACATTCAAATTCATAGCTTGGCACTTTGCACCTCCTATGAAAATTGCCTACGAGCTTGCCCCAGCGTACCATTGCCTCCGGCTCAAAACAATAAAATATGACATCCACCCCTACAAAATCTGGTTTTACGACGGCACCATCTATCTGATCGGCCACTGCCACCTGCGCAAAGAAATACGAACCCTTTATCAGTTCCGGATGGCTCTCTGCTGCGCTAATGCGATTCCCTTCTCAGGCGCCTCACCCCGCTGACCGCACTGCTTCACACAAAACTCAGCATTGGGATAATTGCTACGCAGTGGTCTTGCGATTTTTATACCCCATTGACGAACATCACTACAGAAGAATCGGTAATGTTCTACCCGCTCCCACCGGTCGGCCGGCCGGTGTCTGTCCGTGCCATGGCCCCTGTTGCAAGGTGGCCTGAGCCGGTGGTGTCGCCCGCCGGACGCGGCGGGACTCAACGGGGTTGGCGATCTGATTTAAAGCTCTATTAATCAGCCCGCTATGGATTCGACCGTGCGTTTCATCAGCCTGATGCACCACATCACGGTGGATCTGATCGTCGCCGGCTGACTGGCAGTGATCGGCGCCTGCAAGGTGTATTTCCATCTTCGTTGCGGTGTGCTATGTTCGTGCGGTAGTTCCGGTCTTCAGACCGGCCCGAAGGCCGGCGTTTCATGTCCGTTAATCCACCCGGCCGGCAATCCGAACGGTAAGCGGCACCCCAGCGATTCTATGAGGCAACGCCTTCAGATAGTAACCGCCACCTGGGCATCCCGGATTTCCCGGGTGCTGTCGTTGCGCCCGTTTCAGCTGGTTATCCAGACCGGCTTGAAATGGGACCGTGACAACAGCCCCGGCATGGCCGCGGCCCTTTCCTATTACGCTTTATTCTCACTCTTCCCGCTGCTTCTGGTCATTCTGAGTCTTGTCGGGACCATGATCGGCCCGGAGACGGAGGGATTTGAATACATTCAACAGCTGATTGTACAGGATCTGCCCCCGGCTGTGCAGGAGGTGGTGGTCGGGACCATTGTCGCACTTAACGAAAACAGCGTGGGTGCCGGCATTGTGGGGTTCAGCCTGCTTTTTTTTACGGCCAGCACCCTGTTTGCGGTTCTGCGACAGTCGGTGAATAAAATCTGGGAATCCCCCGCCCGCATCTCCGAGGCGGGCTCGATCCCCCGCATGGTGCTCTTCTTCATCCTGAACAAGCTGGTGGCCTACCTGCTGGTGCTGGCGACCGCCTTGCTCCTGTTGTTGTCTTTCGTGGTGAACATTTCCATCCGGGCTGTCATCGAGCTGGTCAACCACTTCCAGGAAAATGTCACCTTCATCCATCAGGTGGACGAACTGCTGCTGACCCGCGGGCTTCAGGTCAGCGCTTCGGTCGTCATTCTGAGTGTAACCTTGTGCATTCTCTTCAAACTTCTGCCCACGGTCCGTCCCCAGTGGCGAGATGTATGGCTGGGGGCCATCCTCACGGCTGTCATGCTCGTCGGGCTGCAGAAGGTGGCCACGGGCGGCGTCGTTTCCGTTTTCAGCAAATTTCTGTCCTATGGGGCGATCGGCAGCGTCATGATTCTGTTGCTGTGGATCTTCATGGCCTGCCAGATCGTGTTTGTGGGGTGTGAGTTTTCGTATGTCTACGCGCAGCTTTACGGCAGCCGCCGCGGTAATCCGCGTCCATGATTCCCCCTCGATGGCCGGTCCCGGCGCCGAAGCCGATCTCTCCTTTCCGCAAAGACGTCAGCATGGGCTTTGCATCCGGCGCATCGACCCTGCTCGGGCTGTTATCCGGGATCACGCCGGACAGGGTGTTGGAAGACCCGCACGGTTTTAGGGGCAAAACCCTGAAGGCCAACGTTCGCATCGACAACGAAAAAAACCCGCCTCCGGTCCTGAAGGGCTGAGCGCGCCGTGCGGGTTACCGCCGAGCCGTAATGCGCTGCCCGTCCGGGGTGTGCAGCACCAGGCGCCCCTGCGGACCGATCTCGAAGCGCTGGGCTTTGCGGAGCAGTTCCAGGAAGCGCATCTCCTGGCTGTTCAACGGCTCCTCGCAGGCCATCATCGTGTTGGCCATCTGCCCGAACGAAAGCCCCTCTCCGGTCAGGCGGAAGCTGCCCGTGAATCGGTTGCACGAGGCGTTGCCGGCCACACGGCCCTCCTCCAAGAAGAGGATCGACGCCTTGGAATCTGCCACCACCGGCTCACCGCCGATGGTCTCCACGATCCACTCCAGCCCCGTGAGAAGACTCCGGGGGTCGCCGCCGCAGCCTGCGCGGGCCTCGTCGTCGAGCTCGTAGCGCACCCGAAAGGGGTGGGGCATTCCGGTGGCGACATCGGCGCAGATTTCCGGCCGGATGTCGACCGCAAAGCGGCGGCCCTCCGCCGCAGTCCGGTAGACGAAGCCCTCGGCGGTAGATAAAGGTTCGGTTTTCGGCATGCGGAGCTGCAGGGCTCCAAAGTCGGCGTTGAGGAGGATCGTGTCGGCATCGATCCTGATCATCCAGCCGGGCTCCTGGCCGTGGGCGG
>JAWOIA010000227.1:0-19103 GCA_046484885.1 Desulfosarcina sp. | reverse complement strand
CAGGCCGGCCAGCTCCTCAGCCCGGGCCAACGCGTCCTCGGCGGGCTTGCTGCGCGCCTCGGCCATCACCTCGTCCGGATCATCGACGCCGAAGTTGACGCCGTAGATGTTGTTGGCGCCGGCGTCAATCACCGCATCCAGCAGCGCGCCCACCGTAGTCAGGTCGCGGATCGTGACCGCTACGCCGTTGTTGACCCGGTACGTGACCTGCTCCCCAGGCCGGCCGGTCAGCGGATCCCCTGGCCGTTCGGCGAAGATGCTGTAGTTCGAGGTCTGGATGTCCTTGGACGCCACGCCTTGGGCTTCCAGCGTGGCCAGAATCGCCTCCATGATGCGGGCGGCCTCGGCGCTGGCCGCGCTCGCGGTGGGGCCGCTCACGTCCACGCCGATCTGGGCCGTGGCGATGTCAGGCTGCAAAGTGACCGTGCCCTCGCCGACCACGGTGATGGTGCGAGGCAGGCCGGCTACGTCCGGCGGCAACGCTTTCACGGGAGAGGGTTTGGACCTCCAGGGTAAGCTGGGTCCGTTCAAAGCGGGTCGTTGGCTGATCGATGACGCTGCCCTGGATTCGCCAATAACCGCTATCCAGGTAATGAACCAGCCGGTCGGGTCCCAGCGTGGGAGAGACCCAGGGCACCATTGCAAGATACCCGGCGCCCAGGCATGCCAGCAGCGGCAGCCAGCGTGCCCGCCGCTGGCCCCACAGACACAGGCCCAGACCCCCGATCGCCACCAGCGTGGTGATCAGGGCCGGAGCAGCGAGGCCGGGCAAACCCTCACCCAGGATGATGCCGGCAATCAGTGCCAGAGTGACGGGTATGGCCGGCCGGTAGTAGGCGGTCTGCGTCGATTTTAAGATCGCGGGCACCGGCTCGTCAAACCCCGGAGAGGGTGATTTCGATGGTGCGGCGGCGCGCGCGGTTGTCGTGGTTGACGGCTATCACCTGCTGCCAGGACCCCAGGCGCAAAAGCCCCCGCCGGATGGGCAGGACGACGGATGGCCCCAGCAAAGCGGCCTGAACGTGGCTGTGTCCGTTGCCGTCATTCCAGGCCAGCTCGTGGGCGTAGGATAGATCCGGCGGCGCCAGTCGGTTGATGGCCGCTTTGAGGTCCTGTACAGCCCCGGGTTCGTATTCGATGGTGCTGAGGGATCCGGTCGATCCGACGATGCTGAGGCAGGCCTGCCCGTTTTCAATACCCGACCGACCAATCGTGCGGTTCAGGTCATCGGTGATATCTCGAATGTCCGGTCCGGTGTTCATATCGATCGCCAGGGTGTAAAACTGAAATATGACAGATGGCATTACCTAACCTCCGGTTGACTGCGTGAACGCGGAAATCGGGATTACCGCAAACCGATCTCCCAATTCCAGAGGCCGGGGCGCTTTTTCATGATTATCGCCGGGGGCACCGGTTCGTCCAGATGGGCGAACATCCGGATGCCGGCCTGCTGGAGAATCCTCCGCATGGCAGTGATATCCAACTTCCAGTTAGGAAAGATCCAGTAGTCCGGGCCGTGTTGCTCCACCCAGGCCTGTTCCCCTCGCGGACTGTGAAAAGGCTGGCGCAGATGGACACCGTCGGCCAGGGTTCGGGAGATGCACAGGGGCCAGTGGCCGGAGAGTACAATCCCCAATGGCAGCGGGCTCTGGCGACATAGGGCCAGGATGTCCGCCTCTCCCAATTCCGGGCTGACCAGAACTCCGGCAAACCCCAGTGTTTTCAGTGTCTGCAAACTCAGGGCATTGGCTGCGTTGCAAAATGGTCCGGCCCACAGGGTCAGTCCGCGGGGGCGGCTGAACAGGCTCATCTGCCAGGGTGTGTTGAGGACAAACCGCCGGACACCACCTTCCAGGCACTGCCGCAGCAGACCGGCCACCCGCGCCTCATCGTCCGGCCAGACCACTGGCGGCAGCCAGATCCAGAGATTGCCGGCAGCCCTTGACTCGATGCTCACCGCAACCGTTTCCGAGAGCCACACGCCCACAGCGCTGCGGTCCGGGGTCCGGGAGAAGGTCCGCCCCACCCGCACCTCGATGGCCGGCTCTGACTTTTCAACCGGACGGGGCAGCTCCACTTTGAAGTGCGAGGGTTGAACCGGGTTCTGCGGGCCGGCGGCCGCCTCAACCTCAGCCATCAGCGCTTCGAGGGCCTTTTCCCGGCGATCGGTGAGAAAGACGGGCATGCCGGGCATGGGTGCTTGGCCGCCTCCCATTTTGAGCGGGTAGCGCCCTTTTTTGGGGATAAAACGGGTCACCCGATAAACGGCGTGGCCAATCTCATCCTCGTAACCCACCCGCAGCCCGTCTCCGGGAAGCAAGGCCTCGCGGACCACCACCCACGGGTTTCTGGCCGGCCCTTGAACCTTTCCCATAAACTGCCCCGAAGCAGTCTGACGTCGACTGTCGACCGGTGTTTGCGGCCGCTGGGGCAAGAATCGATAATGGGTCGCCTCGCGTCCCAGGCTCTGGGAAAGCAGGTCCAACGCGTCGCGCTTGGCCCGGCTGTCCGCCCCCCGGTCCCGAAGCATCCGATAGGCGGAGACGCTGTAATAGACATAGTGCGCCCCCTTTTTGCGGCCTTCGATCTTCCAGGCCAGCACCTTCGGGACCTGCATCAGAATTTTGACCAGCACATCGACTGAGAAATCCTGGCACGAAAAGGCCCGCGCCAGCTGTTCGCCTTGACGGTACCGGCGGCGACAAGGCTGGACACAGCGCCCCCGCAAGCCGCTTTTGCCACCCAGAAAACTGCTCCAGTAACAACGCCCGGAAACGCCATAGCACAGGGCACCGTGTATAAAAACTTCCAGTCCTAAACTCTGGGGACAGGCGTGGGCCATGGTCTTGATCTCGTCAATCGAGAGCTCCCGGGGAACCACCACCCGGTCAACGGGCAACTGGCGGGCAATAAGCGCCAACGCACCTGGAGAAGTGACATTGGCCAGGGTGGAGAGATGGATCTCGCCATCGTATCCGGCTTGGCGGGCCAGGGCGATGACGCCCAAGTCCTGGACGATCAGGGCATCGGGCTTGACATGGCATTGCAGACTGTCAATCAGCCGGCCGGCCTGATCCAGTTCGTCCGGTTTGAGCAGTGCATTGAGGGCGACATAGACCTTGACCCCCCGAGCGTGGGCCAGCTGGACCAGCTGTGCCAGCTCTTCAAGCGAAAAATTCTTGGCCTCCATGCGTGCCGACAAAGATTTAAGACCGCAATAGACGGCATCGGCACCGGCGGCCAGGGCAGCCAGAAAAGCAGCCCGGTTTCCCGCCGGGGCGAGAATGGCCGGTTGATCAAGGGTTGGCGTGCTCATTTATGGGGCTCCCGCTTTCCGGGACCACCCCTTTACGGCCGCTGCTGCATCCATGCTCAGGCTGAGAATGGCCGGAATAAGAAAAATAGTGAATATGGTTGATATCAGCAGTCCGCCGACCACCACACTCCCCAGTCCCCGGTAGAACTCGGAGCCGGCCCCGGGAAAGAGCACCAGGGGCAGCATGCCAAAGACCGTAGTGATGCTGCTCATGTAAATCGGCCGGATCCGCGAACGAACCGATTCGGTGATGGCCCGACGCGGCTCCATAGCTTGTTGCCGAACGTTGTTGAGGGTTTGATGGACAATGAGAATCGCGTTGTTGACCACAACTCCCACCAGGATAATGAACCCCAACATGGTCAGGATGTCCAGCGGCTGGGGTGCCACGAAACGGTTGACCAGAAATATTCCCAGAAACCCCCCCGCGGCGGCCAGAGGCACACTGAAGAGAATGATCAGGGGGTATAGGAAATTTTCAAACAGGGCGCTCATCAGCAGATAGCAGATGACCACGGCCAAAACGAGGTTCCAGACCAGCGCCTCACGCGTGCGGGTAAGCTGATCCGCGGTGCCACCCTGATCAATCCGGTAAAGGCTGCCCAGTTGTTCCCGGTCCTTGATGGGATCGATCACCTGCCGGGCAATGGTCTGCATGGCCGCTTCCAGGGAGATATCGGCCGGTGGGTTCACCTGAATCGTTATGGCGCGCTGGGTGTCAATGTGGTTGATCTGCGTCGGCCCCTCGGTCAAACTGACATCGGCCACCGATCCCAAGAGCACCTTGCCGCCCGAAGGCGATACCATCGGGAACGCTTCTACGTCCTGAATCCGCTTTAGCCGATCCTCACGGCTCTTGACCACCAGGTTGATCTCGTCGCCGTGCAGGCGGTAGGTGCCGGCCCTGGCGCCGCCCACCCAGGCATCCACGGTCGTTCCAAGATCGGTGGTACTGATGCCCACGCGGGTGAGCCGATCCCGGTTGGGCGTGACCCGCAGTTCCGGGTTGCCCAGGTCCAGCCCCGGAATAGGGCGAATCTGAGATCCGGGCAGCGCCGCTGCAGTCATGCCGTAAATCTGCCGCCCCAGGTCGATCAGGCGCACCAGGTCGGGCCCCTTAATGTCCAGATCGATGGAGCGGCCGCTGCCCGGCCCCCGGGCAAAGAGACCTGCCTGGTAGACAATCGGAATCATGCCGGGGATTTTTCCCAGGGTCCCATAGACATAAGGGATCAATTCGGCTGCCCGCTCGGCATCCTGGGAAACCACCCCCATGAAAATTTGCTGACCAAAAGCCACGTAAAAGAAGTTTTTCACCGTGGGCAGGTTCAGCGCTTCAGCTGCCGCGCTGATTCCGTCCCGGCTCACCAGGGGCAGGATATCCGCCTCCACCGCCTGGGCAATGGCGGCGAATTCCTGGGTATTGTACCCCGGCGGTGGAATCAGGATCCCAAAGAGCAGTTCCCGGTTGCCCGTGGGCAGGTATTCGGTCTGGGGAATCAGGGTGACGATCAGCCCCACGGCAAGGCCCACCAGGGCAACGGCAACCGTGATCCGGGACCACACCCGGCCGCACATCCAGGACACAAACCCGGCCAGGATCGATACGAACCGGCCGGCCACCCGGTTTACGACAAAAGTGCGGCCGCGCCGCGCGTGTGCCTTTCTCTCCACCCGACCGAGGATCAAGGCACTGAGGGCCGGAATGCCGGTAATGGCAATGAGCATGCTCAGGGTCACGGCGCTGGAGATGGCGATGGCGATATCGCGGAAGAGCTGGCCGGCCTCCTCCTCCACAAACACGATTGGCAGGAATACCGCCACCGTGGTCAGGCTGCTGGCCAACACCGCCCCCCACACCTCGGTGGTACCGTCATAGGCGGCCTGAATGCGGCTTTTGCCCATCTCCCGGTGACGAAAGATATTCTCAAAAACCACGATGGAGTTGTCCACCACCATACCGACGGCAAAACTCAGACCTGCCAGGCTGACCACGTTGATGTTGCGTCCGGCCAGGGTCATGAAGAGAAAGGTGCCGACCACGCTGAGAGGAATGGCGACCGAGACCACCACCGTACCGGCGATGTTACGCAGAAACAGCAGCAGCACGATAATCGCCAGGGCCGCACCCAGCATCAGGTTGCGCTTGACCAGATTGATGGCGTCGTAGATGTAGGTGGTTTCGTCGTAAACCTGTTCAATCATGAGCTGTCGGTCGTTGAGGATGCCGGCGTTGAGCTCGGCCAAGGCCTCCCTGAGCCGTTCCATTACCAGCAGTACATTGGTTCCCGGCTCGCGAACCGCACTCATGACAATGGTAGCCACCCCGTCATGGCGCACCACCACGCTGGCGGACTCATGGCCCAGCTCCACGACGGCCACGTCTTTGACCGCCACGGAAATGCCGCCCACCCGTCGAATGATCACATTGGCCACATCTTCGGGGCTTTGGTACTCACCCACGGTGCGCACGATGTAGCGGCGCTTGCCCTCGTCAAAGTCCCCGGCGCTGATGGTCCGGTTCTCCACCTCCAGGGCGCGGATCAGGTCAGGTACCGTTATCTGCCGGGCAGCCATGGCCTCCACATCCACCACCACCTGCAACTCCCGCTTTTTGCCGCCGTGGATATTGACCGCGGAAATGCCGGGAAGGCGCTCCAACCACGGCTGAATCTCCTGATCGAGAAAATCGAACTCCTCTTCCAGGCTGCCCCGATAGCCTTCGGCGGCCTTGAGCACCATCCAGGCAATGGCCGTCTCAAAACGACCGCCGGACTTGATAATGGGCCGGTCGACATTGCTCGGGTAGCTTTTGACCTGCTCCATTTTATTGGAAACCCGCAGCAGGGCCTGGTCGATATCCGTGCCGATCTCGAATTCCAAGCTGATGTAGCTGAGGCCATCCTGGCTTTCGCTTTTGATACTGGTCAGGCCGTTTAAGCTTTTGAGCTCTTTTTCCTGGACGTCGGTGATCTCGCGCTCCACCTCTTCCGGGCTGGCTCCGGGCCAGGTGGTCGTAATGGAAATCTCGGGCAGATCGACGTTGGGTGTCAGCTGGATGGGAATGCGCAGCAGGGAGAGGAGGCCGAAGATCAGCAACAGGATAGCGCCCACGCTGACCGTTACCGGTTTTTTTATGGATAGAGCGACAAGCTTCATCGTTGGATGTCCGATGGCCGCGAATACCGGTCGGTTCTCATTCGGTCAAAATTGTCACATGCTGGCCGGGCATGAGCCGCTCATTACCGCGGATGACCACCCGGTCACCGGCCTCGAGATCGCCACTGACGTGGGCTAGGCCGTCATGATATCCCGCCACGGTCACCGCTACCGCAAAGGCCTGGTTATCGATCACCCGGTAGACCATGGATTGCTCACCGGCTATGACCACCGCGTCCTTGGGAAGGGTCAGGGTGCTGAGACCCTCGGATAGATCGAAGACCGCCACCGCTTCCATCCCGGCCTTGATTGAAAAGTCGGGATTATCCAAAACCACCCGAACCGGAAACGTGCGGGTCATGGGGTCGCCCCGAGGTACGATGGCATCGATTTTTCCCTGGCGCACCCGGTCAAACAGGCTGGTAATGGTCAGCCGCACCGGCTCACCGGGGCGCAGCTGCACCACGAAGCGCTCGGGAACGTCCACGGCCACACGCACCCGGGAGATGTCCGCCAAAGTGATCACCGGCCCGCCTGAGTCAACCCACTGGCCAACCTGGGTGTGCTCGGCGACCACGAAGCCGTCAAAGGGTGCCGTGACGGTTTTCTGTTCGATGCGGTAAGCCAGGGTGTCAATGTGGGATTCAGCTACCAGCAATGCTTGGGAGAGCGCACGGTGGGTAAAGAGCGCATCGTCATAGGTCCGTTGGGGGACGCTGTTGTTTTCCCTGAGCCGACGCACCCGCTGTAATTCCGCTTGCGCATTCTCCAGGTTGGCCTTGATCCGCTCACGCTCGGCCACCCGCCCGTTCAGCTCCAACTCGAACTCACGCGTCTTGAGTCGAACCAACAGGTCGCCGCGCTTGACCGGGGTGCCCTCTTTGGCGGGAAATGCCGCCACCACTCCGCCCACCTCGGCCGCCACCACGCTGGTGGCCACCGCCTCGACGCTGCCCACCAGGGTCAACTGCCGAGACACCTGCGTTTCGGTCACCAGCGCCACCTCGACCGGCGCGGGCGGGCGCCCGCCTGGCGCACCCACCGGCTCCTGTGAGCGTCCGACCAGCGGCTGGGTGATGGCCACGGTCAGCAGCAAGATGAGCCATCGCATGGGTTGGGTCATGATCTTATCCGCCCGCTTGGTGATTGGCCGGTTTCCTTTGCAGTCAAGGACAGCCTTCCAAAGTTTCATTTGGATATATCCTCAATACCGCAACCGGTCAAGGTGATAGAGCAGGATAACAGACCCTTGCTGAACCGGCAAACGGTCTTATATTGCTTGTTTATTATAAGACCGCATCATCACTCCACGGTCGGAACTGAAAGGAAGCGCACATGAAACTGGCAATCAGCGGCAAAGGCGGGGTGGGCAAAACGACATTTGCCTCCCTTATGGCCCGGACCTTGAGCGACCGGGGCATAACCGTTCTGGCGATCGATGCCGACCCGGACGCCAACCTGGCCGCGGCTTTGGGCATTGCCGATGCCGACCGAATCACCCCCATCGCCGAAATGAAAGAGCTGATATTCGAACGAACCGGTGCTCAGCCCGGAACTATCGGCGGATTTTTCAAACTCAACCCCAAGGTGGACGATATCCCAGACACCCTGTCGGTCAGGCTGGGCAACATCCGGCTCATGCGCCTGGGCAGCGTCAAAAAGGGCGGGGCCGGCTGCCTTTGCCCGGAATCGGCGCTGCTCAAAGCCCTGGTGACCCACGTGGTGCTGGGGCGCAACGAAGCGGTGATCATGGATATGGAGGCCGGGATCGAACACCTGGGGCGGGCCACGGCCCAGGCCGTGGACAAGCTGATCGTCGTCGTGGAGCCGGGACGGCGCAGCATCGACACAGCCGAGCATATCAAGCGCCTGGCCGCCGAGATTCGTCTGAATCACATTGCCGTCGTGGGCAACAAAATTCGCGGCCCCAAAGACGAGGATTTTCTGCGGAACCACCTGCACGACCTCGAGTTTTTGGGGTTTCTGCCTTACGACGAAACGCTCATTGAAGCCGATCTTTCCGGCACCGCTCCCTATGACACCCCATCCACAGCCAAGTCGGTTGTGGCAGCCATCATCGACCAGCTTTATCGTCCGACCCCATGAATCGAAACGCCAAAAGGCCCCCCCACAAAGACCGCCGATATGCGCCGCGCCAGCGTTGCCAGCCCAGAGAATCCCGACCCCGCAAGCCGTTCACGCCCGGCGCCGACCCTGATCTGAATGCGGTCTTTTCAACCATCGGCATCCCTAAAGCGAGACCCTTCAAACCGGATCGGTTCCAGTCCGAGGCCGTGGCGGTCATGGCCGATTCCGACTGTCTGGTAACCGCCCCCACCGGTGCAGGCAAGACCTGGATCGCCGTCCAAGCCATCCGCCGCATCGTTCAACAAGGCGGGCGGGCGTGGTACGCCTCACCGCTCAAAGCCCTGACCAATGCAAAATTCATCGAGTTTTCAGAGATATTTGGTTCGCCGCGGGTGGGCATCCTGACCGGCGACCGCAAAGAGAGCCCCGACGCACCCATCATCGTCGGCACCACCGAAATCCTGCGAAACCAGCTCTACGATGCCATGCACCAGGGAATTTCGTTGAACACCGACCTGGTGGTGCTGGACGAGGCCCATTTCCTGGGGGATGAGGAACGCGGCGTGGTGTGGGAAGAGACCATGATCTACCTGCCCTCGCGTATTCCCCTGCTCATGTTGTCGGCCACGGTGGGCAACGCCGGGGCCATTGCCGACTGGCTGACAGCCATTCGCGGCCGTACCTGCCGGGTGGTGGTCGAAACGCATCGACCCGTGCCGCTATACCCAATGGTGCTGCACCCAACGGGCACCCTGCTGCCCCTGACGGCCAAGGGCGAACGGGGATCCAAGGCGATTCACCCCAGAGTCGAGCGTCTCATCGGCAGCCGGACGCAACCGGAACCTCCCCGGCACCGGGGTCTTCCCCCCTTTGGCGACATCCTCCAGGTACTCAACGCCTACGACCTGTTGCCGGCCATCTTCTTTCTCAAGTCCCGCAGCGATTGCGATGCAGCCCTGGCTTTGTGCCACGGTGCCGTGCCCCTGACCGATGAAAAAACAACCCTGATTGCCGACCGGATTCGAATGCTCACCGACAGCTCGCCACACCTGGCCCAGCACCGCCAGCGCTTTCACCTGGAGCGAGCCGGCGTGGGGTCCCACCACAGCGGCCATCTCCCGGGCTGGAAGCTGGTGGTCGAAGACCTGATGACTCAGGGCCTGCTGACCGCCGTCTTTGCCACCTCGACCGTGGCCGCGGGCGTCAACTTTCCGGCCCGCACGGTGGTTTTTTTCAACTCCGACCGGTTCAACGGCACCGAATTCATGCCTCTGGAAGCCACCGATCTGCACCAAATGACGGGCAGGGCCGGCCGCCGGGGTATGGATAAGATCGGTTTCGCCCTGGCCGTCCCCGGCCGCTACATGGACCTGCGGCTGGTGGCCCGGCTGCTCGCGTCCCGTCCGGGAAAAGTGGTCAGCCGCATCCGGATCAATTTCTCCATGGTCCTGAACCTGTTGCTCTCTCACGCCCCGCCCCAGGTGGAAGAACTCCTCAAACGCTCGTTCGCCACCTGGCTGCTGGTGGCGAAATCCGAAGAGAGCCGCCAGAAAAGCCGAATGGCGGATCTTCACGAGATTTTATGGGAGGATTTTATGCGCCACCTGGATTTTCTGAAAGAGACAGGATTTGTGGACGCAACCGACCGTCTCACCAGCGACGGGGTCTGGGCATCCCAGCTGCGGGTGGACCAACCGCTGTTGGTGGCCGAGTGCCTGCGCCGCGGCCTGCTGCCGGATGGGGATTCGGCTCAGATGGCCGGCGTATTTGCTTGTTTCGTCAACGAAAAGGAGATCGACGACCGTATGGAAGGCCGACTGGTGCCCAACCGGCTGAAAAAAACAGTCACCCAAATTCACAAAAAATTGTCCGGGTTCGCCCGCCACATGAAATCCAGAGGCTTTGACGTGCGCCAGTTCTACCTGCGACCCGCCGCCATGACCCATGCCTGGGCCTCGGGATATCCGTGGGAAACGGTCGTCACCGAATACGGCATGGCCGATGGCAACCTGGCCATGCTGATGATGCGCACCGCCGACAATCTGCGCCACGCCGCCAACCTGGTGGATGTGTTCCCTCAAGCTGCGGCTACGGCCCGCGACGCCATGGGCCTGATCATGCGGGAACCGGTGGTTGAAACGACCGAGGTGCAAGAGTCAGCCCATTAGCCGAAAACGACGGGATTGGGTGTGATTTTTACCACCAGCCGAAAACTAGGAGTGATGCGATGGATGACCTCTCCAACCCAAAAGAGCCCATTGTCCAAAAGTTGCGCATGGTGATCCGTTTTTCGGTCCGCTGCCTCTCCGTCCTGATGACGCTGGTAATTCTATGGGGAGTGGTGGATGTGGCCTGGGTGATCTACCAGAAGCTGCGCGCACCTCCTTTTATGATGTTGACCATCAGTGATATGCTGGCTACCTTCGGGGCATTTATGGCCGTCTTGATCGCCATCGAGATATTTATCAACATCACCATCTACCTCAGGGATGATGTGATCCATGTCAAAATTGTCCTGGCCACGGCCCTGATGGCCATCGCCCGAAAAGTGATCATCTTGGACTTTGATACGATCACAACCGACTACGTATGGGCGACCGCCGCCGTTGTATTGGCCATGAGCATCGGATACTACCTGGTGGCTAAGAATACCGCCTCGACCACGGTTTCCTGCCGGCCGCCGGGAGCCTCCAATGACAACCCGTTCAATCAGGCTGCACCGGGGGCTGAGAAAAAGTCCCTCGCGGGGGATTGACAAACCAGGTGACCGTGCGCTACCCAATCCACGATTTTTTGACAACCGGGCTCGATCAAGACCCCAGCGCGAGATCCCGCCTGTCATTGAGGCTCGGATGCGCAGGCGTTGAAACAGCCCCCCGTTGGATGGAAACCGGCGATGAACGCACCGCGTTATCTGATGGAGAGCAAGGAAGAGGCGCTCCGCCTGGACCGCAAAACGGATGGACGGGTCGTGCGGGATCAGGCCGGCTGGGCAGGCCTGGGACCGGGTATGCGGGTAGCCGACCTGGGATGCGGTTCGGGAAAAACCACCTGGCATCTGAACCGTCTGGTCCAGCCGGCCGGCAGCGCCCTGGGCCTGGACATCGCGTCTCAGCGCATCGATTTCGCCCGCAGCCATTACCGCGCCCAGGGGTTGGATTTTCAGGTCAGAGACATTCGGGAGCCGTTGAACGATCTGGGCCGCTTCGACTTTGTGTGGATCCGGTTCGTGCTCGAATATTACCGCTCCCAAAGCTTTGCAATGGTAAGCGGTCTGGTGGACATTCTGCGGCCCGGGGGCACCCTGTGCCTGATCGACCTGGATTGCAACTGTTTGCGGTTTCACGGATTTCCCGCCCGCACCGAGCGGGCGCTGCAGTGCATTATGCAACGGTTGGAGCAGCACTGCAACTTTGACCCCTACGTAGGGGTCAAGCTGTACGCATATCTCTTCGACTTGGGTTTTGAAGACATTCAAGTCCAGGTTGCACCCCACAATCTCATCTACGGTGGCTTTCAGGAAAACGCCGCGTTCAACTGGAAAAAAAAGGCCGAAATCGCCGGCAAGTTTTCCGGTTACACTTTCGACGAGTACACCGGCGGCTATGGGGAGTTCATGGACGAAATCGACCAACTGCTCTCCGACCCCCGGGTTTTTACCTACACGCCGCTGGTGCTTTGCCGGGGCCGGCGGCCGCTGACGTAAGCCGCCGCAACCCTGCCGCAGGCCTGGCTGAATGGGCTTCGTGAGATGGTCCGGTTAGCGGTATCGGGTGAATCGGCTGAGATATTTCAGAAATGCCTGGGTGGTACCGGCGGTGTCCACGATCCAGAGATTATAACCTTTTTCGAACGGGATGTTTAGATCCTGTGGATAAGCGGCCGGATAGACCAAAACCGCTATCTCTTGCAGACCGGCTACTCGAGAGACCCGGCGCACGGCCTGGATGAAGATGTCCGGGTCGAGACCCTCGGCATCCGTCACGATTACCTGCAGGCAAGATGTGAGATCGGAAAAATTAAGCCCGATATCAGAAACGTTGGCGATGATGAACGCCTTCAGCCGTCCGCCGTGCCTCAACGCAAACCAGTGCCGCTCCCATTTCAGCCCGACCCGCCGATAATCCTGGGATAAGTTGTCGGCCCCCCAACCGGCCGGCTCGAGGTCCATGGCCTTCAGCGTCAACCCGCCGGAGTGGTCATTGTAAAAATCAGTGAGGTCGACGACATCTTTGTCGACGGCCGGTAACAGCTGCCAGCGGTCCGACAGCGCTTCTTCTGAAAAGGGCTGATGACTGATGCGCAGGTACGCAAACAGGTCGATGGAACAGTTTGCAGGGTCATTGAAAGATTGCGCGAACCCGCCGAAGAAACGCTGCGGGAACCGATTTTGCGGCCGATAATAGCAGGCGAGATGATCCATGTGCAGGTTGCCGACACACCGGGTCTCCTGAATGAACCGGCTGAGTTGATCCAGCACCAGCAAACCGGCCTTGTTGATGGCGGCCCTGCGCGCAGCATGGTGGTGAATCAGCCAGGTGCGCTGCCAGAACCGAATCATCGCCACATGACCGAGGATAACGCCGTTGTCCTGGTAGACAAAATGGCGGGAGATCGCCTGGCTGGGGTGGTAGATCTTGCGGCAGGTTTCCTTGATCTTCTCTTTCTGCTTGTGGAGCAGGGTGTATTTATCAGGATAAATGAAGCCGGTTTCGAAAAAAAAATCCCACAACGCTTCCGGGTCAAGCGCGTTGCAGATAAAAGCGTTGCGATCCACGCTCTGATGCAGCATGGCCAGTAGGTTGAGGTGATCCTGAGCCGGCATTTCCATGAGGGACAGGCCGCAGCGGACGAGGCGCGCGCTGCCACCGCAGGCCACGGTGTTGCGGTATAACACCTGCGTCCGGCAGGTGAGCGTTAAGCTGTTGGCGAACCGGAGTTCGACCCGGGGCAGGGTCAATCCGGGCATCAGAACCGCGGCCGGTTCGCACTCCTCGACCGCAAACCCCGACCCGGAGAGGTTGATCACCTTGAGATCGACGCGCCGGCCGGTGAGGGGATGCTGAAAAACGAGGTTGGGAGACGGGGTCAATGCTATCCGCTGGCTCCGGATTTCGGCCTTCGGGTAGCGATGGATCTGCTGCGCGAGCGGCTGCATGACATAGCTGCGTTCCGCTTCGCCGCGGGTACAGCGAATGATGCAGCACTCTGCGCGGAAAAAAGTCTCCGCAGCCTTTAAAAAAACGACCTTGACCGGCAGTTGCGGGTCAATCCGTTCGCAAGACTGCGGGGAAGCGCTGTCGAGTTCAGCTTTGAACGAGAAGGCGTTGAAATCGACCAGCCGTCCCGCAAAAACACACGCTTTCTGGAACACCTGCACCGTGATATCCCGGCAGGGTTGCCGCTCGACCTTGCGCTGGTTGATTTCATAACTGAAATCCGGCAGTTTCAGTCGTGCACCCTCGGTAGTGATCGCTGACGTGAGGGGAACTGAATGAATCCAGCTCTGACCGTGCGGGACCCGGATAAAATCAAGGTCCAGACCGCGGAGCACCGCTTCATCCTGGCCGGGATGGTCCCATCGGCACACCATCTCGCTTCCGCATACCGGAAACGGTAAGGCCGCAAGGCTCAAGCGACGCTGGGTGTGGCGGTCAACCAAGTGGATCTGAATGCGATCACCCTTGAAGTGGATGAAGTTCAGACGGTTGATGAGCTGGTTTCTGGCAACTTTGCGGCCGGCATCTGGATGGCGGGGTTCAGCTTCGGTGGTTGGTGGGCCGGTCAGCAGGATTTTTTCGGCCGATGTGACCTCGGACGACTCACCTGACCGTAGCGGCGAATCCCCGGCTTTCTCAACCCTGTTCATTTAGGTGCGTCGATTCGCCGTGGTTAGCGGCCACGAATCATTCTTTATCAAAAGATTGTGCCTTCGCGTTCGCCTGCAGCAGCCATCTCGATTCCGAGGTTCACCGGGAGCCATCGCTTCAGGAACATACACTGGTTTTCGCAAGCGCACAAGCCGGGAAAAATCAATTTTGGTGCAGGCGTTAAAAATTGCAGGCTGTTTGAGGAGGTTGCGACGAGTTCTCGCAATTTAGCCGCCACCAAAATCGCGCCCCGAAACCCTCACGAAGCGAAAAATTCGGCTTTTTAGGACATCGTCAATGATTGTGTCTGCCTGAAAAGAGCCCGGCACACCCAGCCGACCACGATCACTGGCTGCTGCGGTTTCCGATCCGCTTCAACAAACGGTTCAGGGCTTCAGGACTCACACCCAGCCCTTCGCCCTCACGCAGCAGCTGAGCCCGGCTGCCAAAGCCCCCCACGTATCCATTGACGCGGGAAACGGCCGTGGAATTGATAAAATCGTGCGGGTCGGGATAGATGTGCATCAGCTCCCGGTTCAGATCCGGGTGACGTTTGAGCAGATACTTCTGATGATAATCCTCGGCCAAGGTGAAGGTGCGCACGAAAAGCACTTCGGTACGAACCGCGCGCCCGCTGGCTTTTTCCAGCATCGCCCGGGACGCCAGCGCCGCTTTCTGCTGCCGCTCATCATGGTAAAAAACGGCATTCATATATTGACGCGACCAGGAACGCCCGAACGGGTCGTGGCTTCGCCAGAAAACCGCCAGCAGATCGTCGTAGGTAATGCGCCGAGGGTCGTAGTCGACCTGGACCGTCTCGGTGTGATCACCGATGGCCACATAGGTCGGATCTTGGGTCAGCCCGCCGGCATAGCCCACACGGGTCCGATAAACCCCTTCGATGGCCCCGAACTGGGCCTCGATACCCCAGAATCACCCCAAACCGAAGGCGGCGCTTTCCAACACAGCCGGCACATCACTGTCGACGGGCGGAACCGCGGGCACGGCCGATGCGGTGGCAAGTGGACTGGCAACGTTCATGGTGGTACCCTCCGCGGCAGTGGGCTCAGCGACCGACAAAAACAGCAGCGCACAGACAGCGAACCCAAGGCCGATGGTCACTAGAAAATGGTTGCGGATCATGGCGACGGCCCTTTTCTTGGGGTGCGGCGACAATTTGACCTAAACGAGAAAGTAAGAACACTCATCAGTCGGCGCAACCCACCACAGACCCCCCCAACGGTCCGGATGGGCCGCTTATGCCCTGCCGCGCTTGCCGGCAGGCTTGCTTTGGGGTGCTAACCAGGCAAAGGCCCCTTTATTGACCCGGCCCTTGCTTGGGGATGGCGGCGATCGTCGTTTAAGCGCCGGCTGTGGTCGATGGGCGGCAGGATTGCCTTTATTTACCGAAGGCGCCGCAGGCCGTTCATAATCAAAGTCAGCCAGGGTTCGCTGCTCCACACCGCTGCCAATGGCCCGGTGGATGGCCTTGACCATCGGCGAGTCCTCCTGGGTGACCAAGGTAAAGGCCTTTCCGCTGCGCTCAGCCCGCCCCGTACGCCCGATGCGATGAATATACGCCTCGGGGGTGGCTGGTATATCGTAGTTGATGACATGCGAAATAGTGGAGACATCAATGCCGCGGGCCGCAATATCCGTGGCCACCAGGACTTGAAATTCTCCAGAGCGAAAACCGTCCATCGCCGCCTGACGACGCCCCTGGGACAGATTGCCCTGCAACGAAGCCGAGCGGAAGCCGGCTCTGTTCAATTTCTCACCCAGGCTTTTGGCGCGAAATTTGGTGCGGGTAAACACCAGAACCGACCCGGAGCAGGTATGACCCAGCAGTTTGATCAACAGGGCTGTCTTCAAGTGCTGTGCAACCGGAAAGAGGGCATGGCTGACGGTCTCGGCCGGAACGACGGTCCCGATCTGGATCGTGACCGGGTCCTGAAGGATATCACTGGCCAGGCAACGGATATCGTCGGGCATGGTCGCCGAAAAGAGCAGGGTCTGGCGATTTTTTGGGGGGGTGTGGGTCAGAATGCGACGAATGTCCGGCAAAAAGCCCATGTCGAACATCTGATCCGCTTCGTCCAGCACCAACACCTCCAGGCGGGAAAGATCAACAGTCCGCCGGCTAAGATGATCCAGCAGCCGGCCGGGACAGCCCACCACGATATCGGCGCGTTTGAGGGCCTGAATCTGGGGATTGATCCCCACACCACCATAAACGGCGACACTGCGCAGGCGGGTTTGGCGCCCAAGGGTCGTGATGGCAGCATGTATCTGTTCGGCCAGCTCGCGGGTGGGGGCGACAATCAGCGCACCGACCCGGCCACGCGGGCCGTGCATGAGCCGGTTGAGGATCGGCAGCACAAATGCGGCTGTTTTACCGGTACCCGTCTGAGCCAGCCCCATGACATCACGCCCGTTGATAACCTCTGGAATGGCCTGTGCCTGAATAGGAGTGGGGGTGACATAACCGGCCTGGGTGGCACCGTCGGCAACAGCAGCGTGCAATGAAAAAGAATGAAAGTTCAAATGAATCAGTTCCTTACTGGAGATCAAGACCCTTGACTCCGATTTGAGTGGTGACGCCATGCGCCTTTGCTTGCACAAGCGTGGGAAGGCTGTTGTGCGTATTCAATAGAAAAAACCCGCGGAACCGTTCCGGGGCTTGTTATCTCTTCGTTTGAAGGATAAGCAGCGGGTGAGGATAAAAGCAAAGATAGGAACACGCTTTCCAAACTGCGTAATATCTCAGACAACGCCTGGTTTGTCAAGCCTTAAAGACGCGATCCCCTGCAGCATGATGCCTTCGAGTTTCCGGCGCAACGGTTCAAAGCCCTCAGCGGTGTCGGTTTCGTAGACCGGGAATGCGTCGCCGAACCGCAGGGTCACCCGGGCAAAGGGCCTGGGAAGCATGAAACGATCCCAGCTTTTGAAATACCACGCCCGGTCGGCGGTGGTATAAAAAGGGACAATGACAGCCTCGGTCTGCTCAGCCAGGCGGATGATGCCCGCCTTGACGGTGCCGGCAGGTCCCCGGGGGCCATCCACGATGTGTGCGGCCAGCTTGGTTTGCCTGAGCTTGGCGACTATCTCAACCAGGGCCTCCCGTCCCCTTCTGGACGACGACCCCCTCACGATGTCCCAACCGGTTCGCGTTGCAATCCCGGCGATCAACTCGCCATCAGCACTCCTGGAGATCATGAGCGAAGGCCTATGGGAGCGATAGTTTCTGAAATGGCGGATCGCTGCGAAAAACTGCTGGTGCCAGCAGCACAATATAACGGTCTTGCCGCTTTGGACCCGCTCCAGCCAGAAACGCTCATTTTCCACCGTCAATCTGAACGTAGCGGCGTAAAGACGCACAAGGCGGTATAAAACCGCAAGGATGGGAGGGGCGGTAAGCACAATCCGGATCTTTTTTGACATGCGGGCGGCCTCTTTTCACTTCGGCATTAGCGTGTATTTGTTCACCCTGTGATGCGGAAAATAGGACTCCTTTGCCTTTCTCAACCCCTCAACCCCCATGTCCTGCTCCCGGTTGATGTAGGTGAAGGCAGACCACGCTTCCTGGCAGAAAATCTGGTTGATCGCGGCATAAATCCCGCTAATGTGGGGATTGGCCTTCTCGATGTGGATCACCGCTGTGTCCCTGTTAAGCGCCTCCCCGAGGCTGAAAGCTTCAACGCGACCGTCGATCAGGATGGCGCCGCCCTGGAAGCTTAACGCATCGAAGCAGGTTAGGGCCTCACGAACGGCAAAGTCCTCCGCCAATAGTTCAGGATTGATCACACACTCCCGCATCCGGCACCAGGATTCCTGCATCAGCATGACCTTTTCCACGAGGTCGCCGTCGAGGGGCCGATACTCAAAGTCGTTTTTTCGCACGAATTGGTTGAAATGGTTCTTCTTGCGATGGTACTTGTTCCCGGAAAGATGGATCAGGTCGTCGGTCCGGTAAACATAATCGCTGTTGTCCCGGTCGGGGCGGCTGTCATAAACGGACGCGTCCACGATGGTCGTCACGAAATCCTCGGCTGCGCGGCAGACCCGGATCTCTCTCGAAACCGCGCCGATCGCTCCGCACAGGGTTGAAAGGGCTCCGGCTTTGTCTCCCTTTCCGACTGGCGGGAGTCCATAGATCGGACCCGGTTGTGGTCGGAAAAGCACCAACAGGCAACCTTCCCGCTCCATCCAGACAGGGTGATAATGGCGGCGCCACATAAAAAGGTTGGTGAACGTCATCTCGGAGATCTGGGGCGGATCATCCCGAAAAAACCGATCGAACACCGGTTTGTCCTCGATTGCAAGGGGTTTGAAATCATTGATCGTCATGAGCGACCTCCCACAGGCTTTCCCGAAACACCCCCGGCGCCTAATTGTCAGCGCCGGCACGGTATTTCAGGTGTGCCTGGACCAGCCTGATTTCACCATAAGAGACGTCGGGGCCCAGCGCCTGCTTGATTGCACCCAGCGGTTGGCCCAGCATCCGGGAAATGACCGCTTCGATGGAAGACTGTCTGTCAGTTGTCAGCAAAGCGTCGATGGCGAGCTGTCCCCGCTCTACAAAATAGGCCAGATGCCCCTCGATGGTGGAAAGCGTCAACCCCCGCTGCTGAGCGATTTGGGCCGGGCTTGCACCCTTCTCAAACAGGTCG
>JAWOIA010000214.1:0-6054 GCA_046484885.1 Desulfosarcina sp. | reverse complement strand
GTCATAAGTGCCAGGTTTTGCGGTATTATTTGGTTAAATGAGCGGTGGTGGGGTCAAGGGCATGATACGCGGGGATCGGAAAATGGCATCCCGTTTCGGTCGGTGGATGGTCGGCCTGCTGGGGATCGGGGGGCTTGTCTGGGGCCTGTTCCTGGTGCTGGACCACGGCTTTCCGCTGCGCTTGCCCGAAGCCCAGTGCCGGGACTTTGCACAGCTGGTGGTGGATCTCCACGGCCGGCCGCTGCGGGTGTTTCCGGATGCCGACGGCGTGTGGCGTTACCCGGTTACGGCCCGGGAGGTGTCGCCACACTACCTGACCGCCCTGGTGACCTACGAAGACCGCTGGTTTTACTACCACCCGGGGATCAACCCCCTTTCGCTGGTGCGGGCGTTGGGCCAACGGCTCAAGCATGGCCGCACCGTGTCCGGGGGTTCCACCCTCACCATGCAGGTGGCCCGCATTCTGCACCCCCACCCGCGCAATCTCATGGGCAAAACCGGTCAGATGTTCCGTGCCTTGCAACTGGAGTGGCATTTTTCCAAGCAGGAGATTCTCACCCTCTACCTCAACCACGCGCCCTTCGGCGGGACGGTGGAAGGGGTCCAGGCGGCCAGTTACACTTACCTGGGCAAACCCGCCTCGCAACTGAACCACGCCGAAGCGGCCCTGCTCGCCGTCCTGCCCCAACGCCCCAGCGCCTTGCGTCCCGACCGTCATCCGGAGCAGGCCCGGCAAGCCCGTGACAAAGTGCTGCAGCGGCTCGCCCACACCCGTCGCTGGACCCCGCTGGAGATCCACGAAGCGCGGCAGGAACCCGTGATCGCCCGGTTTGAAACCCGGCCCCTGCTGGCCCCGCTGTTGGCCCACCGACTGCGCGAGTCCCACCCGCGGCGGCAGGTGATCACCACCACCCTGGACAGCCGTTTGCAAACCACGGCCCAAGGCCTGGTGGCGGATCACATCGGCCGCTTCCCGCCGCAAACCTCGGCAGCGGTGCTGATCCTGGACAACACGGACCTGGCCGTGAAAGCTTACATCGGCAGCGCCCGCTTCGGTGACGAGACCCGTGCCGGTTACGTGGATATGGCCCAGGCCGTCCGCTCCCCGGGCAGCACCCTCAAACCCTTCATATACGGCCTGGCGCTGGACGATGGCCTGGTGCATGCCAAATCCCTGCTGAGCGACACCCCCCAGGCGTTCGACGGCTACCGTCCCCAGAATTTCGACAGCCGTTTCATGGGTCCGGTCAGCCTCAGTGAAGCCCTGCAGCGGTCACTGAACGTGCCGGCCGTGCAAGTGCTCGCCGCGCTCGGACCGTCCCGCTGGTACGCCCGCATGCAGCATGCCGGACTCGACCTGCAGCTGCCCCCCCACGATCAACCCAACCTCTCCCTGGCCCTGGGCGGAGCCGGCGTCCGGCTGGAACAGTTGGCCGGCACCTACGCCGCGCTGGCCCGGGGCGGTCTTGCGGCCCAACCCCGCTTCACCGCCGACCAACCGCTGCACGAACGGCGCCTGCTGTCCGCCGAAGCAGCCTGGATCATTCACCATAGCCTGCGCGCACCCCTGGACCAATCGGGCGATCTGTTTCGCCACATCCGCAGCCGAATGCCCACCATCGCCCACAAGACCGGCACCAGCTTCGGTTATCGCGACGCCTGGGCCATCGCCGTCACTGCCCAGTATACCGTAGCCGTCTGGATCGGCCGCCCCGACGGCACGGCGCTGCCGCACAACACCGGCCGCCTTTCCGCCGTCCCCCTGCTGTACCGGCTGCTTTACCTGCTGCCGTCCGCGGGCTGGCAGCCGCCGCCGCGTCCACCAAATGTCACCCTGGCCACCATCTGCTGGCCCCAAGGCACCCTGGCCCAATGGCAATCCCCTGAGGCCTGTCATCGCCGTCACCAGGCCTGGCTCCTGGACCAAACCGCGCCGCCTACCTTGCGCGACCCCCTGCAGGCACCCGGCGAAACCCTGCGCCCTCAGCTCCGACTCAGTGCCGGGGGCCGTCACCAACTGCCACCCGGCTGTTACGCCCCGGATGCCGAAACCCGCACCGCCCAGCTCTGGCCGCCCACCCTGGAACCCTGGCTGCCCGAACGCTGGCAGCGGACCACCCAATTGCCGCCCCCCGACCCGCGCTGCACACCCACCGCCACCGCCCACGGCCGGCTTCAACTGCACGGCATTCAACCCGGCGCCGAACTCAGCCCGCTGACCGGCCGGACCCAGCTGCCCGCTCTCACTCTCACCGTCACCGGCGTCCAGGGCGAGGCCCAATGGTACCTCAACGGCGCCTGGCTGGGTCAGACCCCCACCGGGAGCGACCCCGCGCACCAGTGGACCATCACTGTCCCTGGCCCCGGTGAACAACGGGTAGCGGTCATGGACCAGGCCGGAAAATTCGAGCAGGTGCGCTTCCGGGTACTAGTGCCGTAGAGCTGAAAAGCTTGCGTAGGGTGACGATTGAACCTCCCCGCGGCAAGCCGCGGGGAATCTTCACCGTAAGGATATAAAAATCGATTTTCAGTTCGCTCGCTAACCCCGCCGCAAGCAGCGGGGAATGCGCTCGCTATCGCGGTTCAAAATCAAACCGCAATGATCCGCCTAAATGATAGGTAAACGTTCCGCCCTAATCGCTGCTGTTATTCTGACCATTGGCGGTGGTGCGGTTGCATCAGGTGAAACACCCAGGGTAGAAATACATTATGATGCCGTGGGGAACAGAGTCGGCCGTACCGTCCAGCAGGGTGATCAAAAAGTTCATTGTGACCGTATGGGACAGCGCACAAGACAGACTTTGCAAAAAGAGTAGTTAAGCCTCGCCATGGTTTAAACTGTTTTCTCATGGTCGGTCGTTTGCGATGAAGCATCAACCCTTTTATTATGCCGGCATGTGCAATAATCGCCCATGCCAATGGATAAAATACAAATCACGACAGGTCCCAATACCGTTGGCCATGTCGCAATGAGCAGGAAGGTCATCATAATCCCGCCCCATAGCGTCGAATAAAAAAGCCCCAATGGGCCTAACAGGAGCGTTAGAACCAGGCTCGTCCTGCGTGACTTCTTTTTCAATTCCATAAAAGCTTTCAAGGCGGGTGTAAACGCTCGATCATCTGCAGTGCATTAAATTCCTGGATACTTTTGCCATATCGATCGGCCCAATTCCTGATTGGATGGGTTTTGCCCGATACGCCAATGGCGAAAAGCAAACAGATCCACAGCAAGTTCCGTAATCACATCGCGCAATTCCAGCGGCTCCAGCCACGCTTGCGGGATGGCCGTTGCACCGTAAAGAGCGCCCAACAGATTGCCAGTTATCGACCCGGTAGAGTCAGAGTCCCCGTCGTGGTTGACTGCCAAAATGACGCCGTCTCGAAAATTACGTGCAACCAATGCGCAGCATATCGAAATCGCAAGGGCCTCTTCGGCAATCCAGCCCTGGCCTATCCTGGCGATCGCCTTTTCATGCTGGATTGGGCTGACAGCCAATTCCTCAGCCAGCTCAATGGCGCGAAGCGTTTCATCGAAATTGACCTCCTGACGCAAGCACACTTTTGCCGCAGCGATGGCTTCGGCAAGTGTCGCACCGCCCATAATTTCCATAATCATAACGGCCAGCACACCACCCGTGAGCGTGCCCGTTGGGTGCCCATGCGTTATTGCCGCCAGATCCATTGACAGCCGGAAGGCCTCCTGGTGCGAATAGTGGTCATTGAGCTTCCAGGCAAACAGGCCCGCCGGCGCCATACGCATCACCCCGCCACAGCCCTTGCTGTTGTTTCGGGCCGGTTCGCCCGGGGCGGTCATCTTTTTAAGTGCGGAAAGGCACGTGTTTCCGGGTGCTCGTCGGCTGTGCAGCAACTCTTGCCGGATCAGCCATCCTGCTTCTTGGTCATCGACAGTCCCAGTGGGCCGTTCATCTTGAGTCTGAAGCCAGCGCAGGTATGCGCGTGCAACCATGCCCTTGTAGGTGCCGATGTCTTTGTGGCCGCCTTGCACCCACCCTCGGATCAGCCCCTCGGCGGTGAACAGCGTCATCTGGGTGTCGTCAGTGATGGTTCCCAAACCGCCGTAAGCAGGAGCATAGGCGGTGATCCCATCCGGACCAAATTGGCGAAGTATTTCATTGCGCGTTGAAAACTCGACCGGGGCACCCAGTGCATCCCCGACGGCGCCGCCCAACATGCACCCAACCGTCCGCGATAGCTGGGTTGGCTGGCCAGTGGCGTTATCGAGCCAGGACAAAACAAATTTCCGTTGCGGTTCAGTTTCGGGTGAACTTAGGAAATTTTTAGGGTCCCCTTCTCTCAATCTGGCGATTTTTTCCAATACATCATCAGGATGGGCCAGCCCGTTGTCCAATAAATAACATCCCACCACCGTACCTGTTCGCCCAATGCCGCCCCAGCAATGAACGTAAACAGGTTTGCGCTCATCCACCCCGGTCGTGATGGCGTCTAAAATGTGCCCCATTTCCGGTACTGTCGGTAAATTCAAATCAGCAACCGGAAATCTTAGGCAATCAATGGACAACCCTTTTTTCTCTGCAATCTGCAAGACGGTCTGTTCATATTCATTGAACAAATTGCCGTAATGATCAGTTTCACCGGGCTCCATTAAGTTGATGATTCGCCTGACACCGGCGTCAATCAGTCGCTCAAGTTTATCTTGTGCTTCGGTTTGGCTTTTAGCACCGGGAAACGCTCCGGCTAAAAAAACTGTGGGGAGCACCCAGTAGGAACGTGAAAATGGTGTGTTCAGAGTAAAGGTTTCCATTTCGGTATGCTCAGTTGTAGAAGAGGATAGTAATATGCGTAGCCGGACCCTTCCCACCGGTTCGATTTGACCTGCAGGGTTTTATAATGGGGTGGCATCAGTACCTGCCGTCATTTCAGCGGGCACCGCGATGATCATTTCCTTTTGTAAATATTGGTTCGGTCATCAAACAGGGCATCAGGCTTCATGTGCCCTTTTCGACGGCCATCCGGAGTATAAAAGTTGGTTCTGTTATCGAACAGAGGATCTTTTTTAAGATAACCCTTCGGTCTTCCAGACTCATCGTATATGTTGGTTCGGTTTTTAAAGAGAGAATCTTCCCTCAGATATCCTTTTCGACGCCCTTGGCTATCGTAAATGTTCAATCGGTCTTTGGACAGGGGATCCTGCCTGAGGAAACCATCGACGGACCCGGTTCGATCATGGATGTTGACCCTGTCTTTAAACAGTGGATCCTTTTTCAGATAGCTGGATCGATCGCCTGAATGGGCGTATGGTGCCGAGACAAAGAGTGCCAGAAAAATTAAGAACGCCAGGATTTCAGCCCACCAGACCAATGACTCAGCCCCTTTGAAGCCTTCGTCTGGACTGTATTCAAGAGGTTGTATTGTGTCCCTGAATGATAGGGTCATCGTCGGCCTCCATACAAATCAAGCGATTGTACCACCTTTGCATTATCCAGCAGGTAAAGGCAAGATTAGCACACCATTTTGTCAGATGGGGGCAAGAAAATCCTAAGTTGAGCAATTGGGCTTACCCACTCTAGGTCAAAGTTGGTCCGAGTCGATCAGCACCCGACCGTGTCCGTGCTGTTCCAACCACCAATAGGTAAAGTGTTTGGAAAGCCAACTGGCGGCACGCTCCACGGCAAGATCCCGTGACATCGAAGCATAGATAATGGGTATGCCGTATTTCGCTTCGATGGCATCAAGTGTGCCACAAACGGCATTGGGGTGGACACCGGACGGTATGTCGAAGCGTTCAAAACCGCCTTTAATGTCCTCAAAGGTTGCCTCTATCAGGATGGCTTTCCAGGTGAACTGGGCTAAGCGGCTGCATGATGCAAGGAACCGTTGCCGGTAAGTGACCGTACAGGCCACCATGTCCGGAAGGCTCTTGCGTTCCAAGCAAAGAAGGCTCTCCATTCCCTCTAAGGTGTAGTCGCCCGTCTTCAAAGCTGAGGTGATGATCATCTTGCAGGTCGCGTCTTCGGTGCGGGTGGCAATGGCGTCCGCGCTGAAACCGCCAAATACGATGGAGTGAATGGCGCC
>JAWOIA010000177.1:0-11528 GCA_046484885.1 Desulfosarcina sp. | reverse complement strand
AACCGAATCGACAGTCTGCTCAAGGCATTATACAACTACTGTGCCAGCCTATTGCGGATACCGACACGCAGCGGGGATTAAATTTTTAACAAATTGTTTTTTATGTTAAAAAATTAATTTTTTGGCGTCTATTACCAAATCACCTGCCGTGCCCGCTTGTCAAAGATCAGCCCTTAAAAGTGAACTCAAATTACATATTATGAAAACTTTTTCCACCATTGAAAAGCAAAATGTCAAAAAGACGACAGGTTGGGCGGGGGGATAGAAGGGCAGGGTTCGAGGGGTCAAGGGGCCGAGGGGCCGAGTGAAGGGCAAAGGGCAAGGGAAAAAACTGAACGTTCAACGCTCAACGTCCAACGTTCAACGTCCAATTAAAAGAAGGATTCAAGGGGCCGAGGATCCAAGGGGTCGTGTGAAGGGCAAGGGCGAAAAGATTAGGACTGAGTGCTGAGGACTGAGGACTGAGTAAGGGAAAAAGCTGGTAAGCTGGTAAGCTGGCAAGCCGGTAAGCTGGTAAGCAAGGGCGAAGGGCAAGGGGCTAAATAGGCTATGGGCTATAGGAAAGAGCAAAGAAAAAGATTGAACGGCTATGAAAAGCAGGAGCCTGGAGCCTGAAGGAAAAAGATTGAACGTTCAACCCCAGAACCCCAAACTGTTGAGCTTCATCTTTTAACCCTATAGCCCATAGCCTATTGCCTATAGCCTGATCTTTTAACGTCCAACATCCTTCATTCAAAATCCAAAATCCAAAATTAACCATCCCGCTTCCCGCTTCCCGCTTCCCGCTCTCAGCTCACCAGTTGCCTTTTTCCGTTACTCAGTCCTCAGTCCTCGTCCCTTCTCCCCTTCATTCTTCACTTGGATCCTCGGCCCCTTTTTTTAGTATGTAAAAACTTGCCATTTTCCAAATATTCATGTATAGGGTCAGTGGGTTGTCTTCCCATCCGCTCCCTTTTCTATCGATCAATCAAGAGGCTACAATGGAAAAGCCTTGCAGACTGCTGATCATCGATGACAGCCAGGAGATTCTGGCCGCATTGGTCCACTTCTTCACCCAGAAAGGCTACGACGTCGTCTCCGCCAACAACGGCCTTGACGGCTTAAAACATATCGAGGCTCCGGATGCCCATTTTGATCTGATCATCACCGACCTGGTGTTGCCTAACATCAGCGGTGTAGCGATCATCTCGATCGCCAAGAAAAAATTCCCCGGTACACCGGTGATCGCGATTACCGGTTGGGGGGAGCATCCAGAATCACTGGCCAAAGAGGCTAGCGCCGACGTTGTTCTGGAAAAACCTTTCAAGCTGCCGCAGCTGGAGCAGCTGGTCAAGAAACTGTTGAACCAATGAAAAACCAAGCCAATTCAAGCGTAGGCCCTCCGATTGTCGGTGTGAGCAAGAACATGGTGCGGGTTCGTGAACTGATCGAACACGTGGCCCACACCGGCCTGAACACGGTCATTTTTGGTGAAAGCGGGGTGGGCAAGGAGGTTGTCGCTCAGAACCTCTATCAAAAGTCCCCGCGCTGGGGCAAGCCGTTCATCAAGATCAACTGCGCCGCCCTGCCCGAAGGCCTGCTGGAAAGCGAGTTGTTCGGCTACGAACGCGGCGCGTTCACCGGCGCCGAGCAGAAAAGAAAAGGCAAATTCCAGTTGGCCCACAGCGGCGTGCTGCTGCTGGATGAAATCGGCGACATGTCGCTTCCCCTGCAGGCCAAGTTGCTGCACGTGCTGCAAAGCGGGGGCGAATTTTCCCCGCTGGGCTCCGAGAAGGATGTCAAGGCCGACACCTGGGTGATCGCCGCCACCAACCATGACCTCAAAAAGAGTATCGACGAAGGCCGATTCCGCGAAGATCTCTATTACCGGCTCAACATCATCACCATCCATCTGGTGCCCCTGCGCGAACGGCCCGAAGACATCCCGCCGCTCATCGATTACTATATCAATGAATACACCGCCATGTTCACCAACCGGACCATCGAAAAGCCCAACGCCAGGGTGATCGACCGCCTCTGCACCTACAGCTGGCCGGGCAATGTGCGCGAGCTCCAAAACGTGCTCAAGCGCATGCTGGTTCTGGGCGACTGCAACCACATTGTGGACGAGTTGTTGGTGAATCAACAGCGAAACAGTTCTCCCGACGGGGCGGCGGAAGAAGCCAACCACCACGCCTTGTTGGCCAACATCCTCGATCTAGAAGGCAGAAACTCCCCCGACCAGCAGACCTTTTCACTGAAAAGCGCCAAGAAAAATGCCGTGGAGATGGTGGAACGCGAAATCATTTCGCACGTGCTCACCAAAACCGACTGGAATCGCAGCAAAGCGTCCAAGATCCTGAAGGTTAGCTATAAAACCCTGCTCTACAAGATCAGCGATCTGGGGATCATCGCGCCGGAGAAGGGCGACGGTCTGAGGGGCGAGGACTGAGGAAAAAAACAGGACTGAGGACTGAGTTTAAGGGCAAAAGATTAGGACTGAGTGCTGAGGACTGAGGACTGAGGGCAAGGGGCTACATAGGCTATGGGCCAGAGGCGATGGGCTATAGGCCAAAGGCAAGGGCAAAGATTGAACGTTCAACGTCCAAGTAAAAGGGCAAGGGGCTACATAGGCTATGGGCCAGAGGCGATGGGCTATAGGCAAAAAGCAAGGGGCAATTATGGGCTAAGAGATAAAATCGTTTGGACAGGAATCAAATCAAACCTAACGCCTATTGTCTTGAGCCTCTCGCTTAAAGCATTTTTGATCGGGACTTGATCAGGCTTCCGAGCATTTTTCCAATAGTAACAGCCTTTTCATCAAGATCTTGGAAAATGGCTTGCTCCACATGGCCGACCCGGTTGGCGATTTCCAGTTGGGTCCTTAATTCCGCAAGCGAGCCTTTGGCGATGTATAAAAACCGGATCGCATCCTTGTCGGTGTCACGTTCGTCACCTTCTGCGATATTACTCGGGATACTCACCGCCGACCGTCTCATTTGATCGGTCATCCCATAATCTCTTTTAAAACAACCTTCCCCGGTAATCCGATACACATCAATCGCCAGATCGCGTGCCCTCTGCCATACTTGTAAGTTCTTAAATCCCTTTCCCATCGCCTATCGCCTATCGCCTATCGCCCTTTTCCTTCCAGCTTATCAACTATCCCTCATCACCACCCTAAAGCCCAGCGCCGGGCCATACAACTGCGGATCGAAGCGAAAGCGCCGGCTGCAGCGGGCGCTCCAGGCATCCAGGTGCCAGCTGCCGCCGCGGATCACGCGATCCGCCTCGCCCCGGATGCAGACCGGGTCGACTTTGGCATGTTGCCGGTAGGCTTGCGGGTGGTAGAGATCCCGACACCACTCCCACACGTTTCCACTCATGTCGTAAAGCCCCAGCCCATTGGGCGCCTTGCCGCCTACGGCAGCGGTGCGGCCGATCTGGTCAGCCTCGAACCAGGCAACCGACTCAGGATCGGGGCCACCGGCATACAATTCGTCTCGGCCCCCGCTGCGGGCGGCATATTCCCACTGCGCCTCCGAGGGCAGATCAAAGCGCTGCCCACCCTCAACCGCAGCGTTGAGCCGTTCCAGAAACGTCGTAACATCGGCCAGGGTCACCTGCTCGACCGGGTGGTCGTCAGCGACAAAGGCCGAGGGGTTATTGGGCATCAGTCGGCACCACTGCTGCTGGGTCACCGGAAAAACGGCCATGTAAAAGGGGGAGAGGCTCACCTCGTGAACCGGTGTTTCATCCTCGACACCCTGGCCGAAGGTGTCTCCCATGGAAAAGGACCCAGCGGGGACCCAGACGAACCTCATGCCGGTAACCGGATCGGTGACGGTTTGGGGCGCTGAGTGCGGCTTTTCCACAGCGGCCGCGACACCGACTGAAAAGGCGGAGCCCTGTTGGGGTCGATCCGGTTCAGATGCGATAAGGCCGGTCTCCTGCGCAAACAGTCGCATCCAGGCGTGGAGGAACCGCAAACCGGGCCGGCGGCGCGACGGGTCGGGTTCGTTGGCGTCGGCCAGCCAAGCGGCGACCTGTTTCAGATCCAGTGCTGCGGAAAGCATCGATCGCGGTCCTGACGGTGCCTGCAGGTGGTGGATCACGTCCCCGCGCACCAACAGATCCAGCATGTGGCCGGCATCAAATTCCCTGAAATCGCCGTTGTCCCCGCCGATTTCGATCTCCAGCGTCAGCAGGTTGCGCATGACCGCCGTCGAAGCCCGGCCGCGAACCTGGGCATAGGCCGATTTCAAGAGCACATTGAAAGCGGTTTCCGACAGATGCTGCGCCGCGTCGCCCTGCCCTTGCTGCAAGGCGGCCTCGAGCTGATTCAACAGTTTGGGGATGATGTCATCGTTTCTCATTCAACCACCTGCCGGCAGCCGGTTTCACGGGTAAGCAGAAGCAGAACAAAGGATACCACGATCCAGGCCAACATCAATGCAAAACCGCTGCGATAGGCGGCCAGGGAGTACACCGGCACCCCGGCAGCCATTTCACCGCCCCACATGCGGTCCAGCACCCAGCCCACCGCCGGCTGCAAAACCATGGGACCGATCATGACCCCCATGTTGATCACCCCCGACACCGTTCCCGACAAGTGCCGGGGCACCGACTCCTTGGCAAAGGCGAAGCTGATGATCATGCCGCCGGAAAAAAATCCGGTGATCAGCAGTACCGGAATCAACAACGGCAGGGGTAGACCATTGACCAGGACAATCACCATCCACCCGGCCATCGCCACCCCGACTCCCACCAGATAAGGCCGCTTACGAGACCCGAGGCGATCCGACAACCAGCCGAAAAAGGGCCCACCCAGCGCAAAGGCCACCAGCAGGGCCGATGTCAGCATGGCAGTCCGGGCCAGCGACAGCCCGTACTGGGCCGTCAGAAAGGGCACCCCCCACAGGCCCGAAAAGGTCAGCACACAACCCACGACACCACCTGGGACGACAAAGAGCAGCACCGTGTTGCGATAAGCGCAAACCTGGCGGATCCCGCCCAGCACCCCCGGGCGGGATTGGATCGGTGGCACCGAACCGGCGGTCGTAAAATCCCGCAAGCCCTTTTCGTGGGGGTAATCTCGAACAAACAGCCAGATGCCGAACCCGATCACAACCGAAGCCAGAGCCGAAAAAAGGACACTGCTGCGCCACCCGTAGAGATCAACCATGATTCTCAACGGGGTGCCGGCGACCAGGGCCCCGCCGATTCCAAAAAAGAGCGACAGCCCGGTTACCAGGGCGAACCGATGGGGCGGGAACCAGTTCACCGCCAGCTTGAGCAGCCCCACGAAGCCCACCGCAACCGACCCGCCGATCAGCAGTCGACCGGCCGCTGCCCAGCCGATTCCCGGTGCCAGGGCGAAGATCACCGCACCAACGGCTGCCACCAGGGCCCCCAGGCTGAGAAGACGGCGGGGCCCCCAGCGGTCGGCAAGAATGCCGGTGGGGATCTGCATGGACACGTAGCTATAAAAATAGAAAGCGGAGAGATTACCCAGCGCTGCGGCGCTGATCTGAAAGTCGCGCATCAGCTCGCTGGTGATCACCGCCGGCGCCACGCGGTGGAAAAAACCCAACAGGAAAAAGAGGGCCCCGAAACCCCAGACGAAGAGGCCGGCTGCCATGGATGGGGGCGATGGGTTCAGTTGGTTGATTGGTTGATTGGAAAAAAAACAGGACTGAGGACTGAGTGCTGAGGACTGAGTGAAAAAAAAGAAGGACGTAGTTGGTTTGATTGGTTCATTCATTGCCCTTGCCCCTTAATTGGACGTTGAACGTTGAGCGTTGGACGTTGAACGTTCAATCTTTTGCTTTTTCCTTCTGGCTCCTGGCTTCTGCCCTTAAATCTTTTGCCCTTGCCCTTCAGGCCCCTTGTTTTGGCCTATAGCCTATAGCCTATTTAGCCCCCCGCTTACCGGCTCACCAGCTGTTTATTCCCTTACTCAGTCCTCAGTCCTCAGTCCTCGTCCCTTCGACCTTCACTCGGATCCTCGGCCCCTCGGATCCTTGAACCCTGCCCTTCCGCCCTTCGCCCTTCCACCCCATCCGGTCCAAGACCGTCAACATGCACCGCACAAAAGGTATTGTAAAGCGCATCCGGCCCCTCGAAGCGCACCGGGACGTAGTTGTCCGTCAAGCCCTTGAGGCGGCCGTCGTCACGATCGCGGCGCCCTTCCACCAGTACGGTCACGCTTTTTCCGACCATGCGCCCGTAAAAAGCGCGGCGCTTCGCCTGGCCCAGCCGGCGCAGCTGCCGGCAGCGCTGCTGGATCACCGCCGGGGGAATCTGCCCGGCAAAGGAGAAGGCGGGGGTTCCCTCACGGCCTGAAAAAGGGAACACATGCAGGTACGCCACCGGCAGCGAGCGGATCAAGGCGCGGGTTTTTTCGAAGGCACCGTCGGTCTCGCCCGGAAAACCGACCAGGATGTCGACGCCGATGGCGGCATCGGGCAAGCGCTCGATGATCCGGTCGACCAGGGCCCTGAACTGATCGCCGGTGTACGGCCGGTGCATCCGTTTCAGGATGGCATCGTCCCCGCTTTGCAAGGGGATATGAAAATGGGCACACAGCCGCCCCGAAAGCGGGTCGGGCACCGCCGCCAGTTCGATAAGCGCCCCACTGAGCTCGTTGGGCTCAATGGAGCTAAGGCGCACCCGGTCGATGGCACCCTCATCACTGATTCGCCGCAGCAGGTCACACAAACCAAGGGGCGGCGTCAGGTCGCGACCGTAGCACCCTAAATGAATGCCGGTCAAAACCACCTCGTGGTAACCGAGCCGGCTCAGCTGGCGCACCTGGCTCAAGACCGGCTCCACGGCCAAACTACGGCTTCTGCCGCGGGCATGCGGCACGATGCAGTAGGTGCAAAATGCATCGCAGCCGTCCTGGATTTTTAAAAAGGGGCGGGTGCGGCTGCCGTGGGCGATACCCGGCAAGGGGTCGAAAGCCTCGCCGGCGGAACTGTCTGGACAGGCTGCCGGCGCGCTATCGGCAGTGCAGCCGTCAGCCTGGCCAAGGATTGCATCGGGTATGCGGGTTTTTTCCCGGTTGCCGACCACCTGGTTTACGCCTGGGATGGCGGCCAGCTCGGCAGCGGCCACCTGGGCGTGGCAGCCGGTGACCACGATGCGTGCACCGGGGTTCTCCCGCACGGCCCGGCGGACGGCCTGGCGGCTCTGCATGGCCGCTTTGCTGGTCACGGTGCAGGTGTTGACGATCACCACATCCGCGGAGCCGTGCGCAGCGCAGACCAGGCCCGGGTCCGAGTCCAGCAGGGCGTTGCCAATGGCCTCGGACTCACACTGGTTGACCTTGCAGCCCAGGGTTTTGATGAAAAAGGTTTTCAAACAATCCACCCCCCGCCCAGCACCCGCTCCCCACGGTAAAAAACCGCCGCCTGCCCCGGCGTAACCGCCGCCTGGGGCTGCTCAAATCGAACCCAAGCCTCGGCCGATGCCTCAAGCGTCACGGTGCATCTCACCGGGCGGTGACGGTATCGAAGGCGCACCTCAACAGCACTTGGCGCGGTGGGGGGCGCGGCAATCCAGTTGATATCGGTCACCCGGCACTCGGGCAGCGCCAGTTCTTCCTTGAACCCGACCACCAGGCGGTTGTGCCGGCAGTCGAGGCGCACCACGTAATACGGTTGACCGGCCGGGCAGTTGATACCCCGCCGCTGGCCCACGGTGTAGCGATGCAACCCGCCGTGGGTGCCGATGCGTCGACCGGCGCTGTCGACGATATCCCCCGCTTGTGGGCATAGGCCCTGGCTCTGCGTCAGAAAATCCGCGTAAGTGGTGTCCCTGATAAAGCACACATCCTGGCTCTCTTGCCGCACCCACGGGCTGAGCCCCTTTTCCTCCGCCAGCTGCCTGACCGCCCGTTTGGTCCACTCCCCCAGAGGGAAAACCGCCCTGGCCAGCTGCCCCTGATTCAGCCGGGCCAGGAAGTAGGATTGATCCTTGACGGCATCACTGCCCTTGCACAAGCGATATCGCCCATCACAGCCCACCGCCACCCGTGCATAGTGACCGGTTGCCAGGTGCGATGCACCCAACTGCCGGGCCGCTTGAAGCACAAGGCCGAACTTGATGGCCGAGTTGCAGACCAGGCAGGGGTTGGGCGTCTGTCCACTGCGATAGGCGGCAGTGAAATAATCCACCACCTCGGTCTTAAAGGGCGTTTTCAGGTCGACAACGTGCAGCGGGATCCCCAACTGCCGGCACAGCTGCCGCAGCGGCTGCAGTCCCGATGGGGACGGGTTTTCATAGCCGGTCAGAAAATGGAGTCCGAAGAGATCGCCGTGCTCACGTTTAAGCAGGTGGGCGGCGACCAGCGAGTCAACCCCTCCGGAAAGGGCAATGGCAACCGGGCCGGTCATTCAAAAAAGAGCTGATTGGTGGGACGCACTTCCATGGCCCGCGGCGGACAGGCGGTGACGCACAATTCGCAGACGCTGCACTTTCCCTGATCGAATTCCACCGACATCTCCGGCCGCTTGATGGCCAGGGCGCCGGTGGGACACACGGCGGTGCAGGACCCGCAGTGGGTGCATTTTTTTTCGCTGCGCTTGATCTCCTGGGAAGCGTTCTGAACGTCCACCCCCTGACGTTTAAGATAGTCGATGCCGGCTTTGAAATTCTTGCGGCTGCCGGACACTTCCAGCACCATGAAACCCTCTTTGCGCGGCAGAATGCCGGCATTGAGGATATTGAACACCAGGTCGTAATCCCGGGCCAGGCTGCAGACCAGCGGCTTCTGCACCTCCGTTATCGGAAACCGCAATTTCAGTATTTTCGCGTACACCGGCCGCCTCCTTAAATTCCCTTTATTTTTAACTTCAGCCAGGCTACTTTAGTGATTGGCCAAACGGGTGTCAACCCAAAGGTGACGGTCTCGTAAAAAGCCAATTTTGAGTTCCATTGAGGGTTTGGGGGAAGCAGCGATTTTGGGGAAGGCGTTAAAAATTGCAAGCTGTTCGAGGAGCTTGTGACGAGTTTTGCAATTTAGGCGCCACCAAAATCGCGCCCCGAAACCCTCACGCAGCGAAAAATTCGACTTTTTACGGCATTTTCAACGGTGGCAGGGAAAAAACACGGCTGTCCATATCGATCCATGAACCGATTCGCCTACCGCACCACCGGGCTGGCCATCAAGACCATCGCCGGTCTCACCCGCGCCCGCCTGAACCTCCATGGTGGGGAGAATATCCCCAAAGGCCCCACCATTTTCGTGGTCAATCATTTCACGCGCATCGAAACGGTTCTGCTGCCCTACCACCTGCACCGCCTGACCGGGATGCCGATCTGGTCCCTGGCCGCGGCCGAGTTCTTTGTGGGCCGTTTTGGGCGATTCATCGAGAAGTTGGGTGCGGTCTCCACCCGATCGCCGGATCGGGACCGTCTGATGGTCAAAACCCTGCTGGCCGACGAAGCCTGCTGGGTCGTCTTTCCAGAAGGCCAGATGGTCAAAAACAAGAAGATCATGGAAAAGGGGCGGCTGATGCTCTCCTTTGCCGGCGGCAAGCGCCCGCCCCACACCGGTGCCGCCGCCCTGGCTCTGAGAACCGAATTTTACCGCCAGCGCATCGCCGCGATGGCCGGCAGCCACCCCGAGGAGGCCGAGCGCCTGCGAGACAGTTTCAAGCTGTCGTCGCTGGAGAGCGTCAGCAGCCGGCCCACCTGCATCGTGCCGGTCAACCTGACCTACTACCCGCTGCGGGCACGCGAGAACGCCTTGAGCCGCCTGGCCGAACGCCTGGTGGATGACCTGCCGGATCGCCTGGCCGAAGAGATCATGACCGAAGGCACCATGCTGCTCTCGGGAGTGGATATCGACGTGCGTTTCGGAGCGCCGATCACCATCGCGCCCTACCTGGCCGGACGGGTGATTCGAAAGGATCTGCGATCGACGGCCGCCATCGGTTTTGACGACCGGATCCCGGCCCGCCGCTTGATGCGCCGCCGGGCCATCACGATCATGCAGCGGTACATGAGCGCCATTTACGGCATGACCACGGTCAACCACGACCACCTCTTCGCCTCCTGTCTCAAAAAGTCGCCCAGCCGCCGCATCGACCCGCAAAACCTCAAACGCCGGGTCTTTCTGGCTGCATTGGCAGGTGGCGGGAATGAGCCGATTCACTTCCACAACAGCCTGGAACAAGACCAGGTCCACCTTCTCAGCGACGACCGTTACCATAAGTTCAGCGAGTTTCTGGAGTTTGCCCTCGAAAAAGGGGTGCTGACCACCAACGGCCCCCACCTGGTAAAGGAGGCCGCCCGCCCGGCTGATATTTTTGATTTTCACCGCTCGCGCATCGACAACCCCATCGCGGTGATGGCCAACGAGGTCGAACCACTGACACGCCTGCAGCAGCGCATTCGGTGCCTGTGCTGGCAGCCCGGCTTCCTGTTGAAACGCCAGGTCGCCCGCCACCTGATCCAACGCGCGTTAGATGAGTTTGACCGTGACTACGACGCCTATGCGGTAACAGGCCAATCCAAACCACCGCAGGTGGGACGACCCTTTTTGATCAAAGGCGACCGCCGCCGGGTGGGGGTGGTGCTGGCCCACGGCTACATGGCCGCCCCCGAGGAAGTCCGCGGGTTGGCCCGATACCTGGGCAGCAAAGGCTTCTGGGTCTATGCCCCCCGTTTGAAAGGCCATGGTACGAGCCCCGAAGACTTAGCCGACCGTAACTTCCAGGAATGGGTCGACGCCATGGATGCCGGCTATGCCGTCATCAGCAACCTGTGTCGCCAGGTGATCGCCGGGGGGTTCTCCACCGGCGCCGGGCTGGCCCTTGATCTGGCCCAGCGCATACCTGCGGTGGCAGGTGTGTTTGCCGTATCGACCCCCTTGCGGCTGCAGGATCTGGCCGCCCGCCTGGTGCCGGCCGTGAATGCGTGGAACCGTTTCATGCAGCGGATCAACATGGACGAGGCTAAAAAGAGCTTTGTGGAGAACCATCCCGAGAATCCGCACATCAACTATTTTAAAAACCCCATCTCCGGGGTGCGCGAGCTGGAGCGGCTCATGTCGTCCCTGGAGCCGCGATTGCCCCAGATTACCGTACCGGCGCTGGTCGTCCAGTCGCGTCAGGATCCGGTGGTCAACCCCAAGGGGGCCGAAAAGATATTCCGACTGCTCGGGTCGACCGACAAGCAGATGGTGCTGTTCAACCTTGCGCGCCACGGCATCCTGCTGGGCGACGGCGCCGAGCGGGTTTACCGGGCGATCGGCGATTTTCTGGAGCACGTTCGGGAGGGAGGAAGAGCAGGGTTCAAGGAGTCGAGGGGCCGAGGAGCCGAGTGAAGGGCGAAAAGATTAGGACTGAGGACTGAGGACTGAGGACTGAGGACTGAGGACTGAGGACTGAGTAAGGAGAAAAGCTGGAAGGAAAAGGGCGAAGGGCAAAAGATTGAACGTCCAACGTTCAACGTTCAACGCTCAACGTCCAATTGGAAAAAAGGGGCCGAGGATTCAAGGGGCCGAGGAGCCGAGTGAAGGACGAAAGGTCCAGGTCAAA
>JAWOIA010000160.1:0-3725 GCA_046484885.1 Desulfosarcina sp. | reverse complement strand
CTTGCCGGTGCCGGTCTGGGCCTGACCGGAGACATCCCTGCCCTGCAGGGCGATGGGCAGGGTTTCAGCCTGGACCGGGGTACAGTATGAAAAGCCCGCCTCTTCAATGCCTTGCAGCAGCGGGGCGGGCAGGTCCAGGCTGTCGAAGCGGGTGTCGGACAGGTGTGTATCGCTCATGGGCTCACAGAATACCAGATTGGATTCCGTTTGGGGCTTGAAATACGGGCAATCTTGGGCTCAAATGTCACCTGACACTCCCTGCACAGCGACCAGCCTGGCAGGGCAAATGGTCCATACGGTATGTCCGGCGCCCGAAGACATGTTAAGGTTAACCGCCCGGCATCACCCGAGTCAGTCAATGTTCTGCGGCTGCAAAACCAACACAAATGGGAGAATCACGTTGAGCGACAAGATCGTTTACGTCACAGACGCCACGTTTGAAGATGAAGTTCTCAAAGCAGAGGAACCGGTCCTGGTCGACTATTGGGCTGACTGGTGCGGCCCCTGCAAAATGATTGCTCCAATCCTCGATGAAATCGCCGATGAATATAGCGGTAAAATCAAGGTCGCCAAACTCAACATTGACGAAAACCCCGGCACGCCGCCCAAGTTCGGGATTCGCGGTATTCCGACCCTGATGTTGTTTAAAAGCGGCAATGTCGAAGCCACCAAGGTGGGGGCCGTTTCCAAGTCTCAGCTGACAGCCTTCATTGACAGCAATCTGTGAATATTTTTGTGGTCCAGCCCATCACCACGGGGCTGGACGAACCGGTTGTTTGGTGATAACTTAAGACCAAGAACTTATACGAATTCCATCGTTATATTTGTAACCTGCCTGATACGGGCACTCCTCGAGCACCCTATACAGACGCTGACTGCGTAACCGGCCCCGGTGCGTGTGATGCGCCGCGTAAACCAACCTGACTGTAAGACAACATCTATGAACCTCACCGAACTCAAACAAAAACACGTTGCTGATCTCATTGTACTTGCCGAAGAGATGGGCATCGAGGGCATGTCCCGCTCTCGTAAACAGGACATTATCTTTTCCGTTCTCAAGGCCCACGCCAAAAGTGGCGAGGATATCTACGGCGATGGCGTGCTGGAAATTCTCCAGGACGGCTTCGGCTTTTTACGCTCGGCGGAAAGCTCCTACATGGCCGGACCGGATGATATTTATGTCTCCCCGAGCCAAATCCGACGTTTCAGTCTGCGTACCGGTGATACCGTCTCCGGGAAGATTCGCCCACCCAAGGACAGTGAACGTTATTTCGCCATGCTCAAGGTCAACGAGATCAACTTTGAGCCGCCGGAAAAGGCCAAGAACAAGGTGTTGTTTGAGAATCTGACACCGCTACACCCCAACGAACGCATGCAGCTGGAGATCGGCAACGGCAGTTCCGAGGATATTACCGCCCGGGTCATCGACATGGTGGCCCCTATCGGCAAGGGTCAGCGCGCGCTGGTCGTCTCGCCGCCCAAGGCGGGCAAGACCATGATGCTGCATAACATCGCCCACTCCATTACCCATAACCATCCCGAATGCCATTTGATCGTTCTGTTGATCGACGAACGTCCCGAGGAAGTCACCGAAATGTCCCGTTCGGTACGCGGTGAAGTCGTCTCCAGTACCTTCGACGAGCCGGCCAGCCACCACGTGCAGGTGGCCGAAATGGTGATCGAAAAGGCCAAGCGCCTGGTGGAACACAAAAAGGACGTGGTGATCCTGCTCGACTCGATCACCCGTCTGGGCCGCGCCTACAACACCGTGGTGCCCTCTTCCGGCAAGGTGCTGACCGGTGGTGTGGACGCCAACGCCCTGCAACGGCCCAAGCGCTTCTTCGGTGCGGCACGTAACATCGAGGAAGGCGGCAGCCTGACGATTATCGCCACCGCACTGGTCGAAACCGGCTCGCGCATGGACGATGTGATCTACGAGGAGTTCAAGGGTACCGGCAACATGGAAATCCATCTGGATCGCAAGATTGCAGAAAGACGCATCTATCCGGCCATCAATATCAACCGCTCCGGCACCCGCCGCGAGGAATTGCTGACCGTCGCCGACGAGTTGCAAAAAATGTGGATTCTGCGCAAGGTGGTGCACGACATGGATGAAGTGGCGGCCATGGAGTTTCTGCACGACAAGCTCGAGGCCACCAAGACCAATGCCGAATTCTTCGATTCCATGAAGCGTTGAGCATGGGCCCGTGTTCGGGCGTGTCGAGTCAGCCACCGGGTTCGACGCCTGCGGCGGATAAAAGCCTTTTTGTTACAAAATCCTGCTGCTGATTCTTCAGGCTGTTTGTGAGCTGGTGCACAGCACAGCTTTTGACAGACTCCGGGAAACCGGCGAAGATTATCCCAAGGTATGAGTTGCCTGCGATTGACGCGGGCCGATGCGTATCCGGCTAATCCCGGTGACAAGCAGGACCGAACCATGGCTAAACCCGAGAGCGTCTGCCATATCGATTTCGATGAGTGGGCCCGTCTGGCCAAGAGCGACCCGGAGCGCTTCGAACACCTGCGCAGCCGGGTCGTGGATTACTGCATTGCCCGCGCCCCGGCGGATCGGCGTCATCGGTTGCGTTGTCTGCAATGGCGCATTAACCAGGTGCGCAGCACCGCCAGCAATCCCCTGTCGGCCTGTATCTCCATTTCCAACATGATGTGGTCGACGTTCGGTCATCTGGGCGAGGCCTACGAGGATTTGCAGCACGCCCGCCGCCCGTTTCGCCGCTGCGCGCGGATATTGCCATTTCCCGGCCCGCAGCCGCCCCGCAGCAAGGCGTAAATCGCCGACAAGGCTTGCCCTGTGGTGGCCTGTTCCCGTATGATCGCCCGCCTTGATGCGTATGGTGCCCGGACAGGCCGGTGTGGCGATGCGCCCGAAAGAGACTGTGAGGTTTACAAATGAAAGCTGAAATCCATCCCGCTTACCAGGAAGTGTCTGTCACCTGCAGTTGTGGCAATAACTTTACCACTCGCTCCACGGTGGGCAAGGATCTGAATATCGAAGTCTGCGCCCAGTGCCATCCTTTCTATACCGGCAAGCAGAAGCTGCTGGATACGGCTGGCCGCGTCGACAAGTTCCGCCAGAAGTACGGGATGAAAAAATAAGCCCGGTGGCGAAACGCACGACAAGAGTCATCAAAAAGGCGCTGTTTACAGCGCCTTTTTTGTTGCTGCTATGGCCGCCCGGTGTGGCGGCGGACGCCTGCCGGCCTGCGCAAATCGACGAACAGGTGGCCGTGCGCTATGTGCATGACGGCGATACGGTGCATCTTGATGATGGGCGCAAGTTACGAATCATCGGTATTAACACGCCGGAGCGGGCCCGCGATGATCAGCCTGCCGAACCCCATGCCGATGTCGCCCGCCGCCAGCTGCAGGCATACGTCGCCGGCCACTGGTCGCTGGTATACGACCGGGAACGGCGGGATCGCTATGGCCGCCTGTTGGCCCACGTATTCGACCAGCAGGGGCATAGCATTACCCGCCGGCTGCTCGAATCGGGCGCGGGTCAGTTGCTGGTCATCCCGCCCAATCTGAAATTTGTGGACTGTTATCGCCGCGCCCAGCAGACAGCACGCCAGAAGGCCCGCGGTCTGTGGGCGTTACCGGGCTACCGTGCCTTGTCGGTGTCGGAACTGAAGGCCGGGCATGCTAGCGGTTACCGGTTGGTGCAGGGGCGCCTGAGTCGGATTGGTGAAAGCCGTTCCTCATTA
>JAWOIA010000046.1:0-22760 GCA_046484885.1 Desulfosarcina sp. | reverse complement strand
TGCCTGGGTGCCGAACCAACATCCGGCGCCATATTGTGGAATTATTTCTTACCGCGACCCTAAAGCGGACCAATCGCGTGCGAGCGCAACCCCGACATGATCCAAACCACTCCCGAACTGATTCTGGCATCCTGCTCCCCCCGGCGTCGCAGCCTGCTGCAACTGGCCGGCTTGAGATTTGCCGTGATTCCGGCCGCTGTGGACGAGGAGTCGGTCCGGCTGACAGTCCCGGCCGAGTACGTCCAAACCCTGGCCCTGGCCAAAGCCGAGGCCGTGGCGCGCCGATACCCGCTCAGCTGGGTCATCGGCGCCGACACCATCGTCGTGATCGACGGCCTCATTTTGGGAAAACCGGCCAGTGACCCAATCGCGCGGCAGATGCTGGCCCGCTTGAGCGGCCGCCCTCACCTTGTCTACACCGGTTATGCCATTGTCTGTCAACACCAACAGGTTCAATTGGCCGATACAGTCAAAACCGAGGTCCAGTTCAAGCAGCTCTCCAGCGACGAGATCGACTGGTATATCCAGACCGGCGAACCGGTTGACAAGGCCGGCGCTTACGCCATCCAAGGGCTCGGGTCGCTCCTGATCCGGCGGATCAACGGCTCCTATACCAATGTGGTGGGATTGCCCGTGTGCGAAGTGATCGAAAGCCTGATCGGCCTGGGGGTCGTTTCCCTCAAGGCTGAAAAGACCGAAGGACTCACGGTGTGAAAGACAACCTGGAACGCATCAACCAGCGCGTCGTGGCAGCGGCCGCCGCGTGCGGTCGTGACCCGCAATCGGTCCGATTAGTGGCGGTGACCAAGACCGTGGAGCTCCACCGGGTGGCCGAGGCCATCGCTTGCGGCGTCCGCATTTTGGGGGAAAACTACATTCAGGAGGCGCGCGAGAAATTCAACGCCCTGGCCGACCAGCCGGTGGCATGGCATTTTATCGGCCACCTGCAGTCCAACAAGGCCAAGTACGCCGTGCGCCTGTTCGATCTGATCCATACGGTGGATTCCTTCAAACTGGCCCGGGAACTGGACAAGGAGGCCAAAAAACGCGCCAAAGTGCAGGAAATCCTCATCCAGGTCAACCTCAGCGGCGAAGCGAGCAAATCGGGTGTCGAGGCCGCCGAGACTGCGCAGTTGGCCCGGCAGATCAGCGCCCTGGATAACCTGCGCCTCAGGGGCCTGATGACCATGCCGCCCTTTTTCGACGAACCCGAGCGGGCGCGTCCCTTTTTTCGCCGTCTGGCGCAGCTTGGGGAGCAGATCGCCGACGGCGGCACCCCGGGCCTCGCCATGCCTGAACTCTCCATGGGCATGACCGGCGATTTCGAGGTGGCCATCCAGGAAGGCGCCACCCTGGTGCGCATCGGCAGCGCGCTTTTCGGAGCCCGCCCGTGAAGATCCTGTTGCACACCTGCTGCGGCCCCTGCAGCATCTACCCGGTCCAGCTGATGCGCCAGGAGGGGTGCTGGGTGATGGGTTTTTTTTATCGCAGCAACATTCACCCATACAGCGAGTGCCGCAAACGGGAGGAGACCCTTCGCAGCTACGCCCAATCCATTTCACTCCAGCTTATCTTTCAGCCCGACTATGACATGGAGGCTTTTTTCCGCCGGGCCGCCTTCCGCGAGGCCGAGCGCTGCATCGCCTGCTATCACGACCGGCTGACCGCCACGGCCAAATTGGCCCGGCGGGGCAAGTTCGACGCCTTTGGCACGACCCTGCTCTACAGCCGGTATCAGCAGCACGACGCCATCCGGTCCATCGGCGAGACGGTCGCTAAAACAGTCGGGGTGCCCTTTTACTACCGTGATTTTCGGGAGGGCTGGCAGGCGGGCGTGGACGAATCCCGCCGGATGGGCATGTACCGCCAAGCTTACTGCGGTTGTCTCTACAGTGAAAAAGAACGCTACTATCGGGGATCCGCCGGGAAGCTGCCGCCACCCGGCGGCGATCCGGGGGCGCCCAGCGCCTGACGCCAAACCGCCGGGACCACTGAGGCCATGTTCGGAAATTTCATTTACTTTATCGTCGCCCTGCTGATCTATGCCACCTATCAGCCCGCGGAGCAGACCAATTTTGCGCCCCTGGAAACCCTGCTGCTCTTTGTAGCGCTGATCGTGCTTTTCTTCCTCTTTTCCAGACGCCAGTTCACCCGGATGGCGCGTCTCACGGCCACCCGCAGTCCGGATCAACTGGACCGCTGGTTCTCTTCGACCTTGACCCGCCACGCCATTTTGGCCATCGTCTTGTTCGCAGTCGACATCTACCTGCTCAACATCGCCTCTTTTTTGAGAACCATCCGCCTCTTCGAGGCCATCCCAACCCTTGCAGCGCTGGTTTTCATCACTCTTTTCGTCGGCTACCTCTCCCTGGTCTGGTACAACGCCCATCGGGCCTACCGCCACATCTACCGAACGACCATCACCCGCCGGGCCTATGTGACGTCCAACATCGCCTTTGGCGTTCCCGTGCTGCTGCCTTGGCTGCTGCTCTCGGGCGTGCTCGACCTGATCCTGGCCCTGCCCTTCGAATGGCCCCGCCAGGCGCTGACCTCCCCGGCCGGCGAAACGGCCTACTTTCTCTTTTTTCTCTTCGCCGTGGCCCTGTTCGGCCCGTTGATCATCCAGAAGCTCTGGCGTTGCCGCCCCCTGGAAGCAGGCTATTTCCGCCAACGCATCGAAGCGCTCTGCCGCCGCGCGGGCCTGAGCTATGCCGATATCCTCTACTGGCCCATCTTCGGCGGCCGCATGATCACCGCCGGGGTCATGGGGCTGGTGGGGCGCTTTCGCTACATCCTGGTCACCGACGCCTTGCTGCAGATTCTCAACCCCGAGGAGGTGGATGCCGTCATCGCCCACGAAGTGGGCCACGTCAAAAAAAAGCATCTGCTCTTCTACCTTTTTTTCTTTATCGGCTACATGGTCATCGCCTATGCCACCTTTGATCTGATCGTCTACCTGATTCTTTTTTCCGAACCCCTCTACCGCTTTGTGTTCGTAACCGGCATCAGCAGCAGCGCCGTTACCACAGGCTTGCTCAGCCTGGCCATCATTGTCAATTTTCTCGTCTACTTCCGCTTCATCTTCGGCTATTTCATGCGCAATTTCGAGCGTCAGGCCGATGCCTTCGTGTACGACCTGTTCGCCAACGCCCGGCCGCTGATTTCGACGTTCGAGAAAATCGTCGCCGCCTCCGGCCATTCGCCGGACCGGCCCAACTGGCACCATTTCAGCATCCGCCAGCGGGTCAATTTTCTCGAGCGCTGCGAGGCTGACCGCAGTTGGGTTCGACGCCACGACCGCAAGGTGCACATCAGCATCGCGGTCTACGTGACGGCCATGCTGCTGGTCGGGGTTGCCGGCTACCAGCTCAACTTTGGCCAGACGGGCCGGCGCCTGAATGAAAAGTTCCTCGAAACGGCGGTGCTGAAGGAGATTGCCCGCAACGGCCAGGGTCGCGCCGGGCTCTATGGCATGCTGGGAGACCTCTATTTCAGCCGCGGCAGCTGCGCACCGGCGGCCGCGGCCTACCAAAGCGCGCTGGAAGTGGATCCGCACAACGCCATCGTTTTGAACAACTACGCCTGGCTGCTGGCCACCTGCGAGGATCCGGCCGCCCGCAACCCGCAGCTGGCCCTGGAACTGGCCCGGCGGGCCATCGCCATCGAGCGGTCCCCGCACGTCATGGACACCCTGGCCGAGAGCCTCTTCATCAATGGGAAGATCGACGCAGCCATCGACGCGGCCGCCTTCGCGCTCGACCTAACCAAAACCAACCGCGCCTACTACAACGGGCAGCTGGAAAGATTCCAGTCTGCCCGTGACAACCCAATCATCGAATAGCTTATTCCGGGCTTCATTGCCCCTGACAATCGGGTCTCTTACATCAGGCTGTAGGCTGTAGGCTATGGGCGATGGGTAGGTTAGAAAAAGGAAATAGGACTGAGTGAAAGAACAGAAGGATCTAGTTGGTTGATTGGTTATTTGGTTTTTCTTTGGACGTTGAACCTTAAAACATCAGGCAATAGGCGATAGGCTATGGGCTATAGGTTGGTTTAATTGGTTAATTTGTTTGATTGGTTATTTGGTTTTTCATTCGAAGTTGGACGTTGAGCGTTGGACGTTGGACGTTCAGTTTTTGCCCTTGCCTATAGCCTATAGCCCCACGCCCCTTCGCCCTTGCTTACCAGCTCACCAGCTGTTTTTTACTTTACTCAGTCCTCATCCCTCAGTCCTGTTCTTGTCCTCATCCCTACTTGATACAGACCTTCCTCACCTCAATCAAGTCACAATGGCCCTGAAAAATCTTGTCTACCCCGTCTTGCTTCAAGGTAGTCATGCCGTCGAAGATGGCCTGCTCCCGGATTTCTCCCATGGGGGCCTTGGTCTGAATCAGCTTTTTCATTTCGTCGGTACCCATGAGCAGTTCGTGAATGCCCATGCGCCCACGGTAGCCGGTGTTGCTGCAGAGGTCGCACCCCTCGGGTTTGTAAAAAGCCAGATCGTCCGTGTACGGTATCGCCAGATTGTTCTTGAAAGCGTCCTCGCCATATTCACGGACCAGCTCGTCGTAGTCCTCCCGGCTGGGGTGGTACTGGCGTTTGCAGGTTTTACACAGGGTTCGGACCAGGCGCTGGGCCATGATGCACAATATGGCATCCGCAAAGTTGAAGGGGTCCATACCCATGTCCAGCAAACGGGTGATGCTTTCCGGGGCACTGTTGGTGTGCAGGGTTGAGAAGACCAGGTGGCCGGTCAAAGAGGCCTCGATGCCAATTGAGGTCGTCTCCTTGTCGCGCATCTCACCCACCATGATCACGTCCGGGTCGGCACGCAGGAAGGCGCGCATGGCGGCGGCAAAATCAAACCCGATCTTGGGCTTGACCTGCACTTGGCGCAGCCCGCGCTGGGTAATTTCGACCGGGTCCTCGGCGGTCCAGATTTTGGTCTCGGTTTTGTTGATGAAACTCAGGGCCGAGTGCAAGGTGGTGGTCTTTCCGGACCCGGTGGGCCCGCAGACAAAGATCAGCCCGTATGGTTTGGTGACGACACTGGTGAAATTTTTGTAGTTGCGCTTGGAAAAGCCCATCTTATCCAGGGGGATGGGTTCGCCGGCGGCCAGGATGCGCATGACCACATCTTCCAGTCCACCCTGGGTGGGAATGGTGGCCACGCGCAGTTCGATGTCCTTGCCGCCGTACTTTTTAAATTTGATCTTACCGTCCTGGGGCAGCCGCCGTTCGGCGATATCCAGGTCGGACATGATTTTGATGCGCGAGATCACCGCATTTTTGTATGAAAAGGGAATGGTCTGGTAGATGGTGCAGGAACCGTCCACCCGGATGCGCACCTGGGTGTTCTGCTTGCCCGGGTAGGGCTCGATGTGGATATCCGAGGCGTTGCGGCTGTATGCGTCCAGAATGATCTTGTTGACCAATTGCACCACCGCGCTGTCCTCTTCGCCCACGCCCGACTCGGCCTCGATCACCTCGGTGGCCTCCTCCTGGAGTTGGGAGAGGATGTCGTCGATCTCGGCCAGTTCCTTTTCGTCCTGGCTGAACAGTTTGATGAAATCGAGGATGTCCTGTTTGAGGCTGACGAAAAAGGTGACGGGGCGCCCCGGGAAGAGGGCTTTGATGTCGTCGATTTTTTTGAGATCGAAGGGGTTGTCGACGGCGATGACGACTTTTTTGCCGTCGCTTTTCAACGGCACCCAGATGTTGGTGCGCATGAAGGGTATCTTCAAACCCGTCATGAGATCGCCGGGGATGGGGTAATTGGTGTTGTACTCGATAAAACTGGTTTTAAAGTACCGTTCCAGGGCGCTGCCGATCTCTTTTTTGGGAATCTGAAAATCCCTCATCAAAACGGAGGAAACCGGTTCTTTGCGCTGGTTGGCATCGGCAATGGCCTTGGCCAGCTCTTTCTGGGTCAAGAGGTGGTTTTCCAGCAGGTGATCATACTTGCTCGAGCGGCCCCCCCGGGCCGTGATGCGCTTCTGCTTGTATAGCGCCGCGCCCAGAATTTTGGACAGCTCCTGGACCGCCCGCTCCTCCGCCGGGCCGAATTCCCCGCCGTCCTTGCGGTTGATCAGCTCCAAAGCGCCCATGAGGTACTTTTGATAAACAATGGGCATAGCCAGGATCTGATGGGTCCGGTAGCCGGTGCGCCGGTCCCAACTGGAGTCGAACTGCATCTCCGGGTCGATGGCGGCCAGCTCTTTCGGGTCATAGGCGTTTTTAACGTTGACCAGGCGCTGCCTCAAAGCCGAGTACCCGGCAATGCTGGTTTGGGCCACGGGAACGCGAATCTCGGCAATCTCGTTGCCGGACTTGAAGCGTGACACCAGCTCCCGCTTGACCCCGTCCACCACATAGACGGTGATTCGATCGGCGCCGACCAGCTCGCAGATCTCGTCCTTGAGATTGGCCAGCGCTTCGGCTAGGTTGCCGGCTGCGTTGAGACGGTTCCCGATGGCCTGAATTGTGGCCTGATACCGGGCCTGGGACACAGGTGCCGGGTCCGTCTCACCGTTGAGGGAAAAAGAGATTTCGGGATTGGCCATAACTTAGGTTACCTGCGCGTGTTGGTTAGTTAGCGCCCATCCATAAACGGTTATTTCGCCCGATATCTTCGTTATGCTCAAAATTTTATCCTCGGAATATCAACTATATGCCTGTGGTAAAATTTTTCGCATGCCTTGATCTCGACCAAAATTCCTCGTTTCTGGATGGGCACTAGTTAGCCGAGGGTCCGGCCGCGGCATGAAAGCGGCGATCATTGGTTGCGCTTCCCCTTTGCCCCCGCCCGGCGGCGGACCTGGTGGATCAGTTTCTGAACCCCACCGACGATCAAGAGCGTTCCCAGAAGGTAAAAGCAGAATCGCAAAAAGCCGGGGGTGGCGACCCCTGATATCTGCTCCAGGTCGGGCATAACCTGAAAGGTGCGCACAAACACCATCAAGCCGGTCACGATCAGGACAATGGCCCAGATCACCTGAAACCGGTTCAGCGGTCGGTCGTCCATGGCGGCACCTGTGAGCATCGTTTTTCGTGAATCACCGCAGCACCATCTAGTCGCGGGCGGACCGCCGGCACTGCCGGACGTTCCAGGCCCCGTCTGCAGTAAGCCCCGTTCAAATGACCCCGGTTCATCACAGGGCGTAGAGCAGCTGTCCGTCGATCACCCGGACCCCCTTGGATTGAAGCAGCCGCATCGCTTCCTGATCCTGCTCGATGCGAAAGATCATCACCGCATTGTCACCTGATGATCGGACGAAGGCGTACATGTATTCGACGTTGAAGCCGCCCTCGTTAAGGACCATCAAAATGTCGTGAAGCCCGCCGGGGCGGTCGGCCACCTCCACTGCGACCACATCGGTTTTACCGACGGTGAAGCCGCTGTTTTTCAGACTCCGGCGGGCCTTTTCCGTATCGTCCACGATCAGCCGCAGGACACCAAAATCGGATGTGTCGGCCAGCGACAGGGCGCGAATGTTGACCTGCGCGTCCGCCAAAATCGCGGTCACCTCGGAAAGCCGCCCGGTTTGGTTTTCCAGAAAAACAGAAATCTGTTGAACCTGCATGCGTCCTCCACTTTCTATTCGGTCGTTCAATCAGCTACTTGAGGCGTGGACCGTTTTTTTTCCGTCAATACCTGCGGTTGTCCACCACCCGCACCGCCTTGCCCTCACTGCGCTGGATGGCCTTGGGTTCAACCAGTTTCACCCGCACCGAAACGCTCAGCAGTTCCTTGATATTCTTGGTGATGCGCTGCTCAAGCTGCTGCAGCCCCTTGACCTGGTCGCTAAAGCTGCGCTCACCCACTTCTACCTTGACGGTGAGCACATCCAGGTTGTCTTCGCGGTCAACCACCAGTTGGTAGTGGGGGGCCACATCGGCGGTCTGCATCAGCACGCTTTCAATCTGGGAGGGGAAAACGTTGACACCGCGAATGATCAGCATGTCGTCGCTGCGACCCGTCACCCGGCTCATGCGGACATGGGTGCGGCCGCAAATACACGGTTCTGGGTTCAGTGAGGTGATGTCGCGGGTGCGGTAGCGGATAACCGGAAACGCCTCCTTGGTGAGCGAAGTGAAGACCAACTCACCGGTGGTGCCGTAAGTCACGGGTTCAAGGGTTTTGGGGTCCACGATTTCGGGAATGAAGTGATCTTCGAACACGTGCAGCCCTTTTTTGGCTTCGTGGCATTCGATGGCGACTCCCGGCCCCATCACTTCACTGAGACCGTAGATATCAACCGCGACCAGGTTCAGCTTGCGCTCAATCTCCTGGCGCATCTGCTCCGACCAGGGTTCCGCGCCGAAAATGCCGAACTTGAACTTGAGGGACTTGAAGGAGACCCCCATTTCGTCGGCCACTTCGGCCAGATGCAAGGTGTAGGAGGGCGTGGCCGTGAGAACGGTCGGGCCAAAGTCCTTCATGATCACCACCTGGCGCTGGGTGTTGCCGCCGGAAACCGGGATGACCGAGGCACCCAGCCGTTCCGCACCGTAGTGAACACCCAGCCCGCCGGTAAAAAGACCGTACCCGTAAGCGTTGTGAATGATGTCGCCGCGTCCGGCGCCGCCGGCGGACAGGGAGCGGGCCATGAGCATGGACCAGGTGCCGACATCCCTGGCCGTATACCCGACCACGGTCGATTGGCCGGTGGTGCCGGAAGAGGCATGGATGCGCACCACGTTGTCCATGGGCACGGCAAACAGCTTGAACGGGTAGTTGTCGCGAAGGTCCTGCTTGGTGGTGAAGGGAATGCGTTTGAGATCATCCAGACACTTGATGTCGGTGGGTGCGACGCCAACCTCGCGGAATTTTTTGCGGTAAAAGGGAACATTGGCGTAAACGCGTTCCAATGTGGTTTGCAGCCGCCTGAGCTGGATCGCCTCCAAGGCCTCGCGGGGCATGGTTTCGTATTCAATATCATAAATCACTGCGCCGTTCTCCTTCCCATCGGCATTGGGGGGTGTTCCCAGCGTGGACCACGGTGCGTTCAGCCATCCAGCCGTCTTTCATTTTGGGCGGTCAAGCAAAGGCGCCCAAAATTGACTTCTAAGGAACTCACAACAGAATGGACGCACGTTGCTTTCTGCTAAAACACCGCACAGCGGGGTAAAATGCTTTTTACGAGACTGTCAAAATGGGTTACCCCTTGAGGGAACCGGTAAAGACCGGTTTGCGCTTTTCCATAAAGGCCTGGGTGCCCTCTTTACCATCTTTGCTGGCCATGCAGATGGCAAAGGCATCCACTTCGATCTGACAGCCGGTGAGCAGATCCACGTTGATGCCGTTGTTGATCGCCTGTTTGGCGGCCCGCAGGGAGACCTTGCCTTTGGCGGCCATCCCCTGTGCAACCTTGCGCGTCTCTTCCATCAACGACGCCTGGGGCAGAATCCGGTTGACCATGCCGATACGCTCGGCTTCGGCGGCCGGAACCATCTTGCCGGTGAAGATCATCTCCTTGGCCCGGTTGGTGCCGATCAGGCGCGACAGTCGCTGGGTGCCGCCGAATCCGGGGATGATCCCCAGGGTGATTTCCGGCAAACCGAACATGGCATTTTCGGAGGCGTAGATGAAGTCGCAGGCCAGGGCCATCTCACTGCCGCCGCCCAGGGCAAAACCGTTGACCGCGGCGATCACCGGAATGGCCAGTTCCTGAAGGCGGCTGATGATGCGCTGCCCTTTGCGCGCGAAGAGCTTACCCTGCAAGGTGTCGAAGGTGGCCAGCTCTGAAATGTCCGCACCGGCCACAAAGGCTTTCTCACCGGCACCGGTGAGGATCAGGACCCGAATCTGCTCATCGGCCTCGATGGCGTCCAATGCCGCCGCCAGTTCGTCCAGCAGGTTGCCGTTGAGGGCGTTGAGCGCTTTGGGACGGTTGAAGGTAAGGGTGGCAATGCCCTCCGTGACTTCAAACAGAATGTTCTCGTAAGCCATGGTGCTCTCCTCCTTGTACGTGGGTGGTTGAATGAACGGTAGACAGCGCCGAGGTTGGTGCGGCGATAAGGAGTTACCCCGCTTCGTCCGCCGCTGCCGACGGGTCGAAAAAGGCGGTGGGACTGGTCGACTGGATGTATTTGCGAATGCCCTTGACGATTCCATCCGCAACCGCCTCCTGATACTTCTCATCGGTCAGACGCTGGCACTCCCTGGGGTTGGAGATGAAGGCCGCCTCCACTAAAATCGACGGCATTTGGGCGCCCAGAAGCACGTAGAAAGGGGCTTGCTTGACCCCTTTGTTTTGGATGTAACCGAAATTGGACCCAAGGTGTTGAACCATCGCCGACTGCACCTTGGTGGCCAAGCGGCTGGATTCATTGATTTTGGAGTTTTGCATCAGATCGTTCAGGATCGACTCCAGGTCGCTGATGTTCCTGGCCGAAGTGGCATTTTCCCGGGCCGCCACCATGATGGCATCATCGTCGGTGGCCAGGTTGAGAAAATAGGTTTCAATGCCGTAGGCCCGCCGGTCACGGGACGCATTGGTGTGAATCGAAACAAACAGGTCCGCGTTTTTGGTATTGGCGATGGCAGTGCGCTCCTCCAAGGTCAAAAAACGGTCTTCGCTGCGGGTGAGCAGCGCCTCGATTTTGAGCTCCGTTTCGACCTTGCGGGCCAGGCGCTTGGCGATTTGCAGCACGACATGCTTTTCGTGAACCCCTTTGAGGTAACCGGGCGCCCCGAAATCCCTGCCGCCGTGCCCCGGGTCGATGACGATGCGCCTGACCCCCAGCGCCAGCTGGCGCGCGATGGCACCCGCAGGCAGTTTGCCTGTCGGAGAGCGCTGCGCATCGACCGACTCTGCCGCAACGGTCCGGCCCAGATCCTGCCCCCACACATCCAGCACAATCCGAAAGGGGTTTTTCAGGGAAAAGATCTTGTAGTTTTTAAAGGATTTGATGTCGACCACGATCCGAACCGAATCCCCGCTAAACTGTCCGGCCCGCGCTCCGCTGAGCAGTTCATCGTTGATGGGGATCACTTTCTGGATGGTCTCGCCCAGCCGGCTGTTGTTCATGTCGATGTAGAGCCGCTGGGGTTTTTGAATGGCGGGGTCTTTTTTCAGCAGGTGGTGGGTAAAGCCGGTCTCCTGGTTGGCATCGACGACAATGCGCGTGTAGCTGGGGTTGGACCAGAAGCGCAGCCCTTGAACGGTCACCAGGCCGCCTCGCTGGGCTGGCGGGTCCGACGCCTCGGGGGCCGCCTCATCGGCTTGATACCGGGCGATGATTCCGGCCAGGGGGTCGGCTTCCGCCGTGCCGGCCTCAGCGGCGGCGGGCGGTTGGCCGGGCAGCTCGGCCAGGGCTTTTTCGGCAAAGGCCGTGCCGGGGAAATCGCCGGCAACACGCTTGAAGTAGTCAGCTGCCATATCGCGGTCGGCCTGGCGGTACGACCGGCCCGCCAATCCCTGGTAGAGTTTGCCGATCATGTACAGGGCCTCCGCGGCCTGGGGCCCGCTGACGTCGGCGCGATAAGCCGCCTGAAAACGGTCGATGCAGGCCTCCCAGCGGTCGCGATGGTTTTGCCTGGTACTGCTGGCCAGCAGCGCTTCGTAGGCCGTGTGGGCGCTTTTCAGGTGCCTGGTTGCGGCGGTCGGTTGGGGCGCCTGCTGCGGTTTTCCCAAAGCGGCCAGCTGGGATCGCGACAGCGGGGTGTACCGGCTTTGGGGATAGCGTTGAATGATCTCTTGAAAAATCGCCGCGCCTTTCTGGCGATCCGCCTCCAGGAAGGAGTGTTTGTGCAATTCCAGGTATGTCAGGCCCGAGCGGTAAAGCCCGGCGGCGGCCCAGGGCCCGGAGGGATCGAGCTGATGAACGTTCTGAAATTGTTCGATGCAGGCCAGCCAGCGGTCGCGGTACTTTTGCTGCCGGGGGTTTTTCTGCAGGGCGGCATAGGCCTTGTCGGCCTGGGTGAATTGCTCTTTGGGGGTCAGCGCCCAGACCGGCCAGACCCAGACCGCCAGGGTTAGCCCGGTCAGCACGGCCAGGCGCAAAAGGGCGCCAACCAATGGTAACTGGAAAAATGGCTTCATGTCTTCCTTGCCAATGGCTCAATACACGACGGCTTGCGCCGCGATCTGCAGTTCGTTGAGTCGGTTCAGGGCCTCGATGGGCGTCATCCGGCTCAGATCCAGCGTCTGAATCGTTTCCACCAGCTTACGCTCCATGGGGCTGAAGAGCCCCAGTTGGACGGGTCCCCTGCGCTTTGCGGCAGTGCCGGCCGCCTGCGGTGGTCGGGCTGCCCGGGGCTGCATCCCGGATTCAATGCGGGCGAGGATCACTTGGGATCTCCGAATCACCGCTTCGGGAATTCCGGCCAGCCGCGCGACCTGGATACCATAACTGCGATTGGTTCCCCCTTCAACCAGTTTCCGCAGGAAAATGATCTGGTCGTTCCACTCCTTGACGGCGATGTGGTAGTTTTTGACCCGTTCAAACTGGTTTTCCAGTTCAGTCAGTTCGTGATAGTGGGTCGCAAAGAGGGTGCGGGTGCCGGTACCGTTGCGGTCGTGAAGGTGCTCGGCCACGGCCCAGGCGATGCTCAGACCGTCGTGGGTCGATGTGCCCCGCCCAATCTCATCCATGACCACCAGGCTGGCGGCGGTGGCGTTGTTGAGGATGTTGGCCGTCTCTTGCATCTCCACCATAAATGTGCTCTGGCCGGCGGAGAGGTTGTCCAGGGCCCCCACCCGCGTGAAGATGCGGTCGGTGATGGGAATCCGGGCTCGTTGCGCCGGTACGAAGGAACCCATCTGGGCCATGATGGTAATCAAGGCCACCTGGCGCAGGATGGTCGATTTTCCCGCCATGTTGGGGCCGGTGATGATCAGGATCTGGCGCGCCTGGTTGTCCATGGCGATGGAGTTGGGTACGAACCGTTCGCCGGCAATGGTCTGCTCCACCACCGGGTGCCGTCCATCCTGGATGTCGAGGATCCCGTCGCTGTTTACTTCCGGTCGGCAGTAGCCGTGGTTCTGGGCGACCTCGGCCAAGGTGCTCAGGCAGTCGATTCGGGCGATGAAAGCGGCGATTTTCTGAATGTCGGCCTGACGCGCCCGGACCTGCTCCCGGATGGAGTCGAAGATCTGCAGCTCCATTTCGGCACGTCGATCCTCGGCGTTGAGCACCCGGGATTCGAACTCCTTCAGATCGTCGGTGATGTAGCGCTCGGCATTGACCAGGGTCTGCTTGCGGGCATAGTGGGCCGGTACCGATTGGCTGTGGGTGCGCGGGACCTCGATATAGTAGCCGAAAACCCGGTTGTAGCGAACTTTGAGCGAATTGATGCCGGTGGTGCCGCGCTCCTTGGCCTCCAGCTCCGCCAGCCATCCCTTGCCATCCCGACTGATGCGAATCCACTCGTCCAGGCCCGCATCGTATCCTTCCCGGATCATGCCCCCTTCGGTGATCACCGGCGGCGCATCCTCGCGAATGGCGCTGTCGATCAACCCGGCCAGTTCATGCAGCGCGGCGGTTTCACCGTCGTAGACAAAGCGGGGGGCCGTAAATGAGGCCAGTGCGCCATGAACGTCACTCAAGGCCAAAAGCGAGCGTTTGAGCGCGGTCAGATCCCGGGCGTTGGCGTGGCCCATGGCGATCTTGCTGCCCAGACGCTCCAGGTCCCTCACCGGCGTCAAAAACCCCCGCAGATCCTTGCGGGCCTGCATCCGTTCCGCAGCATCGGCAACTGCATCGTAGCGCTCTTGGATGCGCTCCGGATCCAGCAGGGGGTAGCGCAGCCAATGGGCCAGCAGCCGTGCGCCCATGGCGGTGACGGTTTGGTCCAGGATCTCAAGCAGTGTGCCCCGGCGGCCGCCGCTGCGCAGGCTGGTCGAGAGTTCCAGATTGCGGCAGCTCTGATCGTCAACCACCAAAAACCGCCCTAAATAGTAGGTCTGAAGCGCGTTGAGGTGGTCGATTTTGCGACACTGGGTTTGGCTGACGTAGTGAATCAGCGCCCCGGCGGCGCCCACGCCGGCGCGCATGCCGGCACAGCCGAACCCTTCCAGCGAAGCGGTGCCAAACTGCTCGAGCAAGCGCCGCCGGCCGGTGGAAAAAGTGAACGCATCCGCCTCCAGAACGGTGACCGCGTTGTTTAGAGGGCCGTCGGCCAACGGTGAGAGAAACCCATCGCACTTTAGCGCTTCCGACAGCACGATCTCGCGGGGGGCCACGCGCTTGATTTCGTCCACGAGTGCAGCCGAGTCGGCGCTCTCGGTGACGCGAAAGGCGCCGGTTGAGATGTCCAGGCTGGCCAGGCCGATCATCTCGCGGTCCTGGGCCAGGGCCAGGATGAAATTATTGGACTTTTCATCCAGCAGATCATCTTCGATCACCATGCCGGGGGTCACCACCCGGACCACCTCGCGCCGCACCAGCCCCTTGGCCGCCCTGGGGTCTTCCACCTGGTCACAAATGGCCACCTTGAATCCCTTTTCGATGAGCCGGGCAATGTAGCCCTGGGCTGCACGATAGGGAACGCCGCACATGGGCACCGGGGATTCATCGTTTTTATTGCGTGAGGTCAGGGTGATTTCCAGGGCGCGGGAGGCCACCTGGGCGTCTTCGAAAAACATCTCATAGAAATCGCCCATGCGATAGAACAGAATGGTGCCAGGATACCGCTCCTTGATAGAGAGGTATTGCTGGATCATGGGTGTCGCTTTAACCGAGGCCATTGATCAAACAGGTGGTTGGTCGATTGGGCGAATAGGCAGCGGTCACTGCCCCAGGCGACGTCGGTACCGCAGCCGGGGGCGCGGTCGGGGTCATTTCGCTTCCACTTCGACGTCAATGGGTCGGTTTTCCACAACGTCCCCTTGAACGGGTTCAGCGCCTGCGGATCCGTCCGCCACTTTTTGAGCGGCAAGCTGTTTTTCCAGATCGGCCACCGCCTTGGTCAACTGGCTCTCCCTGGCCGTCAGCGCCCGGATGGTTTTGGCGTCTTTGAAGCGTTTGATAAGGCCCACCACGTAGGAGACCAGCAGGCCGCAGACTAACACGGCCACAAAAAAAACGACGTTGGGCAACGGCGGAGTGTTGTAGTTGAAAAACAGGAGCTCGTTTTTCATGCTAAAAACTCCCCAGTTCTGGTAGATGACCAGTCCGATCAAACCCAGCACGACGATCCAGAAGGCGATTTTCAGCTTTTTCATGGTCTGTCTCCCTCAACAGCTTCCTTGAGTGATGGGTCCAGCATTGCGCCGGGTCGATGGGGCCAGGCGGGCCGCCGATGGCTTGCTTGGATGAAAACCGTTGATTATAAAGGGCCTTTATCCTTTTCCACCCCAAAACTCAACCTTTTTTTACGGCAGGGGAATGATCTCGAGCGAACCCCAGGCACCCATCTGCCGGCCGGTCACCACCACCATTCCCATCACTCCGGGGATGTCTCGGCCCCAGGCAATGGCCGACCGGATGTCCGCCGGCGAACCGACCCGGTTGCCGATGGCCGTGGCGGCTGCATCGGCCAGCGCACAGGGACGGGCAACCACGCAAACGGCATCGGCGCTGCCGCTCGACAAAGAGTGACCGACCGTTGCCGAAGAGGTGCACAACCCGACCCCATCCGCCGCGCCCGGCAGCCGGATTCCGATTTTCATGCTCAGGGGGGATTGGCCGGCAAAGATCCCCACCACCAGGGGACCGTCGCTTTTGATGAAGAGATCCCCCCCGTTCTCCACCACGACCTGGCGGCTCACGGTCAGCAGGTCGCGACCGACCGCTTCGGCCATGGCCCCGGCGACGGCCGCCATCGGCCCGACCCCGGCAGCCCTGCCGGCCTGAATCATCTCTCGAACGATCGCGGGGGCCAGGGCCGGCGCCTGCCACGGCACCAGGGTGGTGGCGAATTCCGGGAAGCGCTGAATGTAGCCCTCGATGTGACCCCGGTAGTGCAGCACCCGTTCGCGGGCCTCGGTTTCCAGCCACCGGTCGGCCTGGATCATCAGGTCCGTCTCCTGGCAGACCACCTTGAAGGAGACCAGTCCGGCGCAGCCGGCGCGGTTGCGGTAGCTGCGTTGATGGCCGTCGCCCTTGACTCGACCCCTTGGCCCCTCGCCCCCTTGAATCCTATTTTTCATTGGACGTTTAAACATCAGGCAATAGGCTATAATAGGCTGTAGGCTATAGGCTGATTGGTTGATTTGGTTTATTGGTTATTTGGTTTTTCATTGAACGTTGAACGTTGAGCGTTGAACGTTGGACGTTGGACGTTCAATCTTTTGCCCTTTCGCCCTTCACTCCTCGGCCCCTCGAATCCTCCCATTCAGGCCCTTTCGCCCTTGCTTAACAGCTTACCAGCTCACCAGCTTACCAGCTGTATTTTCCCCTACTCAGTCCTCAGTCCTCAGCACTCAGTCCTGTCCTTGCCCTTAGCCCTTCACTCGACCCCTCGGCCCCTCGGCCCCTCGAACCCTGCCCTTCCGCCCTTCACCCCCGAACCCCCGGACGCAGGTGTTCCGGAAACTGGTGCAAAAAATAGCGGTCGGTCATACCGGCGATGTAGTCGCGCACGATTTCGGGGTGGCTGTGGGAATCCAGGTAGGATTCGGACATATCGGCCAAAAAGCCGGCAATGATGTCCGATGAGCGATCATCGGTCTGCAGATCCTTGAGCCGCATCTCGAAGAGCATACCAAAAAGCCGGGCTATGGTCTCGGAGTGAACTTTGCTCTGGGGGTTTTCGTAAATTCGGGCCAGGTTGAATGCCTTCAGGGCTTTGAGCGCCTCGGAAATCTCGGGGCTGAAAGCCACAAAGGGCTGGTCGTGGCTGTTTTGAATGACATCGGTCACCAGGCGGTAGACGATCGTGCCGTTGGTGTTGCCCAGGATCCGGGAGATGGACGCAGGCACGTCGCTGCGCTGCAAAATACCCAGCCGAATGGCGTCTTCCAGATCCCGACCGATGTAGGCGATGGTGTCGGCCATGCGCACCACACACCCTTCGGTGGTCATGGGAATGAGCGCATAGCCCGGGTCGGCCTTTTTGGCGGCGATCTCGGCCTCGAAAGTTGAAAAACGCTTGTGGGGGTTGGGGCGCAACAGCCGGTTGTGAATCTCGCCGTCGTGGCACAGGATGCCGTCCAGGGTCTGCAGGCACAGGTTCCAACCCCGGCCTTTGCGCTCCACCCGATCCAGGAACTGAATGCTCTGGACATTGTGCAGAAAGTGGCCGATGCCGGCCTGGTGGCACAGCTGGGAGAGGTAGCGTTCGCCCTCGTGCCCGAAGGGCGTGTGGCCGATGTCGTGGCCCAGGGCAATGGCCTCGATCAGGTCTTCGTTCAGTCGCATAAAACGGCCGATGGTGCGGGCGATCTTGGAGACCAGCTGCACGTGCAGCACCCGGTGTGTGATGTGGTCGTTGGCGATCAGGTAAAACACCTGGGTCTTGTCGATGTAGCGGGTGTAAGCCCGGCTGTGCAGGATGCGGTCGGCATCCAGCGAATAGGCCTGGCGGTAGCCGGCTTCGGCATCGATGATGGGACGGCGGCGAAACCCGGCATCGCTGAAGGTGGCCGCCGGCGACAACACTTCCCGCTCCTGCCGGTTCAGGCTTGATTTCAGCCGGTCCGGTATGGGCGGGGTGGCAAAGGCCTCAGATTTCTCCATCGTCGATCATTCGCTCCATCATCTGAAAATAGTCGATCCCGGCGGCCCGGAACCCCTCCCGGCCGTATTTCATATTGGCTTCCAGGATCACATAGTGACCATCACGGCAGCAGATGTCCAGCCCCACATCGTCCCAGCCGCAGGCCCTGGCCGCCCGTCGGGCCAGAGCGGTCGCCGCATCGGGAACCGGGTCCAGGCAGATGCGCCCGCCCAGGGCCACGTTGGTTCGGTACTCCCCGTTGCCGGCGATACGCCAGTAAGCATGCACCACCCGGCCGCCGATCACCACCACCCGTATATCCCGGTCGATGGGAAGATACTGTTGGATGTAGGCCACGTGGCGCCCCTGGGTGTAGGCTTCCAGGTCGGCGTCGCTGCGGATCAGAAACACCCCCCGACCCATGGCTGAGCCCCGGGGCTCCTTGGCGATGCAGGGATAGGAAAAATAGGCTTTGATTTTTCCCAGCTGGCGTTTGCCGTAAAAGACCCGCGTGACGGGGTGTGGCAGACCGGCCAGCTGAAACAGGGCGCTCTGCTTGATTTTGTCCTGAACACATTTGTAGGTGTGATAGCTGGGAAAGGTGCGCTTGCCGATGGCATCAAACAGGTCGGCGTAAAAGCCGCTGGGGTAGTAGATGCTTTCGGCCTCCCGGATCCAGCCTGCCTCCTCGGGACTGTAGTCGCTGAAATTGGGGCGGACCCCGATGCTGCGCACATTGCGGCAGTGACGCAGACGGGCCTCCAGCGCCAGAACCTGCCGCGCCATGGCTACCGACCGCCGCGGGCAGTCAGCACGGCCCCGTCCCAAATCGTGGCGGACGGCGATGGCCGCAGCCCTAACGGGCCGGAGGATGGCCGCAGGGCCGGCGAAAAGAGGGTCTCGTCCAGCGGGGCGTTGGCCGTATAGCGCTCCAGCCGGAGCGACACCTGCTCTCCCAATGGGCCGAAAAGGTCAATTTGCCGGGGTAGAACGAAGCCGTCGATGGTCTGTCGACCGCTGAGCACGACCCGGTGGGCCGGGTCGCCGCCGCCGTCGAACCATTGCGCCCGCACCGGGTGCAGCGTCTCATCCAGGGTGACGCGCTGCCGGGTCTGACCCCATCGATCAACCCAGTCCAGATGGGTATGGACCCCATCTGCATCGGGATGCGCCCGGGGAAACCGCGATCGGTCCATGGGTATCCGCCCCACCAGCAGCTCCAGCAGGTCACCCACGCTGATGTTCAGGTGTATCAGCCGTCGCAGGTTGCCGTCACCCAGCCGCCGCTTGTAATACTCTCCGGAGGTGTGCATCGCCCAGAAGAGGTGCTGCCCATCGCTGGCAACGGTCCCGGCGGATCCACCGAAGGCCGAAAGCATATCGATTCGGAACCGGTCGGCCAGCTGCCCGGCCATGGCCACCCGAAAGGATTGCGCCGGGCCGTTGGGACCGGAGAGGGTCAACCGGCCCACGCAGGTAAACCGATTCAGCTCGGCGTTGGTTTGCTGCAAGCCGGCCACGAGTCGCTCCACGGCCGGGTCCGGCTGCGTGTCCGGGGCCAGCAAGCGTGCACAGGCGGTCGCCAAGAAGGCTGTCAGCAACAGGGCAAGCACCATCCACCCACGGCACTGTGCCAAGCGACCAGGGAGAGGCTGCCAAACCGGGGCGAAGGGGGTTTTCATGGCTCCAACAGCCGGATTTTCTCTTCAATGGCCGCCATGTCGCTGTGACCCTGTTCAATGGACTGGCGGTAGCTTTGGCGGGCTTTTTCCATCAGGCCCAGTTTGCTGTAGACATCGCCCAGATGCTCCTTGATGATAGGGTCATCGGGAACCAGCTCGGCTGCCTCTTCCAACAACGGCAGAGCCTTCTCGTACTGCCCCTGTTTGTAGTAAACCCAGGCCAGGCTGTCGATGATGTAGCCGTCACCGGGCTTGTGCACCAGCGCTTTAAGGATCAGGTCTTCGGCTTCGTCCAGGTTGATCCCCATCTCGGCATAGGTGTAGCCCAGGTAATTGAGGGCGTTGGCGTTGTCGGGTTCGATTTCGATCACCTGCTGCATAGCGGCGATCGAGTCGTTCTTCTTTTCCCATTTGTCATACACCACACCCAACCGAAAAAGGAGGCGTGAGTGGCGCGGGTCCAGTTCCAGACCAGCTTTGAGAGCCTGTTCGGCTTCGACGTGAGCGTCCACCTGCTCGTAAAAAGACCCCAAGTAGAGGTAGAATTCGGGGTGGCCGGGGTCGATTTCAATGGTTTGCCGCATGAAATCGATGGCCGCTTCAAGCTGCTCCGTCTCCTGGTAGAGCATGGCGGCGTGCACCGCCGCATTGCGGAAAAAACGGGAGTTCGGGTCCACGCGCCTGAGGTGCTCGATGGCTGCCTGCTTGTCACCGCTGCCATCGAGTGCCACACCGGCCAGATAGTTGAGATCCGAGCTCTCGGGGGCACCCTGAATCATGCCCTGGATGATGATGAGGGCGCTTTCGTAATCCCGGGGGTCCAGGTATTGTCGCACCAGAACGCGCAGGACCTCTGGATCGTCCCGGCTCTTTTGCCCCAGGGGGATCAAGAGTTGCAGGGCCTGGGCCTCCAGACCCTGCCGATGGTAGGCATGCCCCAGAGCCAGTTGGGCCTGGGTGTTGCCGGGGCTCGCCTGCAGGACGGCGCTGTAGATGGCTGTGGCCTGGTCATATCGGCCTTCGGCTTCATAGAGCGCGGCCATTTCCAAGCGCGGCTCCACCAGATCGGGTTCAAGGAGCAGGGTTTTCTCGAAATGGGCCCGTGCGGCCTGGATGTCATCCTGAATGGCGCCGATCCGACCCAGGTAAAAGAACCCGGCGTAGGATCCGGGGTAGTGATCCACCAGGGCCTGAAAAACGGTTTGGGCCGCCTCCCACTCCTCCCGGTCCATGTACATGCCACCGAGCTGCAGGTAGATGTCTTCCTGAAACGGGTCCAGGGTGATCACCCGTTCAAAGGCATCGATCGCGGCTTGCTGCTGATTCAGATTCTGCTTTACCCGCCCGAAAAGAATCAGGGTTTCAACATCATTGGGGTGGTCGGCCAATATTTCTTCCATGATTTCAACGGCCGTATCCGTCTCCTGGTTCATCAAGCGCAAGCCGGCGAGCTCGCGCTTCAAGTAAACCGAATCGGGGTCCTTGCCCATGGCTTGCTGCATCAAGCTGATGGCCAGATCCAGATTCCCCCGCTTGAGGTTCTGTTGAGATTCGAAAAAGAGATAGTAGGCGTTGCCCGGGGAATCGTCGCTCTCCGGCACCGGGCTTGCCGCCCATTCCCGGGCCTCCTCTCCGATCGTGGCGCACCCCGTCAAAAGAATCAGGCAAGGCATGAAAAATAAGTATCTAAAACATTGTTTTTTCATTATTAATCGTTACCGTTCTTCCCAACCTGGCGGCCGCCAGCGAGGCTTGCCTGACACCGCAACCCAGGGCGAGATCAGAAGGCACCCTCGGTGTAGGCCTCAAAGTCAGGGATTTCCTTTTTAAAATAGTCCCTCATCTTTTTCACCACATTTTTTTCGACCTGTCTTACCCGCTCGCGCGATATGCCGTATTTGTCCCCGATCTCCTGAAGCGTGACCGGTGAATCCGAAAAGATGCGCTTGTCGAATATCTCCAACTCCCGATCGGTCATCTGGGTCCGGAACTGGGCGATTTTTTCGTTAAGCAGGGATTCCATCTGCTTCTTGGCGACGACATCTTCAGCCGATTCCGATTCGTTGCTCATGAATTCGATACGCTCGGTATCGGAATCTTCCTTCAGGGGCGCATCCAGGGAGATGTCCCAGCCGTCCAGGCGCTGGTCCATGTCCACGATCTCGCGTTCGGACACGCCCAGGCGCTGGGAGAGCAGTTTGGGTTTGGGGTCGAAACCCTCTTCGATCAGCTTCTGCTTCTCTTTTTTAAGCTTGAAGAAGAGTTTGCGCTGGCCCTGGGTGGTACCGATTTTGACCAGGCGCCAGTTGTCCATGATGAACTTGAGGATATACGCCTTGATCCAGAATGAGGCATAATAGGAAAATTTGACATTTTTGTAGGGATCAAATTTTTTCACCGCCTGCATCAGGCCGATGTTGCCCTCCTGGATCAGATCGAGCAGGTTCTGCATCCACAGGCGCTGGAATTCGAGGGCGATTTTCACCACCAGGCGCAGGTTAGAGGTCACCAGGCGGTAGGCGGCGTCCTGATCGTTGTGCTCCTGGACCTGCTTTCCCAGTGCCACCTCCTCCTCCCGCGTCAGCAGGTTGTAGCGGCTGATCTCGGAAAGATAGCGTTGAAGCGGGTCATATTTGACCAGCGACTTGTCACTGGGCCCTTTATTGACCCGGGGGCGTTTTTCATTTCCAGGTGTGTTGGTCGGTTTGGTGCTATTCTTTTTCATGCTTTTTTCCCGAATGGTATCTTGTTCCGGCGGCAGTCAAAAAGGGCTGTCCGCGCTTGGCAGCCCCGCTTTTGGTATGGACAATTCGCCGGCGTTATGTTAGGGGTGCCGTCTGTTCATGCGCCTGTAGCTCAGCTGGATAGAGCAACGGACTTCTAATCCGTAGGCCGCAGGTTCGAGTCCTGCCAGGCGCGCCACCGGTTGCTCTTCCCCCCACGGCCGCAGCGGCCGCCCTTTTTTGGCTCAAACGGCCAAGACGATCCCCATACATGTTTAAAGTTTAGGATTGTAGCACATTTCTGTGTCATTTGAAAAAGGATAATTGGGATCTTTGGTGCTTGCGCCCGAATGGATCAACTGAACAGCGCTAGCGGGCGTCAGCCTGCCGGCGGCAACACCCGCCACGGTCATGCGGGGGTGGGAACGTCATTTCGGGAAAATCAGGTTTTAGGGGCCCGATCAGAAGCGGCCGGCCATACCGATGGGAGTAAAACCAAAATCAGGAGCATAGAGGCCCCGCTGGAATCAACAGTCTTGTAAAAAAGCTCCTTAGTCCATCCAGAAACGAGGAATTTTGGTCGAGATCAAGGCAGGCGAAAAATTTTACCACAGGCGGCAGGTTTCCACCGGAACGGGGGCGCGACTGGCCGGGATGGATCGGGTCGCATTCATGTTCGCCTTGGAGCGGTTTGGTCTTTCCCCTATCGGCTTGGAGCCGGGCGAGCTGGCGGAGGATGTGCGCCATGCG
>JAWOIA010000156.1:0-5676 GCA_046484885.1 Desulfosarcina sp. | reverse complement strand
CAAAAGAGTTCGCCTTGCTCGACTATTTTATGCGCAACCCTGACCGTGTCCTCACCAGGACGATGATCTCCGAACATGTTTGGGATTATGATTTCGACCCTATGACCAATGTTGTCGATGTGTACGTAAACTACCTGAGAAAGAAAATCGATAGCGGTCGCCAGGCAAAGTTGATCCGCACGATTCGAGGGGTGGGATACGTACTCAAGGTGGAGTAATCCATGCACATTCGATCCATCGGCGTGAGGCTTACCGCCTGGTATATGGGCCTGCTTACCTTGACCTTTCTTGTGCTGGGCACGGCCGCTTACGGGCTTCTATCTTACAGTCTTTCCCGCGACATGGATTCCTCCCTCAAGGGCATCGCCGATGTGATGGCCCAAAGTACCCGCAGCGGCGGCAAGGTCTTTTCCCCATCCGATGTGGATAATCTCTTCCGGCGGTTCTTCGGATTCTCACCGCTTGATCGCTACCTTGATTTAGTCGACCCACGCGGCCAGCGCGATCCGGACCGGTCTCGTCCGGATTCGGGCGAACTGCCCATCAGCGCCGAGGCCTTGAAGAACGCCTCTCAAGGAGGGTCCACGTTCGAAACGATTGAAACCCCCAACGGCTACCCCATGAGGGTTCTGACCTTGCCGGTGATCGATGCCGGGCGGGTCTCGAATCTGGTTCAGGTGGGGATGTCGCTTGAGAACATGATAATAACACGGCGCCGCTTTCTGCTGATCATGGCATCAGTGCTTCCCCTGTGCTTGTTGCTTGCAGGCGGGGGAGGTTGGCTGCTGGCCCGCAGATCGCTCAGGCCGGTGGAACACATGACACGCTCAGCGCAGCGGATCAGTGCAGACCATTTAGACCAACGCCTTGAGTTGACGGGCAGCGGCGACGAGCTTGACAGACTTGCGAAGACCCTCAACGATATGCTGGACCGGCTGGATAATGCGTTTCATCAAATACGCCAATTCAGTGCCGATGCCTCCCACGAACTTCAAACCCCTCTCACCATCCTCAAAGGCGAGATGGAAGTCGCCCTGCGTTCAGGCAGAAGCCCGGAGGAATACCAAATGGTGCTGAAAAGCGGTCTCGAGGAAATCGACCGCATGAATTATTTGGTAGGGGGCCTGCTTCTGCTTGCCCGCGCTGATACCGGGGTTTTGCGTCTGGACCGGCAGCAGGTGGATTTAAGGTCCCTTGTACACGAGACCTGCAAGCAAATAAGAGTGATCGCAGATGAGCATTCCATTGCGCTCCAGAGCGATTTGCCCGAGGCGGTTTCCATTCGGGGCGATCAAGAGCACCTCAGAAGACTTATGCTAAACCTATGCGACAATGCCATCAAGTACACCCCGGCCGGGGGCAGCGTGACCGTATCCCTTCAATCAACCAAGGATTGGGTATCCTTGAAAATCACCGATACCGGAATCGGCCTATCCCAAACGGAAATGCAGCAGGTCTTCAGTCGATTTCATCGCGTTACCGAATCCCGGTCGAAAGACGTCATGGGTGTCGGCCTGGGACTCAGTATCGCCCGTTCCATTGCCGAAGCTCATGGTGGACGAATCGATGTCGAAAGCACTCCCGGCCTTGGGAGCACTTTCACGGTTCAGCTTCCGATCAATTTCTCCCCCAACATCAGAAATTTATAGAATTACATTTCATCTCTCCTTAGTGTTCCCTTCCTATGCTTGGGTTTCAGAAAAACAGCCTTGGAGAACTCAGTTTTCTTCCGAAGACAGTTCATTAACGTGTTTTAATGTTCGGTTAATCTCCGCTTAATTTGGCGCCCTTATACTATCTCCAGAATGCATCAATCGGAAACCAGGCGGAAGAAAATTCAAACAAGAATGAAAGGAGAAGTGAAAATGAGAACCACACCCAAAGAAAATCAGAAAAAAAGGCGTTATGGAGTAATGGGCGTCATTGCCGCAGGAATTCCCTTTCTCGTGGCCGGACTCCTGATGGCCTCAGGTCTTCAGTGGACAAGCCCTTCCGTGGCTGAAGACTCCAGCGGCGAACCTCGGGTATCCTTATCATCGCCACATGTCATCCCCGGCTCTTTTGCCGAGCTGGCTGAAAAGATGAGCCCGACGGTGGTCAATGTCAAAGTCACCAAGATCGAAAAAGCCGGTTTTCAGGGGCCGCGCATGCCCGAAGGAAACTTCGGTGACTTTTTCGAGCGGTTTTTCAAAGAGATGCCGCAACATCCGGGTGGCCACAAATCCATGGGCGCCGGATCCGGGGTCATCATCAGCAGTGACGGCACCATTCTCACCAACAACCATGTGGTGGAGGGTGCCACTGAGGTCACCGTCACCCTTGCAGACAAGCAAGAGTATGTGGCTCAGATCCTCGGACGCGATCCCAAAACCGATCTCGCGGTCCTGAAGATCAAAGCGAATCAGTCATTTCCAGCCGCGGCCCTGGGCAACTCCGAGCAGCTGAAAGTCGGTGACTGGGTCGTCGCCATCGGCAATCCGTTCGGACTGAACCACACCGTGACTTCCGGAATCGTCAGTGCCAAAGGCCGGGTCATCGGTGCGGGACCTTATGATGACTTCATTCAGACCGATGCCTCCATCAATCCCGGCAATTCCGGGGGCCCTCTGTTCAATATGAACGGTGAGGTGGTAGGCATCAATACCGCTATCATTCCCCAGGGTCAGGGCATCGGCTTTGCCATTCCGGTCAACACGGCCAAACCGCTCATCCCCCAATTGGTAACAAACGGCGAGGTCACCCGCGGCTACCTGGGGGTCAACATCCAGAACATGACGCCGGATCTGGCGGAAGCTCTGAATGTCAAGGACCTTGATGGCGCCCTGGTGGCGGATGTCACTCCGGGAAGCCCGGCTAATGCCGCCGGCATCGAGCGGGGCGATCTCATCACGTCTTTTAATGGCAAGGCTGTTAAGGACAGCCACGACTTGCCGGCCATGGTCGCCGCCACCCCCGTGGACGAGGAGGTGACCGTGACGGTTCTGCGGGATGGAAAAGAGCGTCAGCTTTCGGTCAAGGTGGGGAGACTGCCGTCTGAACAGGCCAATCTCGACAAGGCGGCCCAGCCGGCCAAAGGCAAGTGGGGCCTGCAGCTTCACGATCTGAGCCCTCAGATTGCCCAACAGTTCGGCCTCCAGGCCGACCAGGGTGTCGTGGTCGTGGGTGTCGAAGCAGGCAGTTCGGCAGACGAGGCCGGCATCCGTCAGGGTGACCTCATCGTCGAGGTGAACCGTCAAACGGTAAATTCAGTCGACGAAGCCAAGGAAAAGATCCACCAATCCCAGGACAAAGACCGTCTGTTGCTGCTGGTGCAACGACAGAATGGAAAACTCTACGTGCCCCTAACGCAGCAAGGATAATCTCATTCCGGGAAGGCGGCGGCCGGGCCGCCGCCTTCCCGATTGGAGAACCATCGTGATCTATCTGCCACCCCCTCGACAGCATCCGCGTCACCCGGCGGTCCCGGTCTGGTTCCGGGTCAAAACGCGTATTATCGATCCGGTGCGGCAGGTACGTCTTTCGTATCTGCCGCCCCTTCTGGTCTACATGGCCGCCGGTATTTCCGGTTTGACCGGCATCGTCGGGACTTTTTTCGTCAAGGACACCCTCGGACTGTCAGCCGAGTTTTTGGCCATGCTCGGATTCTGGATCGGACTGCCCTGGGCGCTGAAGATGCCGTTGGGCCACTTGGTGGACCTGATCTGGCGTTGGAAGTCCGCACTGGTCTTTTTCGGCGCCGCAATCATTAGCGCCAGCCTTGGGATCATGCTTGGTTTAATCGCGTCTACCGCTTGGATGATCCGTTTTATGGGCGTGGAGTCGTGGTTTGTCCTTGCGGCTTTGCTGGCGCCGGTGGGCTATGTGATTCAGGATGTGGTGGCCGATGCCATGACCGTCGAGGCCGTGCCCTTGGTCGACGACAAGGGTGCGGCCTTCGACGATCGCACCATCCGGCTGATGCACACCACAATGCAGACACTGGGCCGGATGGCGATTGTCGGTGGGGGGATCGCCGTATCCGTCGTCAATATCGTCATGTTCAGCGGCGTCGGCGCCATGCCGGAAGAGTTGAAACGCAGCGTCTACACCGATATCTATCGAATGGCCCTGCTTATCCCGGTGATTTCGGTGGCCGGAGTGGCGATGGCCGGTCTGCTGAAGCGAATCCGCGTACGCAAGTATCGGCAGCTCGGCTTGTCGGACGGAGGGATTTTCCCGGGAAAGGATCGAAGCGGGCCGGCGGTCCAGCCCAATTGGTGGATTCTGGGGGGCAGCCTGGTTTTTGTTCTGTTTACGCTGGTGATGGGATTGCGCCAAGTTCCCTATAATCAGGAAATCGTTTTGGCAGGCTCGCTGTCCATCGTCCTCTTCCTGATGGCCAAACTGCTCAAGGAATTGTCTTCTCCTGCCCGTCGCACCCTGGTCGGCACGGCGATCGTCATTTTCGTGTTTCGGGCCCTTCCCGGACCCGGCGCGGGCGCCACCTGGTGGCAGATCGACACCTTGGGCTTCGACCAGCAATTCATGTCGATGCTGTCCTTGATCGCCGGCGGGCTCGCCCTGATGGGGATGTTCGTCTTTCGGCGCTTTATGGCCGAGAAATCAATTGCCTATGTGGTGGGGTTCCTGACTCTGGCCGGGTCTGTGTTGAGTTTGCCCATCATCGGCATGTACTACGGGCTGCACGAGTGGACCTCGGCTCTGACCAATGGAGTCGTGAATGCGCGTTTCATCGCGGTGGTGGACACCGCCCTGGAATCGCCGCTGGGCCAGGTGGCGATGATCCCCATGCTGGCATGGATCGCCAACAGCGCGCCGCAGCACCTGAAGGCCACCTTTTTTGCGGTCATGGCCTCGTTCACCAATCTGGCCCTGTCCTTGAGCAACCTCGGCACAAAATACCTGAATCAGATTTTCACGGTCAGCCGCGAGATTCTGGATCTGCAATCCGGCGCTGTCACCGTTCCTGCCGATTACTCCGCGCTCGGCGTTTTACTGATCACCGTCACCTGTCTCGGACTGCTGTTTCCGCTGCTGACGATCTGGGTTATCCAGAGATCGCCGTTGCGAAGTGCCTAGCAGGCTGCTGAAAAACGCCCATCTGCGGCGTTACCCTCATTCCTCGTCACTGCGGCGTACAGAGCAGGAAGGTCCACGGCTCACGGCGCAGGGGTCACGGAGTATCCTTTTTCTTATCTTTTGGCCGTGCACCGTGCACCGTGCACCTTGTGCCTTGCGCCGTTTATGTGCCTTGCATCTGGACGTTTTTCAACAGCCTGCTCACCAGGTCTATGGAATCGTCTCATGATGTGTTTGGTGCTCGCAAAAAGGCCGGAACCGCGAATCTGTCATTGCGAGCGCAGCGCGGCGGGCTCATAACTCATCGAATCACCTAGAGATTGCCACGGCGCGTTGCGCCTCGCAATGACGGACCATCAATTTTTGAATTGACATTTACAATTCTTGGCTGACAAAATACCGACTTGCTCATCGAATAGACGTGCAGAACGTGGTCGGTCACGTCTTGTTCAAACGGCCTTAAACATGAATGAAATTCAATCCCTCCAGGATAACGACTCTTCGATGCACGTTTTACCGCGAAAAAATCGGGGCGGGGTCAACCGACCCCGGGAGATCGACATGACCTTGAAAAACCGGGCCGCCGCCCGACTTGCC
>JAWOIA010000070.1:0-9007 GCA_046484885.1 Desulfosarcina sp. | reverse complement strand
TCCGCCTTCGGGGTGGAGGCCACCGACCTGGTGAAGATGCCGTTTGGTCTGAATTTGCCCGTGGGGGCGACCCATGGCGCCGGGACGGTGGTGCTGATGGACGGTGTGCGAATGCTCGAAATTCCCCTGTGGCGCAGCTACCTGGCCGGCTGCATCCTGCTCGGTATCGCCCCGTGTACCGCCATGGTGCTGGTCTGGAGCTTTTTGAGCCGCGGCAACGACGGCCTGACGCTGGTAATGGTGGCCATCAACTCGCTGACCATGCTGGTGCTCTATGGGCTGCTAGGGGGTTTTCTGCTGGGCGTGGGACGACTGCCGGTGCCGTGGCAGGCGCTGCTGCTGTCGATTTCGATCTACGTGGCTCTGCCGCTGGTGGCAGGCTACGTCACGCGCCGATGGGTCATTGCAACCAAGGGGGAGGACTGGTTCAAGGAAAAGTTTCTGCCTGTGCTCACGCCGATTACGATCGTCGCCCTGTTGATTACCCTGGTGCTGCTCTTCTCTTTCAAGGGCGAGGTGATTGTCAGCAACCCGCTGACCATCTTGTGGATCGCCGTCCCCCTGTTTATCCAGACCGTTTTCATTTTCTGGCTGGGGTACGGCCTGGCCCGGTTGCTCAGGCTCCGTTATCAGGACGCGGCTCCGGCGGCCATGATTGGGGCATCCAACCACTTTGAAGTGGCCATTGCCACCTCAACCATGCTCTTCGGTCTCTCCTCGGGAGCGGCCCTGGCCACCGTCGTAGGGGTGCTGATCGAGGTGCCTGTGATGCTGATGTTGGTGAAGATCTGCCTCAACACCCAACATTGGTTCCATGATTTTCATAAGGCATGACGACGCTACAAAACGACAACCGATCGGAAAAGACGGTGCGCGGTTGTACTGGAGACCTGCGTCACTGGCTGGAGGACGATGCCGTAATTGCAGCGCTGGTGGACCGTCTGCCTGAAATTAACCGGGAAACCTTTTGCAGCGGGTGATTGTCTAGAATTTGGCTCAGCGCAGCATGACCAAGGGGGACCGCATCGACGGCCCCTGTGCAAGAAGCGCCCGGAAGGAGTGCGCGTGATGAAGGAACGCAACAAACTGTTGTTGATCGTGGGAATCTTTGCCGCCGCATATTATGTTCCCTGGAGCCACCCGGTGATCCGGCAATCCGGGTTGGAAGCCTTTATGATGCTGCAGGAATACGCGCGGGAGCACGTGCTGACCTGTCTGATCCCGGCGTTTTTCATTGCCGGCGCCATCGCCGTGTTCGTATCTCAGGCGTCGGTGCTCAAATACTTCGGCGCCCAGGCCGGCAAGATCCTATCCTACTCGGTAGCCTCGGTTTCGGGGACCATTCTGGCGGTCTGTTCCTGTACGGTGCTGCCGCTCTTTGCGGGCATTTACACCCGCGGCGCGGGTATCGGCCCGGCCACGGCGTTTTTATATTCCGGCCCGGCCATCAATGTGCTGGCCATCACCATGACGGCCAAGATCCTGGGCTGGCAACTGGGCCTGGCGCGAGCCGTCGGCGCGGTCGTCTTTGCCGTGACCACCGGCTTGCTGATGGCCTTGATTTTCAGAAAGGATGACGCCGCCCGCACCGCCGGGCAGATTTATGTGCCGGATGCGCAGGATACGGACCGCACGCTTTTTCAAGAGACCGTGTACCTATTGACCATGGTGCTGATCCTGGTTTTCGCCGCCTTCGCCAAACCCGCCCCCGGATCGACCGGCCTGTGGCCGGCTATTTTCGCCGCCAAGTGGATCATCACCATCGCCTTGCTGATCATTCTGGGGTTTATGCTAAAAGCCTGGTTCACAAAAGATGAGTGCAAAAGCTGGGTCGAATCTACCTGGGGATTTATGAAGCAGATCTTTCCGCTGCTGGCCGGCGGCGTGCTGGTGGCCGGATTCATGCTGGGCCGTCCGGGGCACCCGGCACTGATTCCGGAGCAGTGGGTGCAAGCGCTGCTGGGCGGCAACTCACTGTGGGCCAACCTGATTGCGTCCGTGGCCGGTGCGGTGATGTATTTTGCGACGCTGACCGAGGTGCCCATCTTGCAGGGGTTGTTGGGTTCCGGGATGGGCCAGGGCCCCGCCCTGGCCTTGTTGCTGGCTGGGCCGGCGCTCTCCCTGCCCAACATGCTGGTGATCGGCAGCGTCATGGGGGTCAAAAAGACGGCGGTTTTCTGCGGTATCATCGTCGTCATGTCCACCATTGCCGGGATGGTCTACGGCGCTTTTTTTGTTTAGAGCGATGTGGTTCAACCAGGATCACCCCAACGCAAACAGAGGCGAAAATAAATGAACCCATTCAATGCGGTCACGCTTTCAGACAAGCAGGTCGCTTTCATCGCCGAGCGCAGCGGTGTGATGACGATTTATCCGGGAGCCACGGTTTTCGGCTGATGACGCGCTGTCCAGGGGCCGATCGGTCGGATCGGCAAACCGCCGGACCGTCGGGTCTATCGGCGCTTTGAGGTTCAAGGGGTTGTTCTGTACATAGAAGGCGGGCTGATCAGGGACGGTTGCGGGAAAGACGGTGTGTTGAAGGTGTTGATGGGCGATTATGGGACCTGGACGCTGCGTTTTTCACCCTAAGCGCAACACAGCGTTCCCAGGGCAGCAAGGAGGCGTCGGCCATCAAATGCCGCTGTATTTGTTGTCCCGCATGCCCAAGTGATGCCCAAAGCCGCCATTGCCACAGCCGCCGGAGCGGATTTCATCATTCTCAGCGCCCCCGACACCACATCATCCGCTATGAATATAGCGATCATGGCGAACCCACACTTGAGGCCATCATCACGGCGCACTTTGCCTGAACGAGGCCGTTTGCTCGATTCGGGTGTGCTTGGATCCGTTCCTGGCGGGTGACGCAACCGAGCTGCTGCCAAGAATCGCCGAGGGGGAGGGAGACGATTTATGGCCAAGAAATTCAAAGACTACTACGATGCGGCCTGCGCGACCCTCTTGGCTGACAAGATCGCTTCGATATGGCCGCAGTTTAACACAGCAAAATTCCTGACGAATTTGCTGTCCGAATTACCCGACAAGGAATTCCTCGCCCGCCAGGATGCTTTTGTGGATGCGTTTGAACGCGTGCTGCCTTCCGATTTGAAGCAAACGACGGCCATATTTCATCGTATTTTAGGTCCAGAACTCGATAAAACCGCTGGCATGTTTACCTATGGCTGGTGGTTGTGGCCTGTCGGCCGGTATGTCGAGAGGCATGGCACGCAGGATTTCCAAACTTCAATGGCGTTTATCTACGAGCTCACCAAACGGTTCACCGGCGAGTTCGCCATACGGCCCCTGATTACCCGCTACCCGAAGCCGGCGCTAAAAATGATTCTGCAATGGAGCACCGATCAGAACGTCCACGTACGCCGGCTGGCAAGCGAATGCCTGCGTATCCGGCTGCCGTGGGCCAAAAAAAGCCTGGTGGCCATTCAGGAATTCGACCTTTACAAGAGCGTTCTGGGCAACCTGAAGAATGCGCCGGAAAAGTTTGTTCAAAAGAGCGTGGGCAACAACCTGAATGACCTGATGAAGGAAGCCCCTGCCAAGGCCAGAGAGATCATCGCTGATTGGCAAGATCGCAATCCCGGCAAAGCCACCCAATGGATCATCTGGCATGGGCTAAGAAGTGAAAGGAAAAAATCCGGCAAGACAACAGGCACACACCCCACCCGAAAACGCTGCTGAACCGCATCGCCTAATCGATCGTAAAGGTTTGCCCCTCCTTGGGTACTTGGGCGTTGTAGCCCTTTTCCCGCAGCAGATCGGCAAAAGCCAGGCTCTGGCTCTCCTCGCCATGCACCAAGGCGATGCGCTTGATTTGCAGATTGGCGTCTTTGAGAAATTGGATCATTTCGTTGCGGTCGGCGTGGGCCGAGAACCCGTTTAGTTTGACTACCCGAGCTTTGAGAGGATACTCCTTGTTGAATATTTTCATGATGGGTGGATCGCCGCTGCGGCCTCCGGCTGCATAGGCCTGGCCCTGTTCCAGGATTCGCCGGCCGAGGGTGTGCCGGGCCATAAAGCCCACCAGCAGGATGGTGTTGACGGGGTTGTGGATCTTGTGGCGCAGATGGTGCAAGATACGGCCCGCTTCACACATCCCCGAAGCGGAGATGACGATGTGGGGTTTGGTCCGGCGCATCAGGGCCATGGATTCTTCCACCGATTGGGTGAAGTTCACCTGAGGAAAATCGAAGGGGTTCTTGCCTCGTCGCAGGAAGGTTTCGTGGGTGTCTCGGTCGTAGGTTTCGGGATGTTCGCCGAAGACGGCGGTGATCTTTGTTGCCAGGGGGCTGTCTACAAAGACCGGTACCCGCTGCACGGCGTCTTCAGCGTACAGTTCGTGGATGACGTAGAGCAGTTCCTGGGTCCGACCGTAGGCAAAGGCGGGGATCAGCACGCAGCCGCCCCGTTCGAAGGTGGCGTTGAGCGCCTGTTTTAGCTGGGGTTTGAGATTCTGCACCGGTTCGTGGTCGCGGTCGCCGTAAGTACTCTCCATGATCAGCAGGTCGATGTGGCGGTCCTGCTCCTCGAAAACGAGGCACGGGTTGCGCACGATGGGTTTGTCGAAACGGCCCAAGTCGCCGGTGTAGCCCACCGTGCGCGTGCGGCCGTTAAGGCTGTGACGGATGACGGTGATCGCCGAACCCAGAATGTGACCGGCTTCATAGAAGGTGCAGGTCAGATCCCGGCCGATGGTTACCGGCGTTCGGTAGGGCACCCCCTCCATCAGAGCCAGGGCCTGTTCGGCATCTGCGCTGGTGTAAAGCGGCGCCACCTGCTCCAGGTGGTAGCGCGCCATCAGTTGCTGAACCACCCCGCGGTCGATTTGATGGCGGTTCTTTTTCAGCATCTTTTTGAGCTGTTCATATTTGCGGGGGCCGATGGGTGCGCCGTTGATGGTGGGACCTTGGGACAGGGCACCGCGCACGGTCTTGTAGTTGAGGTAGTCGGCATCCTGCTCCTGAATCCGCGCCGAATCGGGCAACAGATAGTTGCAGACGCTGGCCGTACCCCGGGTGCACACGACGCGGCCGGTAAATCCACCCTTGACCAGCAAAGGAATGCGGCCCGAGTGGTCGATGTGGGCATGGGAAAGCACCAGGTTGCTGAGCATGGCCGCATCGAAGGGCAGCACCCGGTTTTTCTCGGCCGCCTCTTTGCGGCGACCCTGGTGCAGACCACAGTCGAGCAGAACATAGTCGTGATCGGTTCCAATCAGGTGCATGGAGCCGGTCACCTCCCTTACCGCGCCGAGAAAGCTGACGTGCATTGTCCCTTTCCTTTCGATCCGGGTTGCCGATCATGTGGGTCAATTGTGAACGCTGATGATCTGAACTGTTGCCAGCCCGCTTTGGAGCATCCCCAGCCGGCGGGCCGCTGCCTCGGACAGGTCGATGATCCGGCCCTTGACAAACGGACCGCGGTCATTGATGCGCACGTGAACCGAATGTCCGTTTTTCAGGTTTCGAACCGCCACGCGTGTGCCAAAGGCCAAGTGGCGATGCGCGGCGGTGAGCTTGTTCTTATCGTATAGCTCGCCGCTGGCGGTTTTGCGACCATGCAAGGCATTGCTGTAATAGCTGGCCAGACCGGTTTCTTCAAAGACCACCGGCCGCGCCGCGGGTTTGGCGGCACAACCCACTATCAGCCCAGTGACCATAGCCCCCCAGACGACCCAGCAGCGTTGTTTCAACCAGACAGCCATACATTGACCTTAACCCAAATCAACCCTAAAAGCCAGCAAGCTATTGCCGACGGATGTGCTTTGGTGCCGAACCAAAATCCGGCGCCCTATTGTGGAATTATTTCTTACCGCTACCCTAAAGGAAATCGCAATTAACGACTGTTTGAGGTATAACTTACTCCCATGACTGATCGATGCCGGCGTAGTATCCTCGCAGTCCTGATTTTTCACGGCATGATGAACTTTACCGGTGAGGGGCTTCGCATCTCGGCGGATATGTATCCCTTCATACTCATCGGTAATGTCCTTCTCGCAGTGCTTCTGATCGCGCTATGGCAAAGAGGAGCGAAACCCGATACCGGCACCAATCCGAACCAGTAAGGAGCGCTTCCGATGCGTCAACGTGATCTGATCCCGTTCTTTTCAATGGCCTTTCTGATTGCGTGGGGGATTCTTGCGCTCTACATCCTTGCCTCGCAGCCGATGGTCAGATTGTTCGGTAATCTTACGGGCGACCACCCATTGTTCTACCTCGCGGTCTACGCGCCGGCCATCGCGGCGCTTTCGTTAACTCTTTACCGACACGGTATCGACGGGACTCGGCGATTTCTCACCCGACTGTTGCTGTGGAGGGCGTCGATCCACTGGTATGTCTTTTTGATCGTTGTCTTGCCGTTGATTTTCTATATATCGGCCCTGTTAAAGGAAGGTGCCGACGACACACTGTTTCCTTTTGCGTCGGTGCAGGCTTACTTACTGGCGTTGTTTCTCATGGCCATCAAGGGGCCGGTTGAGGAAATCGGCTGGCGAGGACTGGCACTGCCGCTGCTGCAGCGCAGTATGGCGCCCATCTGGGCCGCGCTGGTGCTGGGCGTCATCTGGGCGGTGTGGCATCTTCCAGCCTTTCTGCTCAGTAGCACACCACAAGGCGCCTGGTCGCTAACGCCATTTTTCGTTGGTACCGTTGCCCTCAGTGTCATTGTGACACCGCTGTTCAACCGCTCACGCGGCAGCATCCTGCTTCCTGCCCTTTTCCACCTGCAGGTGATCAATCCTCTGTGGCCAGATGCACAGCCCTACGATACCTGGTTGTTCGTGGTGGTTGCGGCCGTCGTTGTGTGGAACAACCGGTATGCGATGTTCACGCGCCAGAGCGCCGTAACGGATGTGATCCCTAAAGAAAAAAAGGGGGACGTTAAATAACTCAATAATCTGAAGCGTTGTACGCTTTGGAGCACGGCATGCGTCATGCCCAGAGTTGCCGGAGGTGGATCCCAGAGAATGGACCTGGTCTGATTTATTGCTTATCACATCGTCCAGGTTTTGGGGGCCACCGCCCTGGCGCGCACCAAGGCCCCCAAGATCTATTCCAAGGATTTGATCGAACTGCTTTTTGAGCTGCCCTATTGCAAAACCCGCTTCCTGGAGCAGCGGGGTATCGCCAAACGGCAGACCGCTGCCGTGTACCTTAAAACCCTCGCGGACATCGGCCTGCTCCAGAGCTTGAAGGTGGGTCGCGTGGTCTATTATCTGAACGCGCCACTGCTGGCGATTTTGAAAGAATAGGTTGATGACATCGACAGGTTTTTGGGATATGTTGAAAAAATAAAAAAAAATCGACATATCTCGAGAACGCGTCGATGAAAGTGCGTGACTATCGTCGTTTCAACCCTTAGAGCTTGTTTGAAAATTCTGGATCAGGTCCTAAGCCATCCGGTCTACCCATCCGGAGACGGGCCAAGTCAATTGGAAACATGCACAACATAACAATTCACTGACAACTCTTGGGATGATGTAAAATAGGGCAAGCTATGAGCAATCTTGAAGGGAAAAAGTTGCCTACCGTAGAGCAGGTGGAAACCATAATTGCAGAGTACGGATCACGCTCAGTCGAAGAATTTGCTGATCACTTTGAGCTTGAGAAGGTTGTAGTTGAGGCAACCATTGAGAGCCTCAAACGCTTACGAAGGATTTCTGGTGAAGAGATGGTTCCTGCTATTGCCTGTTATCGTGATGACAATCTCGATTCCATTATTCGATGTGCGGGTTCCAAACATGGGTATGTGTAAATAATAGCATTAGTGGAGGTGGGAAAGGTTGGGGACGTCCCTTATATTCAGTACGTCCAATAGCACCAACCCTTCATCGCTAACGATTTTGTGCCCTTTTTTCACCGCCATGCTAACCGTTGGTCCGGCAATCTTTAATCGATCCGCCACATTGCTCAATTTCTTTCTATAAGCGGCTTTCGGTTATAACTCTACCCATTGCAATTTTCCTAGCCACAATCGCTGAAATAATGATTGTTCCTCCTATAATTGCATAATTGGTCGGGACTTCGCCATAACCCAAAAACACCCAAAAAGGACTTAAAACTGGCTCCAGCATTGAAATTATTGAGGCTTCAACTGCAAGAATTCGTTTGATACCGTATGTGAATACTGCATAAGCTGCGGCAATCTGGAACACACCTAAAAATGTCACCATCCATAAATCACTGACAGAAATTATTTTAATTTCAAATATGAACGGAATGCATATAACTGCAACGATAATATTCCCGTAAAAGATCGCACTTTGCTGATAGCCTTTTTCATTTTTTCTCATCCCAAGGAGGAATGCTGCAAAGGCAAATCCAGCAATCAAGGCAACAATGTTTCCTTCGAGGTGACCGGGAGAAAGCTCTCCGATAAAAAATAGAAACATTCCTGAGAAGCATACTAAAACAGTGATTATATTAACTCGTTCCCATTTTGTTTTATTAATTATCGGTTCAAATATCAAAACGTATATTGGCGCGGTGGATTGAAGAAATATTGCATTGGCGGCGGTTGTGGTTTTAGTGGCTATTACAAACAAAGTCAAAACGGTTGCATAAAATACCGCATTAAGAATGGTTAGCTTATTAAAATTTAAAACTCTTTTCCTAAAAATGATCGCGAATACGATTGCAGCTATCAGGCATCGGAAAAAAGATATTTGCATTGAAGTCAATGAAATCAGTTTTATAAATAATCCGCCGCTACTCCATAAAATGGCGGCAACAAAAATTGCAAAAACGCCTTTTGAGTGATCTGAAAGATGCTTCATTCAATTAATTCTTCGGGGGTGGGGGGCGCCCCTTATATTCAGTACGTCCGATAGCACCAGCCCTTCATCGCTAACGATTTTGTGCCCTTTTTTCACCGCCACGCTAACCGTTGGTCCGGCAATCTTTAATCGATCCGCCACAGTGCTCATTGACATGCCCAGTTCACGTACAGCCCAGTAGCAACAAAGTGCCCGGGCCTTAACAATGGTTCGTTCTTTGGA
>JAWOIA010000052.1:0-42562 GCA_046484885.1 Desulfosarcina sp. | reverse complement strand
CGGAGATGGAAGCCGCCTTGACGCGCCCGGGGCTGTCCGAGGATTCGATTCAGGGCCGGGTTGAGAAAATGGGCCTGCTGAGCGGCGAACTGAGCGCCAAAAAAGAGGACCTGTTCAAAAAATACAGCATCACGGTGCAACTGCGGCTTTGTGCGGCCTTGCTGGTGCGCACCCCTGCGGTCAAGGTGCTGGCCGGCGTCGCTGTCGGGCGCGCCAAAAAACAGCTCACTTTTTTCTACAATCCGGTTCTCAAAGCCCTCGATCCCGCGGTTTGTGCCGGCTGCGGCCAGGCTGCCTACCAGATCCAATTCTGTACGCGTCTGCACCTGCTTTGCCGCAAATGCGCCCAGGCGTGCCCAATCTGCCGCTAAGCGTACGGGCAGGGATATTCTCACCTTATATGAGCATTTGGCGGGAATCCGCCACGCGAGCGTGCAAATAGGGGTGAACGAACAGCCACTTGCTTCAGATAGGCGTGTTCGGTGCCAACATCACATGCGATTGCCCTGCCGGCGCCGTTCTATTGCCTTGACACTGATCGGCTTTCAAAGTAGGTATCGCTGTTTACCATCCAATCCCGCTACGGAGGCCTCGATGGATTACAAGCAGACCCTGAACCTTCCCAGCACTGGTTTTCCGATGAAAGCCAACCTTGCCGTTCGTGAACCCAGGCAGCTGGCGGCCTGGGAGGCGATGGGACTCTACGGGCGCATTCGGGAAGCGTCACAGGGACGTCCGGTCTTTATTCTGCATGACGGCCCGCCCTATGCGAACGGTCACATCCACATGGGAACGGCGCTGAATAAAGTATTGAAGGACATCATTGTCCGCTCCAAACAGATGGCCGGTTTTGATGCGCCCTACGTACCGGGTTGGGACTGCCATGGCCTTCCGATCGACCACAATGTCGACAAAGACCTAGGTGCGCAGAAAAAAGCGCTGACCCTCTCCCAGATTCGCCGCCACTGCCGGGACTACGCCGAGAAGTTTATCGATATCCAGCGCGACGAGTTCAAACGACTCGGAGTGATGGGTGACTGGGACAATCCTTACCTGACCATGAACTACCGCTACGAAGCGGTTATCGCCACAGAACTGTGTAAATTCGCCATTAATGGCAGCCTCATTCGCAGCAAAAAACCCATCCACTGGTGCTGCAGTTGCAAAACCGCCCTGGCCGAGGCTGAAATCGAATACCACAATGAGACCTCGCCCTCGGTTTACGTCAAGTTCCCCCTGCAGGACCCTGGCGCTGACATCGCGCCTCAATTGGCCGGGCGGCAGGTCTCTGTGGTGATCTGGACCACCACGCCCTGGACCCTGCCGGCCAATCTGGCCGTGGCCCTGCATCCTGATTTCGATTATGCGGCCGTCGAAACCGGCGACGGGCAGGTCTTGATTCTGGCCGACGACCTGGTCGAGGGCTGCATGACCCGATTCGGCATGGCCGACTACCGTGTTCTGACCCATCTCAAGGCCCGGGACCTGGAAAACCGTCGCTGCCGCCACCCGCTTTACGACCGGGATTCACTGATCATCATCGGCGAGCATGTCACCCTGGAAGCCGGCACCGGCTGCGTCCACACCGCGCCGGGACACGGTCGGGAGGACTTCGATGTGGGTCTGCGTTACGGCCTGGAGGCCTATTCGCCGGTCAACGACGATGGCGTTTTTACCGAGGCGGTGGCGCTGTTTGCCGGGCAGTTCGTCTTCACGGCCAACGATGCCATCAACCGCACCCTTGCCGACAAGGGTGCCCTGCTGGCCCAAGCCACGATCCAGCATAGCTATCCCCACTGCTGGCGCTGCAAACAGCCGGTGATCTTCCGGGCCACGCCCCAATGGTTCATCTCGATGGAAAAAACCGGGCTGCGGAAAAAAACCCTCGCGGCCATCGACCAGGTCACCTGGATCCCCCACTGGGGGCGCGAGCGCATTTTCGGCATGATCCAAAACCGGCCGGACTGGTGCGTATCGCGCCAGCGGGCCTGGGGAGTCCCGATCACGGTTTTCGTCTGTGAGCGCTGTGACGCCCCCCACATGGATGACGGGATCATGCGTCATCTTTTCGAACAGTTCGTTGCCCACGGGGCCGACATCTGGTTCGAAAAGCCGGCGGCTGAGTGGTTGCCCGCCGGCACGGTCTGCACGCACTGCGGAAATTCGGTTTTTACCAAAGAGACCGATATTCTGGATGTCTGGTTCGATTCGGGGGTCAGTCACGCCGCCGTGCTGGAGGACCGCGATGATCTGCGCTGGCCGGCGGACCTGTACCTCGAGGGCAGCGACCAGCATCGAGGGTGGTTTCACAGCGCGCTGCTGACCGCCGTGGGCACCCGCGGTGCGGCTCCCTACCGTTCCGTCCTGACCCACGGATTCGTGGTGGATGCCGAAGGCAAGAAGATGTCCAAGTCCCTGGGCAATGTGGTGGCACCCAAAACCGTCATCGACCGCTACGGGGCCGAAATCCTGCGCATGTGGGTCTCGGCATCCGACTACCGCGACGATGTCCGGATATCCGAAACCATTCTCAAACAGCTCAGCGACGCCTACCGCCGCATCCGCAATACCTGTCGTTTCCTGCTGGGCAATCTGAATGGGTTTTCGCCCCAAACCGACGCGGTTGCGCTGGATCGAATGATCGATATCGACCGGTTTGCCTTGCACCAGCTCCAGGGTCTGGTTGAGCGGGCCCTGAGGGCCTACGAGGCCTACGAGTTCCATGTGATTTACCATCGGCTCTACAACTACTGCACGGTGGACCTCTCCGCTTTTTACCTGGATATTCTCAAGGACCGGCTATACACCAGCCCGCCCGCCTCTGAAGCCCGGCGCAGCGCTCAAACGGCCATGTACGCCATCTTGGATGCGATGGCCCGAATCATGGCTCCTATCATGCCGTTTACCGCCGAGGAGGTCTGGAACCATATGCCGACCGTCGCGGGCAAGGCGCTGAGCATCCACCTGGTAACTTTTCCCCAACCCCAGGCCGGACTCAGGGATGCGCACCTGGCCCAGAAATGGGAAACGCTGATCCAGGTTCGGGCGGAGGTGACCAAGGCCCTGGAACAGGCCCGCGCTGAGAAGGTGATCGGGCACTCGCTGGATGCGGCGGTCACGCTGGGGCTTGCCGACGACCTTTTCAGCGCCATGGCTGATTTTCAGAAGGATCTTCGCACCCTGTTGATTGTTTCCCAGGCCACCATGGTCCGTGGAGGGATCCCCGGCGCTTATGTCGGCCAGGATACCGAGGGGGTGTGGGTGCAGGTGAGCCCGGCCGGCGGTATCAAGTGCCAGCGCTGTTGGGTCCATGCAGAGAGCGTGGGCGCCATTGTCGAGCAACCGACCATCTGCAGTCGCTGCGCCGCTGCCCTGGCCCAGATGGGCGATTGCCCCAGCACGGCGGGATAGGGTGCCCATGGGGGCCAGCCAAGCGAAAACCGCCCCTCCGGCCATTATTCGGACATGCCTGAACAGAAGAAAGATAGAAAAATAATGCCATTTGCTTCCATGGGGTGGGTGCCTTTTGCGATCATTGCCGGCGTGGTGGTGGTGCTGGACCAGGCCACCAAACTGCTGGTCTTGGCAACAATGCCGCTTTACCACTCCCTTGTGGTGATTCCGGGCTTTTTCAACCTGGTCCACATCCGCAACCCGGGAGGGGCCTTCGGTTTCATGGCCGCCGGCAGCCCGGCGATCCGCAGTCTGTTGTTTGTGGGCCTTTCGGCCATTGCCATGGGGCTGATCGTCCACTTTTATCGCAGCACCCCCAAGACCCATCCATACCTGGCCGCCGCGCTGGCCCTGATATTCGGCGGAGCGGCCGGCAATCTGATCGATCGCCTGCGCTTGGGCGAGGTAGTGGATTTTGTCGACTTTTACCTGGGGGATTACCATTGGCCGGCTTTCAATGTGGCCGACAGTGCCATTACGGTGGGTGTCGTGATTTTCATTGCACACATGGTGTTGGGAAAGATGCCGCAGTCGTAGACCCCGGCTTTTGGCGGCGACGTAACCGTGGCCCTGACCCCACCCCCCCCACCCAGCTGCTGACTCGGCGCAGCGCTTTTTTCGACGGGCGTTAACCGCTGAACCCTTGCTCATGCCAACCATCGCTTTCCACACGCTTGCCGCCCATCTGAGCCGGGCTTCGGTGGCTGAATGGCCCCCGGTGACCCTGGTCTACGGCGAAGAGCTGCTCTGTCAAAAAGCCTGCGCGGCGGTTTTGGACCTCCTGGTGCCGCAATCTGAACGGGCCTTGGCTGTGGAGCGTTTCGACGGCGCCGACGACAGCATGGGCACCGTGCTCGCCAGCCTGAACACCTATGCCCTGCTTTCGGACGCCAAGGTGGTGCTGTGGCAGGATTCCCGGTTGTTCTATTCTCCCGCTGCGTTACAAGGGCTGCAGGAAAAGATGATCCAGGCCGCGCAGAGTGGAGACCTGCCAAAGGCGTCGCGGCCGTTTGTGAACCTGATGGCCCTGTCTGGGCTGAGCTTTGCGGACCTGACCACACCGGCGCTGAGAAATCAAGTCGTGGCGGATGTTGATGGTCAACCGCGGCCCTGGTTGGCTCAGCTGATCGACTACTGTCGCGCCAACCGGGTTGAGATACCCGACAAGCGTGATGATGCCGACCGTTTTGGTGCAGCCCTGGAAAAGGGGTTTCCGGAAGGGCACCGTCTGCTCATCACCACCGATTGGGTCGACCGCCGCAAAGCGCTGTTCAAAGCCATTGAGGCCAAGGGCCTGGTGGTGGATTGCGCCGTTCCCAAAGGAGAGAACCGCGCCGACCGCATGGCCCAGGGAGCGGTAATGCAATCCACCCTGAATGACGCCTTGGCCCGGGCGGGCAAAAAAATGGCTGGGGATGCCTGCCAGCGGCTGCTGCAGTCGACCGGCTTCGACCTGCGCACCCTTGCCGGCAATCTGGAGAAACTGATCAGCTATGTCGGCGACCGATCGACCATAACCGCTGCGGATGTGACGGCCCTGATCAAGCGCACCCGCAAGGACCCGATTTTCGAGTTTACCAATGCAGTGGCCGAACGGGACCTATCGGCCGCGCTGTTTTTCATGCGCAGCCTGTTGGAGGAGGGGATGCACCCGCTGCAGCTGCTGGCGGCCCTGGCCAACCAGATTCGGCGGCTGCTGGTGGCCAAATCCTTTCTGGTTCGGGACCGCGGTCGGACCTGGTCCTGCGGTATGGACTTCGCCCGGTTTCAAGCGACCACCCTCGAGGCGATTCAGGCCGAAGATGAACGTGCCGCCCGGCTCACCCAGAGCTGGAATTCGATCCTGAATCCCTGCGTTGAGGGCAAAAAGCCCCAAAAAACCGTTTCCAGCGACCTGGTGCTGGCCAAGCACCCCAAAAGCGCTTTTGCCGTTTTCCAGACCTTCAAAAAGGCCGATCCCTTTTCACTGGAGGCCTTGATCGCGGCCATGATCTACTTGAGCCAGAGCGATCGGCGCATCAAATCCACCGGCCAGGACCCCCGGCTGATTGTGGAGGCGTTTTTGATGCGTCTGTGCCAGCCGTCCGATTAAGGGCCCCGGAAAAAAATATTTCCACCAATGACGTTGAAAAATGAAGCTGTCCGTGTTAGCAGAGGCGAATACCCATTCCGGGGTGCCAACCCCCAGCCCACCCACCCAATCGGCAACAAGAAAAGGAGGCCTGACATGCGCAAACGATCGTTCGGAGTCGCACTGACGTTGATTACGGCACTGGTATGGATGTTCGCGGCGGTTGCGGCCGATGCTTCGGACACCATCACGCTCGGTTTTAACATTCCCCTGACCGGAGACAACCCCGACGTGGGGGCATCAACCAAAAACGCCGCGGAGATGTATTTGAAAAAGAACCCGCAGATCGTTGTGGGCGGAAAGACCTACGCTTTGCGCTTTGTTTTCGAGGACAACGAGTACAAGGCCGAATCGGCCGTCAAGGTCCACTCCAAGCTGATCACCGAAGAAGAGGTGCTGGGTCTGATCGGTCCCCAGGCGTCCAGCCAGGCTGTGCCTGCCGGTGGCGTGGCCAACAACTTCGCCACGCCCATGATCAGTCCCTGGTCCACCAACCCCAATACCACCTTGGACCGACCCTATGTGTTCCGCGGCTGTTTTCTGGATCCGTTCCAGGGTCCGGTGGCCGCCAATTTCGCCAGCGACGAGCTTGGTGCCAAAAAAGCAGCGGTCCTTTATGACATTGCCGCCGATTACCCCAAGGGGCTGGCCGAATTCTTCAAGGCCGCCTTCGAAACGATCAATGGTCCCGGTTCGGTGGTGGCCTTCGAAAGCTTCACCACCGGTGACAAGGATTTTTCGGCCCAGATGACCAATATTATGATGTCCGGCGCCGATGTGCTGTTTACCCCCCAGTATTACAGCGAAGTGCCGCTGATCGTCCGCGGCGCCAAGGAGATGGGCTGGACCAAGCCGATACTCGGGTCCGACTCCTGGGGCGGCGGTGACCTGATGGGCCTGTGTGGCGACGACTGCAAGGGGTACTACTTTTCGACCCACTATGCCGCTGCCGGCGCCAAGGGTGAAACCAAGGAGTTTATTGACGAATACACCGTCGCTTACGGCAAAACCCCCGACGATGTGGCCGCGCTGACCTGGGACTCCTTAGGTCTGATGATCCAGGCCATCAAAGACACCGGTGGCCTTTCCGGCGATACCAAGGCTGACCGCGTCAAAGTCAAAGACGCCTTGGCATCCATCAAGGACTACCCCGGCATCACCGGCGATATGACCTTCACCCCTGAAGGCGATCCCCATAAATGCGCCGTGGTGGTCAAAATCAACGACGCTGGTGAGTTCGAGTTCTTCAAATCCGTCTGTCCCTGATCCATTGAACCCCTGGATTGCCGTGTCCATGGACCGGCCGCCCCCCCGCCGAGGGGGGCGGCCGGTCCAATCCGAAAGGAACCAGCGGTGCCGGTTCTCCTTTGCTTTTGACCGGAGATGGCGCTCATGACCATTACCTTTTTCGTGCAGAATCTGGTCAATGCCTTGCAGTGGGGCAGTTTTTACGCCTTGATCGCGCTTGGCTACTCCATGGTGTACAGCATCTTGATGCTGTTTAACTTTGCCCACGGGGATATTTTTATGGTGGGCGCCTACATCGGGCTGGGGCTGGCCCTGGGGCTGCTGGCCCTGTTCGGTGCCGGTGCCGCCGCTGTCTTTCCCGGTTGGGTGCTTCTGGTAGTGACGGTTTTGTTGGCCATGTTTCTCACCGCCTTTGTGGGGATCATCGTCGAGCGCGTCGGATACCGCCCCCTGAGGGAAGCCCCCCGGGCATCGGCCGCAATTACCGGTCTCATGATCGGCATCATCCTGCAAACGTCCAACATCCTTTTTCTGGGCGGTCAACGGCTCAGATTCCCCCAGCTGATCCAATCGGTGACCTACAACATCGGCGGTGTATTTGTGACCAACATCAAGATCATGATCGTGCTGGTGTCGATCGGTCTGATGCTGGCCCTGCACCAGCTGATCACCCGAACCAAGTGGGGCATGGCCATGCGGGCCATGTCCTACGATTACGTGGTGGTTCCCCTGCTGGGTGTGCCCATGAACACCATTGCCACCTTGACCTTTGCCATTGGTTCGGCCCTGGCTGCCGCCGCCGGTATCCTGTTTGGCCTGGCTTATCCGGTTCTCGACCCCTACATGGGGGTCACTTTCGGGTGGAAATCATTCGTAGCCGCCATTCTCGGCGGTCGCGGGTCGATCATGGGAGCCGGCATTGCCGGATTTATGCTTGGTTTTATCGAGATCATGACCGTGCCGGCCATCCAGATTGTGAACCGGCTCTTTTCCCTCAATATCGGCTCCAACCTGCGCGACCTGATCGCCTACTCCATTGTTCTGGTGATTCTCGTCTTCCGGCCCCACGGACTATTTGGGCAGGCATACAGCGCCAAGCTCAGACTCTGATGGCTACCCTCGAATCCAATCGCGGACAAGGAAGCGTTGCTATGGCACAAACCGCTGGACCCGCAAAGACCGGTTCCCTGTTGGTTCGACTCGGCCAGCTTTTCAACTCGGTTCCGCTGCTGGGGTACCTGCTGGGGTTTCTGGTGTGTGTCCTCTGGGAGCAGCTGGTCGGCGGGCGCCTGTCAGCCCTGCTGGGACTGCCGCGGATGCCGGTGCTGTTCGGTCTGCTGACCATCTTCCGCGTGGTGGCCGGGGTGGTCAACTTTCTGGTCAAGGGCGAAGTCTTCATTTGGGCCACGATGATGCACATCCCCGCGGCCCTGGCCTATCTGGCGGTGATCTATCTGATTCCCCTGGTTTTTGTCGCCCGATTGGCGCAGCGGCCGGCCAATGCACTGGCCCGCTACCTGCAGCGCTTCCCGCTCATCGTCACTGTCATGGTTCAGCTGGGCCTGATGTATGCGGTCCTGCATATCTGGGCCAGTGTCAGTGACTATCGCCTGATTACCCTCAAATTGACCCTGATCGCGGTGCTGTTCACCTTGAGTCTCAATATCATCAACGGATACATGGGCGAATTTTCATGCTCCCACCCCGGGTTTATGGCTATCGGCGCCTATGTGGCTAGCCTGATGACGGTCGGGCTCTTCGTCAGCGACCGTTTGCTCGGCGACGCGCTTTTCACCGTTAGCAGCGCTTATCTGGCGTTCCCCCTGGCGCTGATCGCTGGGGGTGTGGCGGCTGCTGTGGGCGCGCTGATCATCGCCGTCCCTTCCTTCAAGACCCGGGGGGACTACCTGGCCATCATCAGCCTGGCGTTTCTGTTCATCGTCAAGAGCTTTTTCGAAAACATGCAGGCTTTGGGCGGCAGCCGGGGCATTGGCGGGCAGCCGGCCTGGGCCACCTTGCCGGTGATTTTCATCACCGTCGTTTTGGGCGTCTGGGTGATCAACAACTTTGTCACCTCGATCGTGGGCAAAGCCCTCAACGCGGTTCGCGACGACGAGACGGCGGCTGAGGCCATGACTGTGGATACCCGCAAAACCAAGATGACGGCCTTTCTCTTCGGCGCCTTTTGGGCCGGGGTGGCCGGGGGCCTGCTGGCGCATGTGCTGCGCTACGTCAACCCGGCCATGTTCAGCGTTCAAAAACTGGCCGAGGTGCTGGCCATGGTCTACTTCGGCGGTTTGAACTCCGTTTTCGGCTCCATTGTCGGGGCGGTGTCCATCAGCCTGCTGGGCGAGGCCCTGCGGCCCCTGGAAATACTGAAGTGGATCGTTATTCCGCTGATGCTGATTCTGGTTATGATCTTCCGGCCCACCGGGCTTTTCGCCTTCAAGGAATTTGACCCGCGACGGGTTTTCGGGCCCAGGGAGGGGGATTGACATGCCGCTGCTTCAGGTGACCGGCTTGAGCCACCGTTTCGGTGGCCTCCAGGCTGTTTCCCAATACCACCTCAGCCTCGATCCGGGGCAGATCTGCGGCCTCATCGGCCCCAACGGCGCCGGAAAGACCACCATCTTCAATTTAATCACCGGCCTGTATCGGCCGGACCAGGGTTCGGTCAATTTTGACGGTGAGGAGCTGGTCGGTAAAAAACCGAACCAAACCGCCGCCATGGGGCTGGCCCGCACTTTCCAGGAGATGAAGCTCTGGCGTCACATGACGGTTCTCGAGCATGTCAAGATGGCCCGCTACGCCAAACTCACCTACGGTCTGCTGGGTGCTTTTTTCGATACCCCCAAACGGCGGCAGGAAGAGCGCACCACCACCCAACTGGCCATGGCGTACCTCGAGATGTTTGGCATCGACCAGTATGCCGACCAGCTGGTGGTCAACCTGCCCTACGGTGCTCAGCGACGGGTGGAGATGGCCCGGGCCCTGGCGATTGAACCCAAGGTGCTGTTGCTGGACGAACCCACGGTGGGCATGACGCCCGACGAAATGATGGCCATGATCGAAGTGGTCCGCAAGGCCCACGCACGCTTCAATCTGGCCATTTTCCTGATTGAACACCGGTTGAGGGTGGTCCAGGAGCTGTGCCAGCAGGTCCAGGTCCTGGTTTTCGGCCAGGTCATCGTTGAGGGCACTCCCAGCCAGGTCCAGAATCATCCCAAGGTCATCGAGGCCTACATCGGCGAAGAGGAGGCGGCGTTCTGATGCTGCTCAGCGTGGAAAACCTCCGGGTATCATACGGAAAGATCAAAGCCCTGCATGGGATCAGTTTCCAAATCGACGCCGGTGAAATTGTCACGATCCTCGGTGCCAACGGGGCCGGAAAAAGCACCACCTTGCGAGCCGTTTCCCGAATGGTGCCGGTCGAGGCCGGCACGAGCATGACCTGCATGGGAAAGGACCTGCTCAAATTTGCACCTGAAAAGGTGGTCAGTCAGCTCGGAGTTACCCACGTGCCCGAAGGCCGCCGTTTATTCGGCAACCTGACGGTGATGGAGAACCTTCAGCTGGCCACCTTTGCGCGCAAGGATCGAGACCAAATAAAAAAAGACGTCCGCCGGGTGTTCGAAATATTCCCCCGCCTGGAAGAGCGTCGGTCTCAGGCCGCAGGCACTATGAGCGGCGGTGAGCAGCAAATGCTCGCCATCGGTCGCGCCTTTATGAGCGGACGCCGGCTGATGCTGCTGGATGAGCCCTCGATGGGGTTGTCTCCGCTGCTCATGACGAACGTTTTTCGCGCCTTAAAGGAGATCAACCGCCAGGAGGGGACCGCCATTCTGCTGGTTGAGCAAAATGCCCGCCTGGCCTTAAAATTTTCGCAAAAAGGGTATGTCCTGGAAAACGGGAGCCTGGTTCTGGAAGGGGATTCCAACACCCTGATGAACGACCCCGAGCTTAAGAGGGCCTACTTGGGGGGATGATTTCTTTTCCCCAACCATCAACAAGGAGTTCTCATGCTTCGTGCCGCGGTGGTGGGTGCCACCGGATACGCCGGTGCCGAACTGGTGCGCATCCTTTGCGGCCACCCCAAGGTGGCCTTGACCCTGATCACGTCCCGGCAGCATGCCGGCATCCCCTACGAGGCGATCTATCCGGCCTTAAAGGGGTTTGTCAATCTGGATTGTGCGGGGGGTGACCTGTCGGTCATTGCCGCAAAGGCCGACGTGGTTTTTTTGGCATTGCCGCACAAGGCCTCCATGGCCGCGGTTCCCGGGCTGCTCAGCGCCGGAAAACGGGTGATCGACCTTTCGGCCGACTTTCGGTTCACCCATAGTGCGGCTTACGAGGCCCATTACCAGGCCCACACGGCGGCTCACCTTCTGGCTCGGTCGGTTTACGGGCTGTGTGAGCTCTACGGTCATCAGGTTGTCAGCGCCGATCTGGTCGGCAACCCGGGCTGTTACCCAACCAGCGTGCTGCTGCCGCTGCTGCCGCTGGTCCAGGAAAAGCTGCTGGACCCGGCCACGATCATTGCCGATTGCAAATCCGGTGTCAGTGGAGCCGGTCGCGAGGCCACCCCGACCACCCATTTTTGCCACGTCAACGAATCGTTCAAACCGTATAAGGTGGGCGGGCACCGGCACACCCCCGAAATAGAGGAGAAGCTCTCTTTTTTTGCTGGTGTGCCGGTACGGATAACCTTTGTACCCCACCTGGTGCCCATGACCCGGGGCATGCAGAGCTCCATCTATGTCCGGCTCGCTTCGGCAACGGGCCTTGCGCAGATCGGGCAGTGCCTGGAGTCCTTTTACCGCGAAAAGCCCTTTATCCGCCTCTTGCCCCAGGGCCGCTTTCCCGACACTGCGCATGTCAAGGGGACCAACTTCTGCGATATCGGCTGGGTGCTGGACCCCGACCGCGGTCGACTGATTTTGCTTTCGGCCATCGACAACCTGGTCAAAGGGGCCGCCGGCCAGGCGGTCCAGAATATGAATCTGATGTTCGGTTTTGATGAAACGGCCGGTTTGCGCGACACACCATACCCGCTTTAGCGACGGCCTGTCGAACCATCGCTTGGTTGACATCGGCACGGTTTTGGACTAAACAGGGGGCGATCCTATCATCCGCCCCATGAGGGCAAAACCCTCGTATTTCCCATTAACCGGCCGTCTTTTTCCAAACGCCGTGGCTTTTCAAGACGCGCTGACGGCGCGGCAACTATCAATCTGAAAGGAGAGTGAAGATGACAGCTACGCTTATCAAGGGTACCGAGATCCGGGAGCGGATCCTCGAGGAGATTACCGCTGAGGTGCAGCAGATCAAGGAGAAGCACGGTGTGGTTCCCGGGTTGGTGACCATCCTTGTCGGGGAGAACCCGGCGTCGATTTCCTATGTGACTCTGAAAATTCAGACCGCCCACCGTGTCGGTTTCAAAGAGGTGCAGGACAGCCGTCCGGTCGACATTGCCGAAAGCGACCTGCTGGCTTTGATCGACCAGTACAACAAGGATGACAGTATCAACGGCATCCTGGTCCAGCTGCCCCTGCCCAAGCACATCGACGAGAAGAAAGTGCTCAATGCCATCGACCCAGACAAGGATGTCGATGGTTTCCATCCGGTCAACGTGGGCCGGCTGATGATCGGCGGCTCCGAGGTCAAGTATGCCCCGTGCACGCCGGCCGGCATCCAGGAGATGATCGTGCGCTCCGGTGTTCAGACCAGCGGGGCCGAGGTGGTGGTTGTGGGTCGCTCCAACATCGTGGGTAAACCCATCGCCAACATGATGCTGCAAAAAGGTCCCGGCGCCAACGCCACAGTGACCATCGTCCATACCCGCACCAAAGACCTGGCCGCCCACTGTAAACGTGCCGATATTCTCATCGTCGCCGCCGGTGTGCCCGACCTGGTCAAGCCTGAGTGGATCAAACCGGGCGCCTGTGTCATTGATGTCGGCGTGAACCGGGTAGGGGAGAAGGTCAGTGAAAAGACCGGTAAGAAGGTGGCGATCCTCAAGGGCGATGTGGATTTTGAAGCCGCAAAGGAGATTGCCGGCTACATTACCCCGGTTCCCGGTGGCGTAGGCCCCATGACCATTACGATGCTGATGCTCAACACCCTCAAGTCCCTCAAGTTCAAGCTGGGCCTGCTGTGAACCGGTGGTGCCGCAAGGGTGCAAGGGGCCGTTTCATCGATTAAACGGGTCAATTGTCAGCGAGACGGGCTGCCATGGTATTGACAGGCTGATAGTACCGTGGTAGCCTCGACCCGTAGTGGGTGCCGGTGGTTGACAACGCAAAAGGATAATGGCTGATAAAATCTCCCTCATCGTCTTGAGCAACTCGGGAACCCGCGTTCAGCGGTTTAGCGTATCCCGCTGGTTGCTTACCGCCCTGGCCGTGGCCGCCATCGGCGGCGGCGTGCTGTGCGGTCTGATCCTTTACGATTACCATGGCCTTCGCCAAGCCCTGGCAGGCAAGGCCCAGATGAGCCGGACCCTTGCCGACCAGCACGATGATATCCTGCAACACCGCCTGCAGATTCAATCCTTCGCCCACGAAATCAACACCCTCAAGGATAAACTGGTCACACTCAACCGGTTTGAAGAAAAGATTCGCGTGATCGCCAATCTGGGTCCCGTCAACAACGACGACCAGCTTTTCGGCGTTGGCGGCCCGGCCCCCGAGGACCTGGACCCACAACTCGAGCCGACACAGCGGCATGAAGGGCTGATGCGGGATATGCATCACCACTTCAAGCAGCTGGACACGGCCGCCGTGCACCAGGTGAATCGCTTCGGCATGCTCCTGGAACAACTCGAGGGTCAGCGCAACCTGCTGGCGTCAACTCCGGCCATTCGCCCCACCGGCGGATGGACCACCTCCCGTTTTGGGAACCGCACCTCTCCGTTTACCGGTCGGCAAGAGTTCCACAAGGGACTGGACATCGCCAACCGCAAAGGCACCGCCGTCCTGGCCACGGCGGAAGGGGTGGTCACCTTCGTTGGAACAAAGGGGCCGCTGGGCAATGTGGTGGTCATCGACCATGGTCACGGTATGATCACCCGATACGCCCATCTCAGCCAAAGCCTCAAGAAGCGGGGTGAAGCGGTAAAACGGGGAGACATCATCGGCCAGATGGGCAGCAGTGGTCGCACCACCGGCCCCCACCTGCACTATGAGGTCCATCTCAACGGTGTGCCCGTCAATCCGGAAACCTACATCTTGAACTGATCGCTCCCATCATCCACTCCATGGACGTCCGACCCGCCGCCCCTGTCCCCCTGACCGAATGTCCCTTTGCGCTTGAGTGGCCCGGTAAAATGGTTTAGGATGTCGCCTCTTTGACACCGGAATGACCAGCGGCCTGCCGGGTCGGGGTCGTTGCGGTTCTGATACACGCCACCCAGCGGAAACAGTGGAGATGATAGACCATGATCGGTAATTTCTTGACCCGCATATTCGGGAGTCAAAACGAGCGCGAACTGAAACGGCTTCAACCCCTGGTAGCGGCCATCAATGCCCTCGAGCCGGAGGTGAAGGCCATGTCCGACGATCAACTCAAGGGCCAGACCCCACGGCTGAAGCAGCGACTAGACAATGGCGAAGCGCTGGACAACTTGTTGCCGGAAGCCTTTGCGACGGTTCGGGAGGTATCGGTAAGGACACTGGGGTTGCGCCACTATGACGTTCAGCTCATCGGCGGTATGGTGCTGCACGATGGAAAAATCGCCGAGATGAAAACCGGCGAGGGCAAAACCCTGGCCGCCACCCTGCCAGCCTATCTCAACGCTCTGGCCGGTCGGGGGGTGCACATCATTACCGTCAATGATTACCTGGCTCGGCGCGATACGGAGTGGATGGGTCAAATTTACGCTTTTCTGGGAACGATGGTGGGCACCATCCGTCACGGCCTCGATGACCGACAGCGCAAAGCGGCCTATGGTTCGGACATAACCTACGGGACCAACAACGAGTTTGGCTTCGATTACCTGCGGGACAACATGAAGTTTGATCACCAAAGCCTGGTCCAGCGTGATCTTCACTATGCCATCGTCGACGAAGTGGACAGTATTCTCGTCGACGAGGCCCGCACCCCGTTGATTATTTCCGGTCCGGCGGAAAAGTCGACCCAGCTCTATTATCAGGTCAACGGCATTATCCCCCGGCTCAGGGCGGAGCTGGACTACAAGATCGATGAAAAGGCCCGCAGCGCGACCCTTACCGAGGAGGGGGTGGCCCACGCCGAACGCTTGCTCAATGTGGAAAACCTCTACGATCCCGCCAGCATCGAAGTTCTGCACCACACCAATCAGGCCCTGAAGGCCCACGCCCTGTTCAAACGTGATGTGGACTACATCGTCAAGGACGGTGAGGTGATCATCGTCGATGAGTTCACCGGTCGGCTCATGCCCGGGCGCCGATATAGCGAAGGGCTGCACCAGGCGCTGGAAGCCAAGGAAAATGTCAAAATTGAAAATGAGAACCAGACCCTGGCCACCATCACTTTTCAGAATTATTTCAGAATGTACGACAAGCTGGCCGGTATGACGGGAACGGCGGACACCGAGGCGGCGGAGTTCAAAAAAATATACAACCTGGACGTGGTGGTGATCCCCACCAACCAACCCATGATTCGGGTCGACTTCCCCGATGTGATATACAAGACCCGCAGGGAAAAGTTCAATGCCGCCATCGATGAGATCAAGGCCCTTTACGACAAGGGTCAACCGGTGCTGGTGGGCACCGTTTCGATCGATATTTCGGAGCAACTTTCCAAACAGCTCAAGAAACAAGGTGTTACCCATGAGGTCCTCAACGCCAAAAACCACGAAAAGGAAGCCGAAATTATCGCCATGGCCGGTCAGAGGAAGGCGGTGACCATTTCGACCAATATGGCCGGTCGCGGCACCGATATCGTTCTCGGCGAGGGGGTGACCGATCTGGGCGGGCTGCATATCCTGGGGACCGAACGTCATGAGAGCCGACGTATCGACAACCAGCTGCGCGGTCGATCCGGTCGCCAGGGCGACCCGGGGTCGTCGCGTTTCTATCTGGCGTTGGAAGACGACCTGTTGCGTATCTTCGGTGGCGAGCGCATTACCGGCATCATGGAGCGGCTGGGGATGGAGGAGGGGGAGCCCATCGAACACAACCTGATCAGCCGGGCCATTGAAAACGCTCAGGCCAAGGTCGAAGCGCACAACTTCGATATCCGCAAGCACCTGCTAGAGTACGACGACGTCATGAACCAGCAGCGCGAAGTGATCTACAAGCAGCGCCGCGACCTGCTTACCGGGGTGGATCTGAAATCGACCATCGAGGATATCATGATGGAGTCGGCCGAGGCGGTCGCGGTGCAATTCGCCGATGAACGGGCCCTTCCCGAGGATTGGGATTGGCAGGCTGTCTCCGACGCCGTTTTCCAGCAATTCAATTTCCGCCTGGTGCCGATGGAGGCCGACACCCTGGATGGGCTCACATCCGACGGTCTGGCCCAGGAGATATACGAGCAGGCCCACGCGCGCTACGAAGAGAAAGCGGCCAGGCTGGGTGCGGCCGATTTCCGGCAGTTGGAACGGGTGGTGATGCTCCAGACGGTGGACAACCTGTGGAAGGACCACCTGCTCTCCATGGACCACCTCAAAGAGGGCATCGGGTTGCGGGGCTATGCCCAGCAGAACCCGCTGCTGGTTTACAAAAAAGAGGGTTTCGGCATGTTCCAGGAGACCATCGCGCGGATCAAGTCGGACACGCTGAGTATCCTGTTCCGGATCCAGCTGGCCGAACCGGACCATATCGACGATTTGAGAAAGCCCAGGGAACAGAAACTGATCTTTTCGGGCGGTGGGGGGCCGGCCGATCACAAACCGGTTAAACGCGAATCGGAAAAAGTGGGCCGCAACGATCCCTGTCCCTGTGGCAGTGGCAAGAAATTCAAAAAGTGTTGTGGCAAATAGCGGGCAGAGGCGCACCATGAACGATTCACCCACCATTGGAATTCTTTCCGACACCCACGGCCTGCTCCGACCTGAGGTTGAAAAGGCCCTGGCGGGCTGTGACCGAATTCTGCATGCCGGCGACATAGGCGATCGCCACCTGCTGGAACGGCTGCAACGCATCGCCCCGACCGTGGCGGTCCGTGGAAACATGGACACCGGCGCCTGGTCCCGGGCGCTAGCGGTCCAGGAGATGGTAACGATCGGGGGGCTCTTTTTCTTGATCCTGCATGACCGGCAGCGTTTGGACCTGGAAGCCGCGGGCGCCGGAATCGATGTGATCGTCAGCGGCCATACCCATCAGCCTGAAATTTTTAAAAAAGCGGGCGTGACCTACATCAATCCGGGAAGTGCGGGCCATCGGCGCCTGGCCTATCCGGTTTCCATCGCCCTGCTTGACATCAAAAACGGACAGGCCCTTCCACGGATAGTTGAAATCGAGCCATGAGCGCTCGGGCCTGCGTCGGCAGGCGTCCAACCTGGGGAAAACAGCGGGCCGCGGCCCTGGTTGCTTTTGGCGATTGCAGGCGAGAAATGCACTTTACAACCCGCGCCGGCGGTGATTATAATCGGCCTGGAAGGCCGAACTGGTGGTTCACGGTTCTGAATTGACAGAGTGGTCTCGGCCCACGGCGGTGACGGTGGCCGTTGCGTTGGCGCTGCGCTGGTCCGGGTTGGGGGGCCGCGCTCGCGTCAGTCCTGGGTTGGACCGTCGGTGGACGCTAACGCACCTATGCCATGAACGCAGACAACCATGCCCCGCAACCAGGTTGACGATCAGACAGTCTCGGAAACCCGGGATGACACCAGGGACCCTCCTTTGTACCGGGTGTTGCTGCACAACGATGACTACACCACCATGGAGTTTGTCGTCGAAGTCCTGGTCTATGTATTCAACAAGTCACCCGAATCGGCGGCGGCGATCATGCTCAATGTCCATCGCAAAGGGGTGGGGGTCTGCGGGGTCTACACCTATGAGATTGCTGAAACCAAAGTTGAAACGGTGCATACCCTTGCCCGTGATAACGGTTATCCGCTGCGCTGCAGCATGGAGCAAGAATAGACATGATCAGTAAGGAATTAAGCGCCACCTTAGGGTTTGCCGTTCGTGAAGCCAAAAAGCGTCGGCATGAATATGTAAGTGTGGAACACGTTCTGTTTGCTATTCTGCACGATACATCAGGGCTTGAGATCGTCGAAAAATGTGGTGGCAATGTTGAGAAGCTGAAAGCGAATCTGGAACTCTTTTTCAACGAAACCATGGAGATGATTCCCGAGGGCAACGAGTATGTGCTCCAACAGACCATCGGTTTCCAGCGGGTGATCCAGCGGGCGGTCAACCATGTGCGCTCCGCCGACAAGAAAGAGGTGGCGGTCAGCGACATCCTAGCCTCCATTTTCATGGAAAAAGAGTCGCATGCGGTCTATTTTCTGAACGAAGAGGGCATTTCCCGCTTGGATGTCTTGCGGGTGGCTGCCCATGACCTGCCGGCTGACCTTGCCGGTCTTCCGACGGAAATCGATTCTCCGTCCGAAGATAAAACCACCAAGAAAAAAGCCGGCCCGCTCGAGACGTACACCGTGAACCTGATCGATCAGGCCGCCAAAGGCAGGCTGGACCCGCTGATCGGCCGTGAACGGGAACTGACGCGCACCATGCAGGTGCTTTGCCGCCGCAGAAAAAATAACCCCGTTTTCGTGGGCGACCCGGGTGTGGGCAAGACGGCCATGGCTGAAGGGCTGGCTCAGAAAATATGGGAGGGCGAGGTGCCGGAGCTGCTGCAGGAGGTTCGGATCTACTCCTTGGATCTGGGTGGCATGCTGGCCGGTTCGAAATTCAGGGGTGATTTTGAGCAGCGTCTCAAAGGTGTGGTCGCTGAACTGAAAAAGCGCAAAAACGCGATTCTGTTTATCGATGAGATTCACACCATCGTGGGCGCCGGTGCCACCAGCAGCGGGTCCATGGATGCCAGCAACATCCTCAAGCCGTTTTTGTCCACCGGCGAACTGCGATGTATCGGATCCACGACCTACGAGGAGTACAAGAACCATTTCGAAAAGGACCGCGCCCTTTCCCGGCGGTTTGAAAAGATCGACATCCTGGAACCGCCGGTCAAGGAGTCCATCCAGATTCTCAAGGGGCTGCGCTCCCGTTACGAAAAACATCACGATATCACTTACACCGATGCGGCGCTCAAGGCGGCATGCGAGCTCTCCGCCAAGTATATCAACGACCGTTTTCTGCCGGACAAGGCCATCGATGTCATCGATGAAGCCGGTGCCGCGATCCGACTTGCCGGTGGCACCAAGCGCAAACGGATTCACCCGTCGGATATCGAAAAGATCGTGGCCGGAATTGCCCGCATCCCAGCCGTCAACGTCTCTACGAGCGACAAGGCCAAACTGGAGAATCTGGGCAGCCGGCTCCGTCGGGTCGTCTTTGGCCAGAACGATGCCATCGATGCGCTGGTGACGGCCATCAAGCGCTCTCGGGCCGGACTGTGCCAGCCCGAGAAACCGGTCGGCTCTTTTCTATTTACCGGCCCTACCGGTGTCGGTAAGACCGAAGTGGCCCGCCAGGTGGCCGAACACTTAGATGTCGAGTTTATGCGCTACGACATGAGCGAGTACATGGAAAAGCACGCCGTGGCCAGGCTCATCGGCGCACCCCCCGGATATATCGGCTTTGACCAGGGTGGGTTGCTGACCGACGGCGTCCGCAAATACCCCTACAGTGTCTTGCTGCTCGACGAGATCGAAAAAGCCCACGAGGACCTTTTCAACATCCTGCTGCAGGTGCTTGACCATGCGACCTTGACGGACAATTCCGGCAAAAAGGCCGATTTTCGCAATGTGATCATCATGATGACCTCCAATGCCGGTTCACGGGAGATGAGCAGCGCCACCATCGGATTCGGCGACCCCAAAAGTGATGCCACCGCCAAGGGCAAAAAAGCCATTGAAAAAATCTTCAGCCCGGAGTTCAGAAACCGATTGGACGCCATTATCTCCTTCAACGCGCTTGACCGTGAGATTATGGGAAAGATCGTCGACAAATTCATGCAGGCGGTTGCCGATCAGCTGGCAGTCAAAAAAATCGGTTTGGAATACTCGGATCGGGTCAGAGACTGGCTGGCCAAAAAAGGCCACGATTCCCAGTATGGCGCCCGACCCCTGGCCCGCATCATTCAGACCCAGATCAAGGATATCCTGGCCGACGAGATTCTTTTCGGCAAACTGGAAAAAGGCGGCACGGTGCGGCTGGATTTGGAGAAAGAGGCGCTGGTTTTCCACTACAATTGAACTCTCATGCCCGTTTTCACCCTCTCCAAGCGACTCTCCTTTCCACCGGTTCATTTAGCCATCCGAGAGGGGTTGTTGGCGGTGGGCGGGGATCTGAGTGCGGAACGGCTGCTACTGGCCTACCGCAACGGCATATTCCCCTGGTACTCCCAAGGCGAACCGATACTCTGGTGGTCGCCCGACCCCCGCTTGGTGTTGTACCCGGCGGAGTTAAAAGTCCCCCAATCGCTGCGCAAGGTCATCCGCAAGGACCGTTTTCAGATTACCTTTGACCAGGCCTTCGATGCCGTGATCCAGGCCTGCGCCCAGGCCAAACGCGCGTATGGCGAAGGGACATGGATCACGGCAGAGATGAAAGCCGCGTACTGCGATCTGCATCGACAGGGCTTTGCCCGATCGGTGGAGGCGTGGCAGGGGCAACAGCTGGTCGGCGGGCTTTACGGGGTCTCACTGGGACGCGCCTTTTGCGGTGAATCGATGTTCAGCCGGGTCAGCAACGCTTCCAAAGTGGCCTTTGTCGCCTTCGTCGAGCGGCTCTGCGGTCTGGGGTTCGAACTGATCGACTGTCAGGTGAAAACCGATCACCTTATCCGCTTCGGGGCCAGAGAGGTCCCCCGAAAATTGTTTTTGCAACAACTTGCCCAAGCGATTGCCAAACCATGAGATCAGCCAAGGATCATCTCGTCTTTCCTTTGGACGTAGCCAGCCGCCGCGCGGCCCAAGCGCTGGTGCGCTTGTTGGCGGATGAGGTGGGCATGTTCAAGGTCGGTCTGGAACTGTTCATCCGGTCCGGTCCGGACCTGGTGCGCTGGATCGAGCAGGCGGGCACGGCCAAGCTATTTTTGGATCTGAAGCTTCACGATATTCCGGCGACGGTCAAGCGGGCCATGGCTCAGGTGGCCGACCTGGGCGTTTTTTGTGCCACGGTCCACTGCGGCGAGAGCCGGGCCATGTTGGAGGCGGCCGTTGAAGGCGCCGGGGCAAGGGTGCGGGTTCTCGGGGTCACTGTGCTGACCAGCACATCGCCGCGGGAATTGGTCGAAGCGGGTTATCAGCAGCGCTTTGCCGGGGACCTGCAGGCGCTGGTGATGAGAAAGGCGGCCATGGCAAGGGACGCCGGTTGCGCCGGCGTGGTTTGTTCGGGTCGGGAAGTCGGGGCGATCAAAGCCGCTTTTGGTGGTGGGTTTCTGGCTGTGACCCCCGGCATCCGGCCCCATGCTGGCCCGGTGGCCCAGGATGACCAGTTCCGGGTGGTTACACCGGCCATGGCGATCCGGGGTGGCGCGGATTATGTGGTCATCGGCCGGCCGATCCGGGATGCCGCCAACCCTCAGGCGGCGGCGCAGGCCATTGTGCGGGAAATTGAGGGGGCATTGGATCAACTCGCAGCCGCGCGAACAGAGGCGACTGCGTAGGCCGCTGCCGGGTCAGCTGGGAGCAAAGACAACCCTGGCCGCCGCACCCCGGGGCGGTTGGCCGGTCAGTGCCCCTGGAGGACGCGCCACAGGGTCAAGGCCAGGACAACGGCGCAGACCACCAGGACGAAGCGGATCTGCTCGGGCGAGAAGGGTTTCATGGGGTTGGTGCCGGTCTGGCGGACCCAGGTGGGGTGCGGCCCTTAATCCTCTCTGTCCAGTCCAAAGGCGCTGTGCAGAACCCTGACGGCCAGCTCGGTGTATTTGGCCTCGATGATGCAAGAGATCCGGATTTCAGAAGTGCTGATCATGATGATGTTGATGTTTTCCCGGGCCAGGGCGCTGAACATCAGTGAGGCCACACCGGAATGGTTCTTCATTCCCACGCCGATGACCGACACTTTGGCGATGTTGGTGTCGCCAAACGCATCCTCGGCCCCGATCGCCTCCGCCACCCGTCGTTGGATCTCCATGGCGCGCCGGTAATCCGATTTGGGCACGGTGAACGTCAAGTCCGTCTGGCCGGTGGCGCGGGTATTTTGGATGATCATGTCCACCACAATACCGGCCTCGGCGATGGGAGAGAAGATTTTTGCCGCAATGCCGGGCTGATCGGGCACTTTTTTGAGGGTGATGCGAGCCTGGTCCAGATCATGGGTGACTCCGGAAACAACCAGTTGCTCCATTACGGAATCCTCCTGGACAACCATGGTACCTTCCTCCTCTGAAAACGATGATCGGACATGGACGGGGATATTGTATTTTTTGGCGAACCCAACCGATCGGATCTGCAGCACCTTGGCACCCAGGCTGGCCATGTTCAGCATTTCATCATAGGAGATGACGTTGATTTTTCTGGCCCGGGGGCAGATGTTCGGGTCCGCGGTATAGATGCCGTCCACATCCGTATAAATTTCGCAAACATCCGCGCTCAATGCGGCGGCGATGGCCACTGCCGAAGTATCCGACCCGCCGCGACCCAGGGTGGTGATGTTGCCTTGGATGTCGGCGCCTTGGAAACCGGCCACCACGACGATCGTGTGGTCTGCCAGCAGCTGCTTGACCCGGTCGGTCCCAATTTCAAGGATGCGGGCGTTGCCGTATTCGCAGTCGGTGACCACCGCCGCCTGGTGCCCTAGCAGCGACCGGGCCTTGTATCCCATCCCCTTGAGTATCATGGCCAACAGGGCGGCGGTGGTTTGTTCACCGGTGGCCAGCAGAACGTCCAGTTCCCGCCGGTCCGGGTTTGCGGTGGCCTCTTTGGCCAGACCGATGAGGCGATCGGTTACCCCGGCCATGGCCGACAGGATCACCACCACGGCATTGCCCGTTTGGTGCGCTTTCACAACACGATTGGCGACGTTTCGGATCCGCTGGATGTCCGCAACCGAGGTGCCGCCGAATTTTTGGACGATCAGTGCCATAACACCCTGCTTTCAGCGGTGGGCCAACGGGCCGCAACGCCGGCTCGGATGGTCCCCGATGGGATTGATCAACTGTCGACCCCCTTTAGCAGATCCGTTGGATCAAGTCCATATCCAATCAAACCAATCAGGCGTTCGGCGTCAGCGATGATCTCAAAGTGCAGCTCGAGCCGGCAGGGGGGACGGTCCGCCGGGTGAAGCCGCTCGGCCCACTCGACAGCCACAACGCCCGTCTCTTCGAACAGATCCCGCAGGCCGATCTCCTCCGGATCGGCGGGCTGCGGCAGGCGGTATAAGTCCACATGATAAAACGGCAGCCGGCCGGGGTAGGCGTTGATCAGGGTGTAGGTGGGGCTGGTGATGACGTATGCGGCGGGAACATCCAGCCCGCGGGCCAATCCCTGGGCGAAGGCGGTTTTACCGCTTCCCAGATCGCCGAAAAGCAAAAGGACGAGGGAACGCTGGAGCCGCTGACCCAGGCGTCGGCCAAGGGCCGCGGTCCGGTCGGGTGTGTCGGTTTTGAATTCGCGGCTGACAGGGTGCCCGTGGGGCTTTGGCCCGCTGGTCATGATCGGTCAGGATCGGTTGGGTAGAACAGACGGTCCCGTCCAGGCCAGGGCAGGTAGTCCCCACCACTGGCCAAGGCATGCATCGCCTCGGGAATGGCGTTCATGACCTCAGTGGCCAGATAGCCGATCGGCGACCGCTGGCCGGCCAGCCGATCGGCAGCCGACCCGTGCAGATACACCCCGGTCCGGGCGGCGACGGCCGGCGGCATGCCCTGGGTGATCAGTCCGGCGATGAGGCCGGTGAGCACATCCCCCATGCCGCCGCTGGCCATGCCCGGATTGCCGGTGGGATTGACAAAAACGGTTCCGTCCGGTTGGGCGATGATGGTTCCCGCCCCCTTGAGTACCAGGTAAACCTGGTGTTTTTCGGCGAAGGACCGTGCGTGGCCGATGCGGTCGTGTTGAACGGCCGCGGTCGATTGACCGCTGAGCCGGGCCATTTCCCCGGGATGCGGCGTGAGCACGACGGGGGCCTTCGCCTTGGACAGAACGGATGGGTTGGCTGCGATCAGATTCAGACCGTCCGCATCGATAACCAGAGGGATGGGGCTCGCTTCGATCAACCGCTGGATCAGCCTGCCCGTCGGCTCTGCGGTGCCCATGCCCGGTCCCAGGGCCAGGCAGCGTTTGTTGGCGAGCAGTGCCATCACCGTTTCCCAGGCGGACTCGTCCACGCACCCGTCGGCCGTCTCCGGCAGGCCTGCGGTCATGGTTTCGATCACCAGCGAGGCCAGCGTGGATTGCAAGGTCTTCGGTATCGCCAGGGTAACCAATCCTGCCCCGGCCCGCATGGCCGTTGCAGCGGTCATGGCGGCAGCCCCGGTTTTTCCCGCAGACCCGGCCAGGATCAGGAGATGGCCGCTAGCGCCTTTATGGGTGGCTGCCGGTCGCTGCGGTAATCCGCCCTTCAGGGCACCGGGCGTGATGAGGTGCTGGCGGCAGCCGATTGCCGCCGCGACCTGGGGGGGGATGCCGATTTCGACAATCTGCAGGTGACCGGTGAGGCTGCGTCCCGGATGGCAGAGGTGCCCGACCTTGGCAAAACCGAAGGTGGCCGTTGCAGCGGCCTGAATGCAGGCGCCGCAGACCTGTCCGGTATCGGCATTCAAGCCCGAGGGGATATCCACGGCCAAAACCGGCCGGTGGTGCTGATTGATAGTGTGGATTGCCCTGCGGTAATGACCCCGGACCTGCGATGAGAGGCCGGTTCCCAAGATGGCGTCGATCCAGATGGACGAGTGACGCATCCGCACCCGTTGCTCTTCCAGGGCCGAGTCATCGGCCAGCTCCACCACCGCTACGCCCATGCGTTTCAGCAGTTCCAGGTTGGCGGCGGCGTCGCCGGCGACCCGATCGCTGGTCGCCAGCAGAAAGACCGTCACCCGGATCCCCTGCTGGTGAAGGTAGCGGGCCATTACCAGGCCGTCGCCACCGTTGTTGCCCCGGCCGGCGGCAATAGCGACGGCGCCGGGATGATGCCGGTAGAGCGCTTCCAGGAAAAAAGCGGTCGCCCCACGGCCGGCATTTTCCATGAGCAGACGGCCCGGAATGCCGAAGGATGCGATGGTCGATTGATCCATGCGCTGCATTTCATCCGTCGTTACCAGGTACATCCGCTCCTCCTTGTACAGCGGTCGGTCACCGCGTTCTCAAAGGGTCTTGATCCGGTCGCGCATATCCCTTACGGCCCGGTCCATTCCCACCAGCACTGCCCGGGAAACGATGCTGTGACCGATGCTGTACTCATCGATCTCGGTCAACCCCCCAAAGGCGGTGATGGTGTTAAAGCACAGCCCACGCCCGGCATTGACGCCCAGTTTCAGTTTTTTGGCCAGCTTGGCGGCGTCGACAATTTTTGCGAAGGCCTGCTTGCGTTTGGTCCTGCTGGTGGCTTCGCAGAAGCGGCCGGTGTGGATGGTTATGCGGTTGGCACCGGCCTGGTGCGCCAGTTTGATCTGTTCCGGTTCCGGATCGATGAACAGGCTCACCGGAATTCCATTGTTCTGCAGGGCGTTGATGGTTTGGCCGATGGATTTGCTGTGGACAATCAGGTCCAGCCCCCCTCCAGCGGCGACCGTTTCCATGTTCTCGGGAACCAGCGTGACCAGTTCGGGTCGAACGTCCAGAGCGATGCCAATCATTTCCGAGGTCGCCGCTATCTCCAGGATGAGTTTGGTCTGGACCGTCTTTTTGAGCATCCGGACGTCGTGATCCTGAATGTGTTGCCGGTCTTGACGCAAATGGCAGACGATGCCTTCCGCTCCGGCCAACTCGGCCAGCAGGGCGGCGGCAACAGGATCCGGATAGCCTGCCTTCCTGGCCTCTCTCAAGGCGGCAACAGGATCGACTTTTACGGCTAAACCGGCCATATGCGACCCTCCTTGTCGATTAAGGTCATCAGTTCGCTGCTTTTCTGGTCCATGACCGCCGCTGCCTCCTCCGACTGGAGATGGGTATAGCCGATCAGATGGAGAATCCCATGAATGAGAAGCTGGTTGAAGCGATCGGTCATGGCCATGCCGGCCGCAGCGGCCTCACGATGAGCGGTGTCGGCGGATATCACCACGTCGCCCAGGAGCCCCGGTGTGATGTCGCCGAAGGGGCCCTGCTGCATCGGAAACGCAATTACGTTGGTCGGACCCGCGTGGTTCAGATAGTCCTGATTGAGTTGTGCCATTTGGTCGTCGTCTACGATTAGAATCGACAGTTGGGCGTCAGGATAGCCCAAGGCGCTTAAAATGCGACCGGCGGTCGTCTGAATGACCGGAGTCAGGAACTGGTGACGGTTTTGTCGGTTTTGGATCAGCACTTCCATATTTAAGCCTTCCCGAGGTGATTTCGGCACTGTCCGGGTATTCGATGCGGTGGTGGTGAATCCCGTTGAGGATTTTATTGAAACTTTTGGCGATCAGATTCAGGTCCTTTAATGTCAGTTCACAATTGTCCAATTGGCCGTCGGAAAAGATCTTGCTGATCAAATTCTGAACCAGCCCCTGGATTCGTGAGGGGGTGGGGTTGTCAAGGGTGCGTGAGGCCGCCTCCACGACATCCGCCAGCATGACCAAGCCGGCTTCCCGGGTTTGGGGACGGGGGCCCGGGTACCTGAAATCATTGATGTTGACCGTGTCCTTGCCTTTAAGGGATTTGGCTTTTTCGTAAAAGTAACTGATCAGACTGGTACCGTGGTGCTGCTGGATGGTGTCGATGATCACTTGCCCGAGTTTGTTTTGACGGGCGTATTCAATCCCGTTTTTGACATGGGCGATGAGGATCAAGGCGGACATGGACGGTGCCAGGCGATCGTGCCGATTCCTGCCGTCCGATTGATTTTCGATGAAATAGAGGGGTTGTTTCAGCTTGCCGATGTCGTGATAGTACCCGCACACTTTGGCCAGGATGGGATTGGCGCCGATTTCCGCCGCCGCCGCTTCAACCAGCGATCCGACCACGACACTGTGGTGGTAGGTGCCCGGCGCTTCAAGCATCAGACGGCGCAGGACGGGCCGGTCCAAATTGGCCAGCTCCAGCAGGGTGATGTCGGTGGTGTAGTGAAAGACCATCTCCACGACCGGCGCCATGCCCACCGTGATGACGCCCGAGACAACCCCGCCTAAAAAAGCCAGGCTTACATTGAAGGGCAGGGTGTTCCATGAGGCGGTTCCCATGTAAACATCGATCACAATGGCCAGGCCGGCATTGATCAGACCCAATTTGAATCCGGCCTTGATGATGTTTTTTCGCTCCCGACAATCCTGAAGCCACCAGGTTGCCATGGTGCAGCTCAGGATGAAATAGGTGAAGGTCTCCAGGCCCGCTTGGAGCAGCATCGACGCACCCAGGGCCAGCGCCAGGGCAAAGACCAGCGCGATCTCGCGGCCCATGAACAGAGAGACGATCATGGCGCCGGCGGCCAGGGGAATGCCGAAACCAAATGAAGGGACCGGATGGGAGAGGGCCAGGCCGAAAAACCAGGATTCGGGCAAAGTGGCGGCCATTTTTACCAGGACGATAAAGGCCACCATGATACAGGTGAGAAAAAGCAGGTCCTTGTTGCCGGTAATGCCGGATTCCAGGCGGCGCCTGAGCCGGATGTGGTATTGAATGATCAATATGGTGGTCAGCAGGACCAGGGCTCCGGCACCGGCAAGCGGCACCTGCTGAGCCGTGGCATAGCCTTCCATCGCTTCGAGTTTGCGAAGCTGCAGCGGGGTCACCCGCTCTCCTTCCCGCAGCAGCATTTCGCCCCGTTTGATCATGTAGAGAACCGGTTTGACCTGCTGGGCGGAGGCCGCTTTACGGGCTTCGGTTTCAAGGCTGTTCAGGATGATGTTGGGCTGAATCAGCCGCTGGGAAATATCCACGACCAGGTTTAGCAGGGCAGCGTTCATCCCTTTGAGCAGCGGGTCTCCGATCACTCGGACCATCGTCTTGGCCTGATCCGGTCCGTAGTGCTGCCTCAGGTTCATGACGTGGGTTTCCGAAAGGGTCTCCAGGTTACGCAGGCTGACGCCCTTTTCCGACTCCTGCAGCAGCATCTCTTTGTTGGTCACCACACCGTTGGCGAAAACCTGGCTGATAATGGCTCCCACCAGTCTGGGGATCTCCTTCGAGAACTGGTGTTCGATCAGGACGGAAAATGCCTCGTTACTGAATTCGATACCGATGATGCTTTCAAACAGGCTTTTGCTGGGCAGCAGCCGCTCCGCGAGGCTCAAGGGCGGCAGATCCGGAGCCTCGGCGGGGGTGATGACCCCTGTCTGGCTTGACAGGGAAGGCGAAGCCGGCAGGGCCTGCAACTGCTTTTCCAGGTTCACTGCCGTGTCGGTGTAAATGGCCTGCAGTTGATCGAAGGCATCGTTCAGGCGGGTCAGCGTCGTTTTTTGAATGGTGGGGTTGAAGTCGTAGACTGTAATAACACCCGCTATGGCCTGGCGGCGCTGGCCTTCGGTAGCGGCCTGGTCTTCAATGAAAAACTCTTCCGCGGCCTTGATGTCGCTATTAACGACGTCACCGATCTGATAGCGGTGTTTTTTGACCACCACGCTCGGGTAGAGAGCGGTGGCAAACGTGGCGACGATCGACAGCAGCAATACCCAACGAATGTGGGGACTGGCGCTGAGAAGGGTCATCAGCGGTCTTTTTTTGCGATTACCCACCATGGATGTCTGGAAACCCTTGCGATATTTGCCCGATGCTTCAGCCCGCCGCAACCAGGTCGTGGCGGGCTCGGGGAATCGTCAGCCCGTTTACGGCTGCGGCGGCCTGCCGGTCAACCCAGCGGTGCAGCGGCTTGCGAGATCGTCACCCGGACCGACGGCTCGACAGCCGGCTTGTTGCGGCTGGCTTCCAGCAGTTCATAGGCATTGATAATATCCTGGACCAAGCGGTGTCGAACCACATCCTGACGGTTAAAATGGACGAACCCAATCCCTGATACCGGCGTCAAGATCGTGTTGGCCTCAATCAGCCCCGACGCTTTGCCGGTCGGCAGGTCGATCTGGGTGATATCTCCGGTCACCACGGCCTTGGAGTTAAACCCGATCCGGGTTAAAAACATCTTCATTTGTTCGGTGGTGGTATTTTGGGCCTCGTCCAGAATAATAAACGCGTCGTTCAGGGTTCGGCCGCGCATGAAGGCCAGGGGTGCCACTTCGATCACCCCGGTTTGCATCAGGGTGGCCACCTTTTCGAAACGCAGCATGTCATGCAGGGCGTCGTAAAGCGGCCTGAGATAGGGATCGACTTTTTCGGTCAGGTCGCCGGGAAGAAAACCCAGCGATTCGCCGGCTTCTACGGCTGGCCGGGTCAGAATAATGCGGCTGACCGTTCCTTTGGTCAGTGCCGACACGGCCATCGCCATGGCCAGGTAGGTTTTTCCGGTACCGGCGGGTCCGATGCCGAAAACGATGTCGTAGTTGCGGATTGCTTCAATGTAGGTCTTCTGATTTTGGTTTCTGGGTGCAATGGCCCGTTTTTTCGATGTTATAAAAACAGTATCGAGAAATATTTTTTTCAGGTCCGCCTGGTAGTTCTCCCGGAGAACACGCAGGGCATAGTCAAAATCATTGGGATAGACAGGGTATTTTTCTTTAAGCAGACCGTAGAGTTGCTCCAACACCCGTCGCGCGAGATCCACAGCCACCGCCTCACCAAGCATGTGGACGGTGTTTGCGCGGGCATGAACATCGATTTTCAACAGATCGCCCAGGCGGCGCAAATTATCATCTCGTTGGCCGAAAAGGTGCCGCACCAGTTCGACATCGGAGAAGGTCAGGCAGATTTTTTTGCTCTCTGAGCCGCTGTCCATAAAAAAAGCCTCGGGTTCCAGGCAGACGGAGCCGTCGCTGCCGATCGCTTGGTGCGTTTCCACGCCGCTATCCATGCACGGGTCGGCCGACGCCCGCATTTAACCCTTACGGCATATCCGACTTTTCAGGGGAATGCAAACGCCAAATTCCCCGCTGACACCCCGGTGAAAAGACTTGACTGGCACATACCGCTCTGTTAACGTTACCCACCTTAAAAAAAGAAACACTCTGTAATTATTGATTTTTTGATCCTTCTACAGGCATCCGACCAAAGGTTGCGCTTGCTTTTACACCCCCGGCAGATGACCTTTCCCGACCCTGGCGTCGATAACTGGTGCCCATCCAGAAACGAGGAATTTTGGTCGAGATCAAGGCATGCGAAAAATTTTACCACAGGCATATAGTTGATATTCCGAGGATAAAATTTTGAGCATAACGAAGATATCGGGCGAAATAACCGTTTATGGATGGGCACTAACTGGTGGGTGCCGTCATGAATCCCTTTGATATTCTGATTGTCACCATTTTGGCCTTTGGACTGATTCGTGGCGTTTTCAGGGGGCTGATCCGTGAGCTCTCTTCGATCGTGGGGGTGCTGGCTGGCTTCTATGCCGCATATACCTACTACCCCCATTTGGCGAACCTGATGTCAGCCTGGATTTCCAACCCGGCCTATCTCAATATATCCAGCTACCTGGTGATTTTTTCGATTGTGGTGATGGTGGTGGCAGTGCTGGCGGTGGTTGTCAAATACCTTCTCAACATCGCCTTCCTGGGGTGGGTGGACCGGATCTGTGGCGGCCTGTTCGGGGTGCTCAAAGGGGCGCTGGTGATCTGTGTCATCTTTATCGTGTTGACCGCCTTTTTGCCCAAGGGGGCCCCCTTGATCAAAAACGCAACCCTCTCTCCGGCTGTGGCAACGGTATCAGAAGTGATGGCCAAGGTGCTTTCCAAAGAGATGAAGGCTGATTTTACCATTAGATTGCAGGATCTTAGGAATTCGTGGCAAAACCCTTGACATCCAATCAATCCATTGCATTGGGGCAGCTGGCGGCGTTGATTGAAACCCTTAGGGGTCAAAACGGCTGCCCTTGGGACAAAAAGCAGACTCCGAACACCATGACCCGGTACCTCATCGAAGAGGTATATGAGCTGGTGGATGCCATCCTTGCCGAAGATGCGCAAGCGGTCTGCGAAGAGGCCGGCGATGTACTCTTCCAGCTTCTTTTTGTGATCCGTCTGTTCGAAGAGGCGGGGCATTTCGGCCTTGCGGATGTGGTTGAAAACAATCGGGTCAAGATGGTTCGACGACACCCGCACGTTTTTGGTGATTGTATCGCCAAAACCCCACAGACGGTCAGTGAAAACTGGGAAAAAATCAAAAGGGCCGAAAAGCGGGCCCACAAGGATCGGTCGGCACTGAGCTCGATTCCGCGCAGCCTGCCGGCCCTGGCCCGGGCCGCCATGGTTTCGGAACGGGCGGCCAAAACCGGATTTGACTGGGACGATATCTCTGGTGTGATGGCCAAAACCATGGAAGAGTGGCAGGAGTTTGCAAGGGAGGTCAATTCCGCGCAAGGCGTTGCCGCCGGTCCCGAAGCGGCTATGGAATTCGGCGATGTCCTCTTCACGATGGTGAATGTGGCCCGATTTGCCCGCATTCACCCCGAAACCGCGCTGATCCAGTCAATTCAGAAATTTGAAAAGCGATTCAACTTCATGGAAGAGAAGGCGGCGGCCGCGGGTCGGGACTTCAACAGCCTGACGGCCCAGGAGATGCAGGGCTTATGGGATGCTGCCAAGGGTGTGATCAGTTGATCGGTTTTCCGATTCAGTCGTTGCCCGCACGGCAGACCGCTTTCTGCCGCTGCGGCGGCCGGCGCCCGGGTTGTCCGTGATCCCCCCGGTGGCGTCGGCGGGCTAAACGAGTTCGTCAATCGGTTTTTGTTCCGGTGGCAAGCGGAAGATGAGGTTGCCTTTTTCGTCGTATTTCTCAAAAAAGAGGCCCCCTTCATCGACATTGAACCGGCCCTTTTCGCTCTCTGCCTCGGCCTCAGGTCGGTTGCTCTCATGCGTGTTCTCGACCGGCCGCTCCTGAATACGCTGTTGAGCCTTGTTCAGGGTGATGTCTCCGTTTCCCACGATGTGGTTCGTGTCCGGGCGGGCCGTCGTTCTGACGGCTGATACACCGATGATATCCAACATGGCAGTTCCCTCCTGCGTTTTTTCAATTTTCGTGCGCCGTTTCCGGTAACCAGGCCCCCTTTCAGCGCTACCGGTGCTCAGTGGTTGGTTGACCCATTCACCCACTTTCGCGGTCAGCGGCTGCTTTGGCCAGTTCATCTAGCCGACTCATCAACATCTGAGAGTCGTCGATGGCGATGGAACGGGTCTCCTTTTGATTGTTTTTGCTGATGGTGTTGAAGGTGAAGGCGAGATCCTGACGGATCTTGGGCCTAGCGGCTTCTTTTTTCTGATAGGATTGGATGCTTGCCCGGCCCGGCTTCGATGCAGCGTCAACACGGGTAATTCGTTTGCGCACACTGGCAGCTACTTTTTCCATAACCGCCTCATTTTTGCCCTCCAGCGAAATGGCGGCCGGGTCCGGATGGGTGTGGCGGGCATCGCCATGCCGAAACGGATCCGATCTTCCCTGGCTTAACTGTTTACGGTATACATTCAACACGTTGTGGATCTGGTAGGTCTGAATATCCATGCAAGTACCTCCGGCAAGGATATCGACCGCTGCATCAAAAACCTTTAGAAAAAAAACCAATTGCCGCAGGGAGCCTCAGGCTGGAAGGGCTACCTGCTGTCCAGGCCGGTGCAGGGCGATGCGGCGGGAAATCAAGGGGCCGGGGTTCAATAGTCAGGGGGGCCATTGTGCGCGTGCAATCGGGGAAAAAGGGGGGGGGCGCCGGCAGCGCCCCCCAGGCAATCAGTCGTCAAAATTTCCCTCGGGTCCTTGGTTGCTTTCAATCAATGCGGCCCGTTGGGCTATTTTTTCCGGCGTCCATTCCGATGGGGCCTCAATCTGACGGGCTTTGGGGCCTGGGTCGAAGTGGTTGGCCTCCAGGATGCTTTCAATGGCCAGCTCGGCCGTGTCCTGGGCGTTGAACACGTTGACGATCATGTTGTGAACGAACGATTCCACCCGTTCCTCCATCCTTTGGCGGATTTCGCGCGGTTGTCCCATCAGTTTGGTCTCGAATGGCAGGTTCAGCTTCTTATAGTCGCCGCCTTTCCACCCCTTGGCATCCGCAAATGCCACCATCTTGGACCACATGGCCTCACTGGCACCCTGGCCCGTGACTTTGATGAAACGGCCGTTCTCGTCCAAAGCGGCGTTGCCGTCGTCATTGACCTCGAGACCCCAGGCGATCATCTGCAGGGCGGTGGCGACGTTGGCTTTGGTGGTGTGCGTGCGCACGGCGATTTCGCGAAGGCGCTGGGAACTGTTGCCGGAGGTGCCATGCTGAGCGCCCGAAACCTGGTATGGCGCCAAGGCATCGTGGATCTCCTGGGTCAGATCGACCTGAATCCCCTGACCGCTGGCTTCAATGCCGTGGACGGTGCCGTTGTTGAGAGCTATCCAATTGGGAAAAATGCCATGGGCGTTGAGGCCCTGGATCAGGAACAGGGCTTCCGAGCGGGTTGATAGGCCAAATTTACCTTTGATTTCGCCGATTTCGGTCTCCAGCCCCGACCATTGCGGAATGAGTGGATTCAGCTCCAGGTTGGCCAGCAGGTTCTGGTCGTCCGGAAGATGGGACGCATCGATGGCAATGGAGGTGATACCCGCCTCAAAGAGGGTGGGGATCTCAATTGCGGCACCCGGGATCTCCGCTTGGCTTTTAATGCCATAGTGGTCGGCGTGCAAGGCCACCGGAATGGTAATGCCCAGTTCGTTGCAGACCGCGTCCACGATCCGGGCCATGTTCCAGAAATTGACCGCACAATACGCGTCCGCACCACCCTCGGAACGGGCAATCTCGATGATCAGGGCCGAGTTGGCCCGCTGGGCGGCTTTGAGGGCTCCCCGGATAACGAAGCTGCTTCTGCCGTTGGCGGCGATGCAAATGGCGTTTTTCTTTTTGATCATGGCCAGATCGATGAACTTGCCGCTTACCAGCAGCGCTTTGGAATTGGGAAACAGCTTGCGGATAGTCGGCGGACGACCCACCGAAACGGCTTTCGTGAAGTCACTGGATGATACGGTCATGGCTTTCCTCCTTGGGCGCATTGATGAGATCAATCGGGTTTAAAAGGGACCGGCATGCTAAATGGCGGGAAACAGTCCGCTTCAGCCCGCCTTCTGCGGGTGTCCGCTGCCCGTGGGCGATGGCCGGATCCCAGCCGGTGTCGGTGAGGTGGGTCGAAGCGCAGCGCTGCGTTTAATCGTCCGGTGGTGCCGGCTTTTTCGACAGTATCTTCTGGTTGTAATCGCCAACTTTTTGGTTGAAGTCGTTCAGATCGGTTTCGTATGCCTCCGCTTGGCTGTTAAACGTTGCAATCCGCTGGTTCAATTCATTCCGGGCCGCATCGCTGAGCGCTGCGCTCGTCATCTGTTCAATCTGTTCCCGCTCTTCCATCAGCGCCTGGTATTGGGCCTCCAGGTCCGCCTTTTGGTTTTCAAGGGCCGCGCGCATCTCTTGGTCGGTCGCTGTGCCTGGATCGATGCCTGCACTGGCCGCTGAAGCATCATGCGTCGCCCCCGGGTCCGGGTCTAAACCATTGCCGGGCCGGTTCTCGACGCTCTCGAAGCGTTGGACCGAGGCTCGTTGCTCCGCCGGCACCTGGTTCAAATCGTCGGTCCAGCGGGTTTGGCCGTCGGCGTCGACATACTTATATATCTCCGCACCCGTCGGGACCGCCGCCGTTAGGGCCACAATCAGGAAAAAGACCAAAGTGGGTTTTTTCATGGCGTCGCCTTTGCTATGATTATTTTAAGGAGCGTGGGTCGGCAGCAACTGCTAACTATCTAAATAGGCACTATAATGTCGTTTTCGGAGGAATGTCAAGCGCCGACCGCCCCGGGATCACCCCCCCCGGGTAACCCCGCGGGCGCTCAAGTCGTGTTGACAATGCATTCAGCTCGTGTAGATTGGGCAAGTTTCTGTGCGACCTTCGCTTCACACGAATCGGCGTCTGCAGGCCCGTTGGCGCGGCAAGACTTCTGGCAAGGTTGGGTCAATGACGGTGACTTTTCGAGCAGCCATACTAATTCTGGTTGGGTTTTTGGCAAGTTGTGCCCCGAGACCCCTTTTGGTGCCCACTCCGGCCCCCCCCGGCGAAATTGTGGCGCACGCAGATTTCAGGCGGGCCGAGCGGGCCTTTGAAGAGGGTCGTTTGGCCGAAGCGCTGGATGGGTACAACGCCTTTCTGCGCGATGCTGTCGATGACCCGTCCGCGGATGACGCCCTGTTCAAAATCGGCGCGATTCTGAGTCGGATCGGCCGCACGATGGAAGCCGTGGCGGTTTTTTCACGGCTGAAGCGCGAGTTTCCGGAAAGTGACCGGGTTCCTGACGCCACCCTGGAAATTCTGCAGATCCAGTTTGATGCCGGGGAGTTTAAAGCGCTGATTGCCGGTGGGCGGGCCTATTTGGAGACCCTGGCACCAAAGCCCGGGCAAGCACCGCTTTGGTCCCTGGTCGGGGAGGCTTACGGCGCATTGGGCTTGGATCTGGATGCCGCCCGCTGCTATCATCAGGCCTGGACCCTGGCGGCCCCGGCCGACGTCGAGAATGCCTGGAAACGACTGGAAAAAACCGTCAGTCTCCTGGGTGCCGACGACATCCAGACGCTGATGGGTGAGGTGACGGACCACGGCCTGATGGCCCTGTTGCTCTACCGACTCGGCATGGCGTACCTTCTGGAAGCGGCCTACGAAGATGCGCAGAATGTCCTGCAGGCCTTCGTAGAGGGCTTTCCGGACCATCCGGATTTTCAGGATGCGTCAGATATTCTCAATTTCCTGCTGGAACGCGACCGCTATACCCCGTTCACCATCGGCTGCGTTCTACCCCTTTCCGGGGCTTATGCCACGTTCGGTCAGCGGGCCTTGAACGGTATCGAACTGGCACTGAGCCATTCCGGAACGGCGAGTGACGGGATTCCCTTCAGCGTGATCGTCAAGGACTCCCGTTCGCATCCCGATACGGCGGTCAAGGCGGTGGGTGAGTTGGACCAGCTCAAGGTCGGGGCGATCCTGGGTCCCATGGTCGCATCGGAATCCGCCGCTGCGGAGTCTCAGGCCAGGGGGATCCCCATCATCGTCTTTACTCAGCGCGACGGGATCACGGATATTGGCCCTTACGTCTTCAGGAATTTCATCACGCCGCAAATGCAGGTTCGGGCACTGGTGGCCTATGCCATGCAGGAACTCGGTGCCCGGCGCTTTGCCATCCTCTTTCCCGATGAACATTACGGACGGCGCTACATGAACCTGTTCTGGGACCAGGTTATCGAACAGGGGGGCGTGGTGATCGGGGTTGAGGCCTACGACCCCGAAGGGGTTGATTTCGGCGAACCCATAAAGAAAATGGTCGGCATCTTCTACCGGGTTCCCGAGGACTTGAAGATTTCCGGTCTACCCGCGCGCCGGCCCGTTTCAGCGGGTGCCATGGCATATGCGGGCCGTTCCGGATGGCCATGGGTGGTCGACCCGGTCGAACGGATCAGCGGCCTGCCCCTGGATCGGCAAAGCATGGACCAACTGGTGCGCCGCCGGTCGGACCGGGGTGATCAATGGCACCCCATCCTGGATTTCGATGCGGTTTTTATTCCCGATGCACCCAAAAAAGCGGGCCTGGTCATTCCCCAGCTGGCCTACTACGATATCCGCCATGTTCATCTGCTCGGCACCAATCTGTGGAACTCCCAGACGCTTTTGGAAATGTCCGGTGAGTACATGAAAGACGCCCTGATCGTGGACGGCTTTTTTGCCCAGAGCCGATCCGAGCGGGTTAAGGATTTCGTGGCAGCGTTCCAGCTCGTTTACGGACGGGTGCCGGGAATCGTCGAGGCGGTGGCCTACGACAGTGCCATGATGGTATTTCAAGCCATGCGACAGGTCGCCTCCGATTCCAGGCGCGATTTGCGACAGACCTTGTTGCAGCCCGATGCATTCGAGGGCCTTTCCGGTCGAACCACCTTTGCGCCCAATGGCGACGCTCAAAAGCGGATGCAGCTGCTCCGAATTCATCAGGGACGGTTTGTCGAGGTCCAGCAACGGTCCGAGACGTCGTCGGTCATCGAAGCGCAGTAAGCCTGGTTTCACCAACGGTCATGAACATCTTTCAGTTCGCCTACAACTTCCTGGTGTCCGGCCTGGCCCTGGTCGCCCTGCCTGCCGCTTGGTGCCACGAACGACCGGACCCCCGGCGCCGGGCGGTGCTGGCCCAGCGCCTGGGTTACCATCCGGCGAAGCATGATTCGACCCGGTCAGGCCGGCCGCGAATTTGGATTCACGCCGTCTCGGTCGGCGAAGTCAAGGCGGCCGAAGCGGTCCTGGACGTCATGGAAAAGGCTTCGGTCAAGGCGTCAATTCTCCTGACGACCACCACCTCGACGGGTTTTCGGTATGCCGAAGGGCAGTTCGCCGACCGGGCAACCGTGCGTTACGCCCCGCTGGACCTGTGGGGATCCGTCGGCCGGTTCCTCTGCACGTACCGACCGGACCTGCTGGTTTGCATGGAGACGGAAATCTGGCCCAACTGGATCGTCAGAGCCCATGCCGCCGGGATCAAGATCGTTTTTCTCAATGGGCGCATTTCAGCCCGATCCATTCGCTCCTACATGCTGATTCGGCCGCTGATCCGAACGGTGCTGGAGAAGGTGGAGACTTTCAGCATGATCTCCCAAGCGGACGCGCGACGGATCATGCGACTGGGCGCGCCGGCCCATCGGGTCCAAATTAACGGCAATGTCAAGATGGACGCCCCGGATTCGGACCCCAGTGCAGCGGTGATCGGGAATTTCAAGCGGCTTTTTGCCGTGGAGGATCACACACCGGTGTTTATTGCGGGCAGCGTTCGCTGGGCGGAGGCGGAAATGTTGCTGAGCGTCTATGCTCGACTGGCCGGGCAGGTTCCGGGCTTGGTTTTCATTATCGCACCGCGCCATACCCAAAAATCAAGCCGGTTTGCCGAACTGGCCCGTGAAAAAGGGATCCCCTGGCAATATCGGACCGATCTGGAGAAAACGGGCGCCACCCGGGTCGCACCGCTGGTGATCCTGGACACCATGGGTGAATTGCGGGATGTATATAACCTTGCTACGGTCGTCTTTTGCGGGGCCAGTCTGGTACCGTTGGGCGGGCAGAATGTGCTGGAGGCGGCCGTGAGCGCCAAGCCGGTGCTTTTCGGTCCCTTTATGGAAGATTTCGAGGAGGCCAGAGCGCTGCTCGAGGCTGTCGGCGCTGGGATCTGTGTTCAGGACCCAGCTGCTCTGGCAGCGCGGGCCGGTGCGCTGCTCAACGATCCCGCCGAAGCCCGGCGCCTGGGAGCGCTGGCAAAGGAGGCCGTGCGCGTCAACCAGGGGGCGGCCCTGCGCCACGCAGGCGTGCTGATGCGCCTGCTGGGCATGCCGCGGCTGAACAACTGAGCACCCAACAACGAACGGCCGGTTTCGATCGGGCACACTTGGGACTGTCCGGGCAATCAGGTGGGGTCATTCTTCAACGATGGTTGGCCGGTTGACTCCAGTACCGTGGTCCACAGCTTTCCTTTGGGCCGGACCTGTTTTCTTCGTCCCGCCGTGGCTTCCATGGGCAAATGGACGAAATGGTTGTTCCAGTGGCCGATGACCAGCTTGGTCTTGCCGGTCATACCCGCGTGCACCGCATCCCTGCCCAAAAAGCCGCAAAACACGCTGTCATTGGCATTGGCCGGCAGGCTGCGGATCATGTAGCTGGGGTCGATGTACTTGATGTTCAACGGCAGGTTTTTCCCGGCGAAGTGGTCCTTGACGGCATCCCTTAAAAATGGGCCGATGTCATTGAGCCGGATATTGCCGGATGCGTCGCGCCGTTGGTCCACGTGCTCGAAATATTTCTGGCCGGCCCCTTCGGCTACCACGACCACCGCGTGTCCCCGGCGGGTCACCCGCTCCTCTAAGGCGGCCATCAGCCCCCTGGGGCCGTCGAGGTCAAAGTCCACTTCCGGGATCAATACAAAATTGGCGTCCTGCTGGGAGAGGGCCGCCGTAGCGGCAATAAAACCCGAGTGCCGCCCCATGAGTTTGATCAGGCCCACCCCGTTGGGGTAGGCGACGGCCTCGTTATGGGCGCTCTGGATGGCCATGCGCGATACATCCACCGCGGTGTCGAAACCGAAGGAGCGCGAAACCAGGTAAATGTCGTTGTCAATGGTTTTGGGAATACCCACCACGCTGATCTTCAGCTTGCGCTCGGAAATGGTGTCGGCTATTTTGGATGCGGCCATGAGGGTGCCGTCGCCACCCACCATGAACAAGATGCCGATGTTGTTCACTTCGAGGCAATCCACCACCCGGTCGATGTCCTGGGCCCCCCGCGAGGATCCGAGGATCGAACCGCCCATGTTGATGATGGGGGCCACGCGGGTAGGTGTCAGATCCAGGAAATCGTGTTTGTATTCAGGGATGAACCCTTCCAGGCCGTAGCGGATGCCATAGATGGTTTTCACGCCGTAGCGGTAGTGCAGTTGCAGCACCACCGCCCGAATGATGTCGTTGAGCCCCGGGCACAGACCCCCGCAGGTGGTGATGGCGCAGCGGAGCTTGGAAGCGTCGAAGTAGACCTTGCGGCGTGGGCCGGCCACTTCGAAGGTCTGCGGTGCCAGTCCTTTGGCGGTCAGGGCTTGGATGTCCGCCAGTTTGATGTTGATCATCACCCGGTCGTCTTCGGAAACAAACAGATGGTTGTTTCCGCCACGATCTTCCTTGAGCATGGGCGAGGGGATTTTGGCCTCCCCAAGGGTCTGAATCCGGGTTTCGAAGGGTAGCATGTCCATAAAAGCTCCTTGGCGCTTAACCGTTTTGACCGGCCTGCCGGCGCGAATCGGGTCCATTGAACGTAAATTCGCCTTTTCCGAGGATGTCGTGCAGGTGCAGAATACCCAGCACGCGGTGGTCGTCAGCGATGATCGGCAACACGGTGATTTGATGGCGCTCCATGGTGTTGAGCGCATCATAGGCCGGTGTTTGTCCCAAGGCGTGCAGGGGATCAGGCGTCATTACCGCGGCCAGGGATTGTTCGAAAACGGGCTTGTTCTGGGCGATCAGTCGTCTGAGATCACCATCGGTGATGATCCCCGTCAGACGGCGGCTTTCATCGACGACGAGCAAGGCGCCCAGCCCGTGACGGTCCATCTCGGCAACTGCTTGCCGCATGCTCGCTCCTTGCGTGACCATGGGAACGGCCTCACCGCTGAACATGATATCCTTGACCTGACCGGCCAAGCGCTGACCGAGGGCGCCCCCGGGGTGAAATCGCTTGAAATCGCTGGTCTTGAAGTGTTTCTTGTTGCTCAGCACCACCGCCAGGGCATCCCCCATGGCCAGCAGGGCCGTGGTGCTGGCCGTCGGGGCCAGTCCGAGGGGACAGGCCTCTTTTTCGACCCCCACATCGATGACGATGTCGCTGTGTTTGGCCAGGGTGGAGGCCGGATTGCCCGTCATGGCGATGACCGGGCATCCGATGGTGCGGATGCTGGGCATCAGCAGGTTGAGTTCATGGGTCTCCCCGCTGTAGGACATGGCCAGAAAGACGTCGTCGGCGCAGACCATTCCCAGGTCGCCGTGCATCGCCTCTACGGGATGGAGGAACAGGGCCCGTGTACCGGTGCTGTTGAGGGTGGCGGTCACCTTGCGGCCGATGATGCCGGATTTGCCGATGCCGCTGACGATGACCCGGCCGGAGGCCTGGGCAACCACTTCCACCATCTGATCGAAGCGCTGGTCGAGGCGATCGATCAGTCTTAAGATGCCGTCGGCCTCAATTTGCAGCACCCGGCGGGCTTCTTCTATCGTCATGGCCTCGATTTCCTGTTCTCGTTTGTCGTCCATGAGGGCAGCGGATTGGCTCCCGGCTGATAGATCTGCCGGATCGGCCGATCTATCCCAAGGTTCTTTCGCCGGCCAACAATGATAATGTCGTAAAAAGTCGAATTTTTCGCTTTGTGAGGGTTTCGGGGCGCGATTTTGGTGGCGGCTAAATTGCAAGAACTCGTCGCAAGCTCCTCAAACAGCTTGCAATTTTTAACGCCTTCCCCAAAATCGCTTGTTTCCCCGAAACCCTCAATGGCGCTCAAAATTGACTTTTTACGAGACTGTCAACAATAGTCCATTGATTTAAAAAGTCAATCCATCTCGTGGCAGCCGGGTCCGACGGGGTGTCAACCAAAAGCCGCTCTGCGGCGGTGTAACGACGCGATGGCGGCACACCTGAAGGGGTGGCACGAAATAAATGTTGCGTTCCATAGCAAGACCGCACCCGAACTGGCGGCCACCAACGGCGTCTCGATCCCGTTCCCCCAGCGTGACGGTCATCTCTACTGGCATGGGGGCCAGGGCCGAAAAAAGTCTGTTAAAAAGGCTTGACAAGCCAAATCGATCATACTAAGTTCACACGGATTTGGAAAAGGCTGAAGGGGGTGCTTTTCTCTTTGGCCTTTTTCGTTGCTGATACCAAAGAAGGAGGTGTTTTCAATGAAGTGTACCACCGTTCGTCAAGGTATGGAGTGTGCCTTTATGACCAGCAAGGGCTGCGGTTACAATGGCGGCGTATGCTATGAGATTGTGGAGCAGTGCAAACACACCCTCCCCACTTTTGACTTCCCCCAAACCCGTATCACATGCGGATAACACCACCATTTGGGTTCCGTGAAGGTTCATTCCAAGGATTTTTTCCGCTGTAACAATCCCGTCATTTATTCCTGCGTTTCCCGATGTAAGTGATTTTTTAGCCCCGGCCAGAAAAATCCCTGAACGTAACAACGGGTTTTCAATGTCTATTACCCTGTTTATCTGGTCCGGAGACGATTCTTTTACTGCTGGAACAGTCGCTATTTCCCAGCCTCTGCCTGAGGCTGGTGCTTTCTGATCGCCTAAGAAAAAGCCGTGTGTGGCAAGGTGTAAAATTTCCGGAGACTGTCTGGACAACAATATTTCTTCCAGAGCGTTGGAGCCTGTAAAGATTTCGCATTTATCAGGTCCCATGATATCCCCGATGGCTTCCAGTTCTGCTCTTGCATGATACAGCGGTTCAAAAGAAAGTTCGCTGAAACCGGCTGATCTGTTGGCCATGAGATTTTTTTCATCAATTTTAATATCATTGACAAAGGCCATTTTTTCAGACGGCTCTAAATCAAAATCAGGAGCACCCATCAAAACGCACTTCCGTTTTGTGTCCGATTCGTTGTTAAATGCCAGTAAATCCCTTCCGGCGGCAAGATAATTGAACGTGTATTCCTCGATTAAAAACTTACCATCAGGTCTTTGCAGGACTTCGAGAGGCAGCAGGTTCAGGTTTCCATCAGGAGAAATAAAGATATCTTTTACGCTCCCCAGTTCTTTTTCTAAAGGTCTGAATACCAGATCGTATAATGTTTTGGATATTTCTGATGCGATCGCACCATCACCATTGCCGCTTTCAGAAAGCTCTTTTTTGTATCCAGCAATCAAATGATCGATTTTATCGGCGTCACCCAGATCAATCATGCTGACTTCC
>JAWOIA010000196.1:0-20707 GCA_046484885.1 Desulfosarcina sp. | reverse complement strand
GTTTGAGGCAGTGCAATAATTTTTTTGCACTGGGTTCGGCGCACGGGCCGCTCAGGCGGCGGACCGAGCGTGCGACCGGCCGGTTATTTAGTGCCCATCCATAAACGGTTATTTCGCCCGATATCTTCGTTATGCTCAAAATATTATCCTCGGAATATCAACTATATGCCTGTGGTAAAATTTTTCGCATGCCTTGATCTCGACCAAAATTCCTCGTTTCTGGATGGGCGCTATTTAACCACGATCACGTCGATGGGCGCTGCTCCCTGCCTTGACACAAGTTTCATCCCGGGTTAATAGGTTGCAGATGCGAACGCGCCCGCTCCCTGGAAGGTGGTCTCTTTTTCTGCTGGTTTTCGGGCTCTTTTTTTCAGCGTGCTCCCAGGAGGAAAAACCGATTTCGGTCGATCTTTCCAAAAGGGAAGATGTCTATCCTGAAAAAGAGGCCTTTGCGATCACCTACGCCTATCTCCCTCAGTTCTCCCACCGCGTCTCCTTTGCCCGGCACAACCGTCTGGTCGAATACCTAAAAGAGCAAACGGGCTTGCCGATCAAACAGATTTTCCCGGACACCTTCGACGAGCACATGAAAATGGTGGGGCAGGGAAAAATCGACATTTCCTATTCCAATTCAGTGGCTTACGTGAAGCTGGCCCATCGATACGGCACCCGGGCTTTTGCCCGGATTGTCGAAGAACACGGCAAACCCATGTTCCGGGGGCACATCATTTGTCGCAACGACCATCCGGCCATTCGAACCCTGGACGATTGCAGGGGCAAACGCTGGATTGCGGTGGACCCCACCTCGGCCGGTGGGTACATGTTTGGTTTGGGGCATTTCCATGACCATGGCATCCGCAAGCAAGATTTTGCGGAAATCGCCTTCGCGCCCGGACCGGGAGGCAAACAGGAGAAGGTGGTCTTGGCGGTGTATGCCGGACGCTACGACATCGGGACCGTGCGGGAAGGCGCCCTGACGGTTGTCGCTGACAAGATTGACGTGTCCGAAATCCGTATCATTGCCACCACCGATTACTATCCGGGATGGGTCTACGCGGCCAGGAAAGACCTTGACCCGACGGTGACGGAAACAATCGCGGCCGCCCTGGTTCGCCTGTCCAATCAGAATTCGGATCACCAGCCCATCCTCAGAGCGGCGCACATCAGCGGAGCGATTCCGTCCTCAGATGAGGACTTTGAGCCGGTCAGAGCGCTTCTCAGAAAGGTGGGGGTCGATTTGGACAAATAGTCATGACAAGAATTATACGGTTTCCCAGGTTGACGTTTCGAGCCAAGATATCGATCAGCATCATTGCCATCCTCCTGCTATTCGGCACCAGCCTTGCTTTCATCATCAGCATGACGGTTTCAGAGGCCCTTCTCAGGGAAAACCGGCTCAGAGGCGTCTCCAATGCCGTCAATCTCAGCGTCCGGGTCATTGAGCCGCTGCTCTCCATTGATTTTCTGGCGCTTAGAAACCTGGTGCATGAGATCATCAAAAACGATCAGGATGTGGCTTATGCCTTTGTAATGGACAAGGCGGGAGACCCGCTGGTGCACACGTTTGCAGGAGGCTTTCCGCTTGATTTGAGATTTCTCAACCCGGTTGAACCGTCGCAACTGTATCGCAGTCGCTTGGTTTCGATGAAGGGCCAGCGAATCGATGATTTCGCGGTGCCGGTCCTGATCGAAAATGACCGGATCGGAACGGTTCGCATCGGCATGTCCAGAAGCCGGGCCCAGGAAGTGGTGACCAGGCTCCTGTGGACTATTTTTCTTTCCATCGGCTCCGGCATCTTGATCGTGGGTGTGGTGAGCACCGCCCTTGCCGGGACGGTGACCAACCGAATCCGGGCTCTTCACCGTGCCGCAGGCGAGATCATTAAAGGCAATCTTGACGTGCAGATCGCTTTTCCGCGCGGTAATCATTGCTGGCAACTCATGGCATGCCGTCGGACCGACTGCCCGGCCTATGGAGATACCAGGCGCCGTTGCTGGTATACGCTGGGAACCCGCTGTCCGACCTGCGCTGATGGTCCCTATGAACTCAAGATTAGTAATTGTCGCACCTGTGAGGTATACAAATGCCATTCAGGCGACGAAATCCAAGATCTGGCAGACTTTTTTGACACCATGGCGCTATCCTTGAAGGAACGTGTCGAGGTGCTTAAAACTACCGAAGAGAGCCTGAAGCAACAGCAGCGTATTTTCCAGACGATTCTGGATGTGACGCCGGACATGGTGTCCCTCCAGGACCAGGGGCTGCGTTACCGGGCGGTGAACAAGGCGTTTTGCAGGGTGTCCGGAATGGAAGAGGAGATTATCCTGGGAAAAACCGATGACGAACTCTTCCCTGCAGGCGCGGCCCAACCGAACCGCCAGCTGGACCGGGACGTGCTGCAACGGAAAAAAACGATCAGTTTAGAGCAAAAGATCCGATGTGAAAGCGGTGAGCGGTGGCTTCATGTGATCAAGAGCCCGGTCCTGGACTCGGACGGCGACGTGTCGGGGATTCTGTGCACGAGCAGAGACATTACCGAATTGAAAGATTTTCAGGATCGCATCATTCACTCCCAGCGGATGGAGACCATCGGCCAACTGGCAGCAGGGGTGGCCCATGAAATCAACACGCCCCTTGGGATCATTCTCGGATATGCCCAGCTTTGCAAAGAGGATGTTTCGGAAGAGACCGAAATCCGTGAGAGCCTTCTGATTATTGAGAAATATGCCCGTATCTGCCGCACCATCGTCTCCGACCTGTTGCGCTTTTCCAAACAGATGGAAAGTGTCAAGCAACCCCTGGATGTGAACCGGATCCTGGAACAGATCGTCGCGGTTGTCGAGCATACCTTCAGCCTGGAGCGGGTCCGGGTGACACACGACTTTGAATCTTCTCTGCCCCTGGTCTTCGGTGACCAGGAAAAGCTCGAGCAATGTTTTGTCAATCTTATCAACAACGCCTATGACGCCATCGGCAGGGATGGAGAGATTTCCCTCTCCACGTTCCACGACCCGGACACCGCTGAAGTGGTCGTCCGGGTGGCGGACACGGGCATTGGCATCCCCCCTGAGATCAGGGAGCGGGTTTTCGATCCTTTTTTCACCACCAAAGGGGTTGGAAAAGGAACCGGTCTCGGTCTATCCGTGACCTTCGGAATTGTGAAGGCCCATGGCGGAACCATTGAATTTGAGAGCAACGGCAATAAAATCGACCGGCAGGAAGGCGACGCCAATCGGGTCCCGCAAACGGGAAGGGGAACGATCTTTACAATCCGCCTGCCGGTGCATAATTTCACGCACGGGTAACAACCGGTAAACGAGGGCTGTGGATCATGGCAAGTATTTTGGTGCTGGACGATGTGGCCGATGCAGTGATGCTGATACAGAAAATCCTGGGCCGCAAGGGCCACGAGGTGGCCGGGTTTACCGATGAGGAGCCGGCGATCGCCCATGCCCGCAAGAACGATGTGGATCTGCTCATCCTGGACATCAAACTCAAGAAAATGAGCGGCATTGAGGTGCTGCAGGAGATCAAGAAAACCAACCCTGGCGTCAAGGCCATTGTGCTGACCGGATATCCCTCCCTGCAAACCGCTCATGAGGCGAAAGAACTGGGGGTCCAGGAGTACTGTGTCAAGCCCATAGAGAAAGAGGAGCTGGAAGAAAAAGTGGCTCAGGTTCTAGCGGCATAAACAGTCGCAGGAGGGGGTATGATAACGCTCAGCGGGTATCTGAGGCACTTGGCGACCCGGCTTTTTGCCCCCTCCAGACTGTTGAAGCGAACCTATGAAACCTTCCGCCGACTTCTGGAATCGGATCAGCGCAGCCACGCGCTGCTGGGCCAGTTGGAAAGTTTTTATCACGATGAAAAGCGGGGCGACTTTTACGCGATCCAAAAAATCTATGAACGGCTCCAGCGTGCTGTGGCGGAAATGGTCGTGCATCTGGACGCCATGGCACCGCGCTCCTACAGCGAACTGTTCCCCATACTGCGCAGCCTTGATTCAGCTGTGCGCGCTGCCGGTTTGAGACTTGACCCGCCGGATGTGTCACCGCCGTTTGCCCTGGCCCTTGCAAAGATCCCTTCCCAGGCCGAGTCGCTCGCTGGAGGCAAGGCCGCCCATCTTGCCCGGATCGCCTCGCAGCTCAACCTTCCGGTACCGAGAGGCTTGGTCATTACCACCCGGGCATTCAATGCCTTTTGCAAGGCCAATCACCTCGGACCGGAAATCGAAAGGGCTCTGGAGAACCTTGACATCGATTCGGCCCTGTCTCTCGAAGAGACCTCGGCGTATCTGACTGCTCTGGTTCTCAACGGGTCCGTGCCGTCGGGGTTGGCCAAAGCGATTCAGGACGCTTACCGTCAGAGCCTGGCAGAGACCCGCTGCGCCGTGCGCAGCAGCGCTGTGGGGGAAGACGCGGCGTTTTCATTTGCCGGCCAGTTCAAAACCGTCCTCAATTTGGATCCGGCGCGCCTGGTTGGCGCCTACAAGGCGGTCCTGGCGAGCAAGTATTCGCCCAGCGCCCTTTTCTACCGAATTAAAAACGGGTTTCTGGAACCGGAGACACCCATGGCGGTGCTGGTCCTGGAAATGGTGGATGCCGTTGCCAGTGGCATCGTCTATTCGCAAAGTCCTTTTTCTCATTCAAAAGACAGGACAACCATCTACGCGATTTGGGGACACGGTGAGCGGCTGGTCAACGGTGATACGGCTCCGGATGTGATTGAACTATCCAGGCAGGGCGCCTCCTTGGGGGTGCTCCAAAGAAACCAGGGGGCGAGGGATGTCAAGGCGGTCTTGGCGCCTCACGGCGGCCTTGAATCCATCCCGCTGGAAACCCATGAAAGGGATAGGCCGCCAATCGACGACAACGAAGCGATTCAGCTTGCCATCTGGTCGCTGCAGCTGGAAGATTTTTTCGGCACGCCTCAGGATAGTGAATGGTGCAAGGACCGCAACGGCCGCCTCATTCTCCTCCAATCACGGCCTCTGGGACTGGAGCGGCCAATGGATGATGGGTGCGAAATTGATTGGTCCGGCGTTTCCAATCCGGTTCTCCTCTCCGGCGGTGAGCGGGCGGTTTCCGGGATCGGAAGGGGGACGGTTTTTCTGGTCTCTTCCCATGACGACCTGCCGAATATTCCAATGGACTCGGTTCTTGTGGCCCAGGCCACACCACCCCGGTATGCCCAGGTGATGGATCGGTTGAGCGCCGTGGTGACCGACCTGGGAGCCGTGGCCGGGCATTTCGCCTCCGTCGCTCGCGAAAGGGGCGTACCGACACTGGTCAACACCCGCACAGCCACCCGGACCCTGCAGCCCGGCCAAACGGTGACCGTCGCTGCGGACTCGGCCAAAGTCTTTGCCGGCCTGGTGGAGGGGGTTGCCGAGTCTTCCTGCGAAAGAAGCCGCCTCCCCCCGGACAGCCCAGTCAAAAAACGCCTGAGCCGCATCCTGGATCATTGCTCACCCCTTAACCTTGTGGACCCCCGGGACCCCGGTTTTGTCCCCGCAGCGTGCAAAACCCTGCACGATATCGTCCGCTTCGTCCATGAAAAGGGAGTTCAGGAGATGTTCGCTTTAGGGTCAAAGGGGCTGCGGCGGGCCCGGGGGGCCAGGAAACTCATCAGTGACATCCCGGTTGCACTCTATGTGCTGGACCTGGAGCAGCGCCGCGCCAAGGGGCTGGCCCGGCGTGCGGAGCTCTGCCTTAAAGACGTCGACAATATGGGGCTGCGCGCTTTGTGGAAAGGGCTCGGCCACCCCGATATCCAGTGGTCTTCCGAAGTGCACCATTTTGATTGGGAGGTTTTCGACCGACTCAGTGCCGGCATTATCAGCCTCGATTCTCAAGTGCTAGCCAGTTTCGCGGTCATCTCAACAGAATATTTGAACGTGCACATTCGCTTCGGGTATCATTTTGTCGTCATTGATGCCTGGTTCGGCCCCAATCCCGAGCAAAACTATATCACTTTGCGCTTCAAGGGCGGGGGGGCGGTCGCCGAGCGAAGACACCTGCGGGTGAGCTTCCTTTCCCATGTGTTGGGGGCGCACGGTTTTGAAACCGATGGGCAGGGCGATGGAATCGATGCGAACCGGCGCAGCATGACGCCTCCTGATATGGAAAAAAAAATTGAAATGCTGGGCTTTCTGCTCGGCTTCACCCGGCTCCTGGACCAGAAGCTTGAAGACCTGGATGGTGTTAACGGGTATGTCGATCGTTTCCTGGCAACCTTTCCACCGCCGTGAACCACAATAAAAAAGCAGGTGGGTGATCATCGATGGTTGCGTATCCGCTAACCTGGGTTACGAGTCAGCTGGCTGTGGGCCATGCGCCGATGTCGTATGATGAGTTGCGGGCCATTCGCGAGCAAGGCGTTGACGGCATTGTCAATCTATGTGGCGAGTACTGTGACCTGCATCAGATTCAAACAGACTTCGGCTTTGAAGTCTATTACCTGCCTGTGCCGGACAATGAAGCGCCCTCCCTGCAGGAAGTGGAAAAGGCGCTCCAATGGCTGGATGAAGTGATCTATCTCGGCAAGAAAATCCTCGTTCATTGCCACCTCGGCATCGGCCGGACGGGAACCTTTGTCACCGCCTATCTGTTGCGACGCGGTTTCAGCATGAAACTCGCGAGCCAGAAGCTCAAAAATACCCGCGCTGAATCGACCAGTTTCAGTCAGTGGTGGTTTTTGAGAAAGTTCGGCAAGAAAGAGGGCCGGCTGACCATCCGAGATCCATCTCTGGAGGGCAGCCGCCTGGTTGACCTGGCCCCTTATTTTGAAGCCTATGAAGCCTTGGTAGAGGAATCCGAATCCTTGTTCCAATCCTTGACCGGTCTTGATGCCGCAACCCCCCGATGCGGCCGTGACACGGATGCTTGCTGTCACCGCTTCATCACCCTTGAGCTGATTGAAGCCGCCTACCTGAGCCATCATTTGAACAAGCGGCTGCCCAGTGCAGCGCGACTGGGGGTCATAAAAAAGGCCATTGAGGCGAACCGGATCGCCTGCCAGGCATCACCGCCGGACCCGAAGCGGCCCTTTGCCGTGATCGGGGGGCCAACCGCCGACCAAGCCTGTCCGGCTGAGACCACCGAGACGCACGACTACATCTGCCCCCTGAGCGTTGCCGGGCAATGCGTCGCTTTTGCCTACCGGCCGATTGTTTGCAGGGTTTATGACCCTTGCGCAGCCGCGCGGCATTCCACCCAACCACTGGGGACGGGACTGCGTGAGCTTTCCAAACGGCTTTTCCTCGAGTTGAACGCCACCCCCATGGACAGGGCGTTGATCTTTTCCCTCACCAACGTCGTGTCCGGACGGTTCGTCCAGGAGTACTTCCACTTTATCGTCAACCCATCCGCCGCCACCCTGGGCCTCACCAGGTAGACGGGCGGATGATGGGGGGCGGTCCTGGTGTGGCGTGCGTCCTTGCTTGTCACGGGGTGATTCGATCGACTGGGCGCTGTTTCAGGGCCGGGCGGGGAGCCGCATCTGACGGCGGATGCGGCGGATGTCACCTGCTTCGGGCGTGAAGGGGTAGTTGCGGATATCGGGACCCGGCCGGGAGTTGGCATAGGGGCGGTTGCAGGCCACCTGGCCGTCATAGCCCTCACAGCCGCTGGTTTGGAACGGTGCTCCGGAATCGATGATAGCGTCCAGTGCGGCGTTTGCGTGGCCGAAATCGACAACCCGCCCCTGGTCGTCAAACGCCATCCGCTCGGCCCGGCCAAGGCCGTTGTCGATCAGGTAGCGGGCCAGCTGGATGCGACGATACTGATCCATGGGCGGCTGCGGCTGTGCTGCCAGAAGGGACTGGGCTTCCGGGAAAAACGAGAAGAGGTGGGTGCGTCCACCCAGGTCGCGGGAGCGTTGAATCACGCTGCACATCTCCTGCTCCGTCTCCCCCATGCCCACCATCAAATGTGGACCGCTGCGACCATCCCCCCAGATGGCGGCTGCGGCGGCCAGGCAGTTCCAATAGGTTTCCCAATTGTGGGGTCCCCCGACGCCGCTGCCGCGATAGCGGTCGAAGAGGGCCGGGGTCGCCAGGTCGACGGCCACGCCGATGCGATCGGCGCCGGCGGCCTTGAAATCCAGCAGATCGGTCGATGTCACCAGGGTCGGAGAGATTAGCAGCGACACCGGTACGTCAACCGCGCTGCGCAGGCGCTGGCAGAGCGCGATGGTGTCCCCGATGGCCCGCTTGTGGGTGATCATGGAGATGCAGATGCGCTTGACCCGCCCCTGGCGCGCCCGGATGGCCGCGAGGATGTCGCCGACCGTGTAGGCCGGCCATGAGACCCGAATGAAGCTTTTTTTGTCGTACCGGCCCGGGCGTTTGGCGGAGAGCCCGCAATAGGCGCAGCGGGCGGCGCAGCCGCTGCGATAGGTCAGCAGCAGGTTGATGCAGTAGAGCCGGGCATTGCGGTAAAAAAGCCCCGGTTTGAATCCTAGGGTCATGGCCGCGGCCAGGCTCATGCGAACGACCTCCGGGCTCTCCCGTTCGTCGGTGTCCGGGGTCGGGCAAGGGCTTTGGGTGAGTGGCTCTGGGATTGTCATGGTGCGGCGTTCCTCGCTCTGGGTTCACGCTAGACGGTCGGTTTCAAAAAGCGCCCCGGCTCTATCAGGTGTCGGTGATCCAGCCGGCACAGGGCCAGTTGGCGGGCACCGAACAGCAGGTCCGTTGATAGGAGATAGCCAAGCCCAGCTGGCGGGCATGCTGCACGGCCTCCGGGGAGGGCAGCGCCATGCGGTCGGCGCCGGCGTCGATGGCCATTTTTTCGAGTAGGGTATTGCCCCGCTGGCGGGCGCATCCCAGGCTGATCGGCACCTGGGGCAGGCGCAGACGGGCTTCGGCGATGATGGCGGCGATCGCAGGCGCGGTCGGTGGCGTGGCCCGGCTGGCAGGAACGCCGCTTAGTCGCATCAGGCCGACGATGACCAGCTGCTGCACCCGAAACCCGCTGATCATGGCAAGCGCCTCTCTTTCACCGACGATGCGGCCCCCATCGATGCCGCAGACGATATGGGGCACCATGGGCAGGTCCGCCTTTTCCAGCGCCTGCATGGCCTGTTGAATGCGTGCGGTGCCGTGATCCAGATGACAGATGCGCTGACAGGTGCGGTCGCTGCCCACCACGTCGATCAGGGCCTGGTCCACACCCGCGGCTTTGAGCGACCGGGCCTGATCGATGGTGACCAGACCGCTGTGAACCGAAATATGCATTGCGGTGCGGGTCTTGATCTGGGCGATGGTCTCATAGAACCGCGGCCACGGCAGTGCCCCGGTCGAATCACAGCCGCCGCTGAGCAGAACCCCGTGGAAACCTTCCTGGTGGAGGCGGAGGCAGCGGCTCAGCAGCGTCTCAGGGTCTGCTCCGCTCGGCATGGCGGCCAATATTTTGCCGCGGCAATGGTCACACATCAGGTGGCAGCGGTCGCCGGTGATGGAGATGGCGGTATAGCGCCCGCGCTGTCCACCGTCGGCGAACATGCCGGGCAGGTAAAAGGTGATCTGTTTTTCGGGGCCCGCCGGCAACCGGTGCGGGGTGATTGGCGGTGCCTCACGCGGCTGGTGCATAGTAGCTCCGGTAGGCGATCCAGCAGGAGCGGATGATCTCATTCAGGTCCGCCCAGCAGGTCTCGAGCAGTTGACGTTTCTCGTGGGCGCGGGTCAGTGTGTCGGCAAACAGGTCCCGCCACTCGGTTTCGTATTGCTGCAACAGGTCGAGGTCATTTTCCTTAACGGCCCGGGCGGCCCATTGCCCTGCCATGCGCCCGCAGATCACCGCCTGGGGAACCCCGGCGCCGGAAATGGCGTGGGTTTGGCCCGCGGCATCACCGGCCAGAAGGATGTTGCCGGCGGTTACCGGGCGCAACTTCTCGGCGGGAATCCAGCCAAAGTGGCGTTGGACTGGCTCGGCTTTGATCTTTCCCGCATCTGCCAGCCGGCCAACCAGGCCGCGCAGCGATTCGGCCAGCGAGGGGTAGGCCGCTGCGGTTGGGCACCTTCCCAGCCCGACGTTGGCATAACGCCCGCGGGGAAAGAGCCAGCCGTAGGCGCCGAAAAAATCGCGCTCGAAAAAGATCTCGGTAAACGTCAGCGGCTGACACAAGGGCACCCGAACCTGAAGCGCCGGAATCAAATGGGTGTTGACCGAACCGATCCAGCGGCCCACGGTGGAGCGGGGTCCATCCGCGCCGATGATAATGCGGGTGTGGACGGTCACAGCCGCATCGCGGTGACGGCGCAGCACAACGCCGTCGGGCAGCGCTGCCACGGCCCGTACAGCGGTGCGCACATCCGCACCGGCCGCCGCGGCCGCCTTCAACAGGGCCTGGTCGAAACGGTCGCGGGCGATGATATAGCCGGGAGCCCGGGTTTCGGTGACCTGGCCGTCCGGCAGAAAGGTGCGCATGCCCGTGACCGGTTGAACGATAAAGTCGGGGGCACAAGGAATCTCAGCGAGCAGAAGCGCCGGTATGTGTTCGGCGCAACGAACCGGCACCCCCGGGACCGGCTTGCGGTCCACCACCAGTACCCGCAGGCCCTGGGAAGCGGCCGCCAGGGCGGCTGAGCTGCCGGCCGGGCCGGCGCCCACCACCACGATGTCATAGTCTCGGAGCCGGTCGGTCATTGGCGCACCCGGATCCCTCAACCGGCCTGCTGCAGCGGGTGCAGCGGCTCCTGGGCACACACCTTCAGCACCGTTGCCAGCAGCTCCAGATTGACCTCGGTCTGTCGGTCGAACCGACCGGCGTAGGCCTCGCGAGCCTGGTCCAGCTCATAACAGGTGGTGCAGTCGATATCCAGCAGGATCCCCGGTAGGCCGGCCTGTTCGAAGTCATCGATGTGCTTGGTGAAAAAAGGCTGGCAGCAGCAGCCGATAAAGGCCCGGTGGCCCGTGGCTTTCATGTGCGCCAGTTCCCGCTGCAGGTCTTCAAAGCTGGTGATGCAGCGTGTTATCAAGTGCTGTTGCCGTCCCAGGGTCCAGGCGTCGCCGATGGTGCAGTCACCGCAGGCCCGGCAGCCCTTGGCGGTGCGCAGATCGCAATCGACCGCCTTGGAGCAATAGGGCAGCAGGAGCACCGAGGGCTTTTGGCGGATGATGTCGGCAAAGGAGCCATTGGTCACCGAAATCTGGTTGCAGTGCGCCAGGGAGATGCCGAAGCGGGCGATCTCCAGTTTGGCCAGCACCTGGTCCAGGGGTTTGAGAAAGTCCTCGGCACCCATGCCGGGGATGCGGATGCGGTCTTCCTGAAAGAAGCGCTTCACGGCCGCGTGCATCCGATTCTGTTCAAGTGGCATGCCCCGCATCCGGGTCTCCAAGTCGTAGAGGGCGCGGGAGGGGAAAGACAGAAAGTCACCGGTGATAAAAATATCCCGGATGCGCCGGGCAATGGGGTTGATCACTACCGTAAAGCGCACCAGACCGGCATCACTTTTATATGCGGCCTGGAGCACCTCCCGTCGCCGGTAGCGGGGGTTGACCGCGTCGACCCACTCGCCGGACTGAAAATAGGGCAATTTGCGTTCGAAGCGCTCCTGTTCTTCGTGCGTCAGTCCACCGGGGACCAGGCGGATGCCCAGATGGCGTTCAAACCCGGTCCGGACCGCTGTTTTGATGCCCTCCAGGCAAGGCGTTTGGCCCAGCTCCCATTTCAAACAGGTCACCCGCTCCCGGACCGAGTCAATTTCCTTGGCTTTGAGTTTTTCGACCGGGATGCGCAGACATTTGAGCATGGTCGTCACGTCAAAATCCACCAGCATCGTCCCCTGGAACAAAAACGCCTCGCCCGATTCCGTGCCGCCGGTACCGGATATTTTGCGGCCGTTGATTTCAATGTCGTTGCGCGGCCGAAAGGTGGCTTGCAATCCGAGCAGTTCCAAAGCATGGATCACCGGATCACACAGCCGTTTGAACAGGCCCGGGTCCGGAATGCCCAGGTTGAAAAAGGATTTGTCGCAAATCACTTCCCAACCCAACTGGCTCTCATCGAAAAAAATGGCCCCGCCACCGGTGACGCGGCGGTTAATGTCGATGCCATGGTTGCGGCAGAAATCCGTTCGAACTTCCTCGGCCACGGATTGGTGAAATCCGACCAGTACGCTGCGGGGCAAAAACTGCAAAAAATGGATCGTGTTGGGGGTTCTGCCGCGCCCTTTGAGTTCGACCAGAGTCTCATCCAGCGCCATGTTGGCGGCGGCGGTCATGGGGGGCGTGTCCAGCAGTCGCCAGGTCTTCATCAAGGGTCTCTCCGGGGGACACAGGTTTCAAGGATCACTATCAGGCGCTGAAATGGTAATTGAATCGTATGGTGCCGGTCAACAGTTTGCTGACCTCGCACATGCCGGCACATCGAGACAAGATGGTGCGCTGTCTGGGGTCCAAGCCGCCGCCGAGGTCCAGATCGATATCGAAATCGGTTTGCCAGGGTTTGCCTTCCTCGATGCGGGGGCTGACCCGGACTTCCAGCTTTTCCAGGTGGATCTGCTTGTTGGCGGCGACCGCCGCCACGGTCAGTACGATTCAACTGCCCAGGGCCGCCCCGATCATTTCCACAGGGCAGCCGGACCCGTTTCCGGGATCCTGGCGGCCGGCCACGTAGAAGACGTGCCGGCCGTTGCGCACCTCGGCTCGGCCCTCGACCAGGCGCACCGTCAGCGGCGTTGACGTCATGGGCCCTCGTCCCGCTTCAGGGCCCGTTGGATCAACTGGGTCAGGTCCAGCACTTCCAGCGCGACCTTGTTGCGCCGCACATGGGTGGTCATGGTGCGCACGCACTGCTGGCAGCCAGTTACCACAGCCTGTGCGCCGGTGGAGAGGATCTCCTCGATTTTCAGGCGGGCGATATCGGCCGACAGTTCCTTGCTGAGCATCTCCAGGTTGCCGCCGCCCCCGCAACAGAGACAATTTTCGCGGTTGCGGGGCAGTTCCACCAGCTTGACGCCGGGAATGCGGCCAATTGCTTCGCGGGGTTCATCGAAAATCCGCGCGGCCCGGCCCAGGTCGCAGGGGTCGTGGTAGGTGACGGTCATCTCCAGCGGCTGCATGGGGATTTCGCCCCGGCGCAGCATGCGCAGCAGGAACTGAGAGGCATGGTAGATCTTGAGGTCTCCCAGCGGGTAATGCTCGCGCCACATTTGGTAGCAGGATGGGCAGGCGAACACCACTTCGCGGGCGCCTTTGGCGTTAACGGCGGCCAGGTTGTGGTCCCTGAAGGTGTGGAAAAAATCCTTCAGGCCGGCGCCGATCAGGGGGAACCCGCAGCACCACTCCTCCTCGCCCATCAGGGTGAAATCCACACCGCTGCCGGCCATGATGTCGGTCAGGGCCAAGGGGATTTTCTGGGCCAGGGGGAAATAGGCCGCCACGCAGCCGGTAAAATAGACCACCTCGGCCTGGTCTTTCACAAAGCCGTGATCGGGGGGGTCGGGCATGTCTTCCACCCAGTCGGCCCGTTCATCGTTGTCTTCGGCAAAAACATTGTGGCTGGCTTCGAGATTGTCCCGGATCATGTTGATGGCTTTGGGGTATGCGTCGGAATGCACCAGATCCTGGCGCAGGGAGAGCCACAACGCTTTGAGCTGAATCCCCACGGGGCAGACTTCCTGGCAGTTGCCGCACAGGGTGCAGCGAAACGTGTTCCGGCTGAAGCGCTCCCAGTCGGCCTCTGAAAATTTTTTTCCGAACAGCTTCTGGAGCAGGCCGCGGCTTCGGATGATTGTTTTGAGGCCTTTCATGCGGTTGACGGCGGAGATGTCGCCTTCACCGCTGGCCGCCACCGCCGGACAAACATCGGCACAGACGCGGCAATTGGTGCAGGCCTCCATTTCCAGAAGCTGTCTGATGGTGTAATCGTGGTTGGCCATGTCAGTCGGCGGCGTCCTTGGCGTATTTTTCGATTTCGGCCAGCAGCCACGTTTCCACGGCCGACTGGCCATGGATCAGGTGTTGCAGGTCCTCCATGGCGTCGGGCTTGATTTTATACATCCAGCCCTGGTTGTAACAATCCTCATTGATCAGGCCCGGGTTGGTTTCCAGCGCTTCATTGACCGCGACCAGTTCCCCACTGAGCGGGGCGAAGACTTTGCCCAACCACTTGCCGGATTCGAGTTTGGCGAATTTTTTTCCGGCCTTCAGTTTTTTGCCCTCCTCGGGAAGTTGGACGTAGACAATTTCCCCGGCCATTTTCTGAGCGAAGTCATCCATGCCCATGACAACGAGGTCACCGTCGGCTTTGGCCCAGAAATGATTTTCCTCGTAGTACAATTCGTCCGGCATCTGATACCCTTGGATTTCCATCGGCTGAATTCCTTTCCCAAGTGTGAATGATCGGTGTCGACAACAGCCGCTGGGGCTGCGATCAACTTGGCACCTGTGGATGATCAGATCAAACTATTTGAATTCATTGATCTTCCATCAACTGATTGATAAACTCTGTGGTCGTGCAGACTTGGAATTTCTGTTTGCGCAACTTGGCGTTGGCCAGGTTGTGCACGCATGAATTGCACTCGGTCAGGACCACCTCCGCCTCGATTTCATCGGCCTCTTCCAGCCGCCGGCGGGCCATGGCGATCGAATTCTTGGCAAAGGCGCCCCGCACCCCGCCGCCGGCGCCGCAGCAGAGCGCCTCGGCGTGGTGATGGCGCATCTCGACGAAATTGGGGGCGATTTTGCGGATGGTCTCGCGGGGCTCTTCGTAGATGCCGCAATGGCGTCCCAGGTCACAGGGGTCATGGTAGGTGACCCGCTTGGCGGTGGTCACATCCACGGTGGCATTTTTCAGAAACTGACTGATGTGAACGACGCTCACACCCGTTTGCTTCAGGGCGGCGTAAGGTTCCTTGTTGGTGAAGGTCCGGAAGCAGTACGGGCAGCCGGTGATAACGGTTTTGGCGCCGGTGGCCAGAATGCGTTCGACATTGAGTTGGGCCAGCCTGGGGTTGATGGCAAACCCGACGTCTTCCAGCACCCCGCTGCAGCACACCTCATCGATCAGGGTGAAATCGACGTTGAGCCGATCCAGCAGATTCAGGGTCGCCAGGGTCGATTCATCTTCGCGGTAGGCGCCCACGCAGCCGATAAAAAAAACGTTGGGCGCCTGTCGGTTGCGTTCGCGTTCGAAATCTTCGGGTTCATCTTCGGCGTAAATGTTGTCATGGGTCTGCAGGACCTCGTTCATACCGGTAAAAGCCGGGTGGCAGGAACCGATATGCACCATGTCTTTGCGCACCTGTTTGATGATTTCGGGCACATTGACGCCCGAGGGGCAGTTCTCGTAGCAGTTGGCGCAGGTGGTGCATTGGAACAGGGTGTCGATCAGCTCGTCATTGAGCTCGATGCGGTCGTCCATGACCTCTTTGAGGATCAGCATCTTTCCGCGCGCATTGCAGGCCGGACGCAGGGTGGAGCCGTATACCGGGCAGACCGCCTGGCAGAATCCGCAGCGGGAGCATTTCAGGATCTGGTCGCGGAATTTGATTTCGAAGTCGTACTTGTCTCTCATCGGTTATACCTCCAGTGCCATCTTGCCCGGATTGAGAATGTTGTTGGGGTCAAACAGCCGTTTGATATTGCGCATGGCCTCCATAGCCACGGCATCGTGTTCCAGGGTCATATAGGGGGCCTTGGCCATCCCGATCCCGTGTTCGCCGGTCAAGGTGCCCTTCAAGTCGATGGCCAGCTTGAAAAGGTCGGCGGAGGCGGCCTCCATCTTTTTGACCTCCACCGGGTTGTACCCATCGTATAGAATCTGGGGGTGCAGGTTGCCGTCGCCGGCATGCCCGAAGGTGGCGATTTGGATATCATGGCGGGCGGCGATTTGCGCCACCCCCTGCAGCAGCGCCGACACACTGCCGATGGGCACGGTGACATCCTCCAAGACAAAGTGGGTCTTGATGCGGGCCAGCACCCCATAGGCTGATTTGCGGGCTTTCCAGAGGCTGGCGGCCTCGTCTGCCGATTGGGCCTGCTGTGCCTGCTGGGGGTGGTTGGCCTGGAAAATGGCCATGATTTTAGCCATCTGGTATTCGGTTTCGGCCGCAGTGTAGCCGTCGGTTTCGGCCAGCAGCATGGCCTCCACCTCGGGCAGGTTCAGGTCGGTATTTTGGTTGATGGCCTGGATGGTCTCACGGCCCAGGATTTCCAGTACGCTGGGAATGATGCCGCTGTGCATGATCTGGCTGACGGCCCGACCGGCATCTTCCAGGTTGTTGAAGGTGGCCAGGGCGGTGCTGGTGGCGGTGGGCTTGGGGTTGATTTTGAGCACGATTTCCGTAATCACCCCCAAAGTGCCTTCGGAGCCCACGAACAGGCGGGTCAGATCATAGCCGGAAACACTTTTCATGGCGTGGGAGCCGGTGCGCATAACCCGGCCGTCTGGCAGCACCACCTGCAGGCCCAGCACATAATCCCGGGTGGTGCCGTACTTGGCCCCCTTCATGCCGCCGGCGTTGGTGGCCACGTTGCCGCCCAGCGTGGCCACCTTGCCGCTGGCGGGGTCGGGCGGGAAGAAAAAGCCGTGCTGCGCCAAGGCGCGTTCCAGGTCGGCATACACCACACCGGGCTGGACAATGGCCAGGCGATCCTCGATGCTGATCTTGAGGATCTGGTTCATATGGTTCAGATCCAGCACGATGCCGCCCCGGGCCGGCACGGCCATGCCGGACAAACCGGTGCCGGCACCGCGGGCGATCACCGCAATCTTCTCCTGGTTGGCCAGCTGCAGGATGCGGGATATCTGCTCTACCGTGGTGGCCCACACCCCGCAGGTGGGTCGGTGATGATGCTCGGAAGCATCATAGGAATAGGAGACCATATCGATCAGACGCTCGGTAAAATTGTCGGCGCCCACGATTTCCATCAGGGCCTGTTTGATCCGTTCATCCATGGATCTGCTCCTGTGCGGGTTAAACTAAGTTGAGCGTTTCCAAGTATCTGCGGCAAGCTCGACAATCGCTCAACTTAGTTAAAATAAACGCATCGCTCCTTTTGCGCAACACCGTTTGTGGGTGTGATCCGGTGACGGTTGACGGCGATGCCGCTAAACTCCCGGCCGGTTGACCGGGAACTCAACTGGGCGCGTTCGTCTTGTGTTCATGGTCCGATACGGCCCGGATGCTCAATGTGATCGGCGCCAGGATGATGTGCACCAGCCGGCTGAACGGCAGATAGGCCACGAAGGCGCCGCTCAGGATGGCATGCAGGTACCATAGGTACCCGTAAAGGGAGGTCAGCGTGGGGCTGGTGCCGAAAAGGCCGCTGAGGGCATACCCCACCACGGCCCACTCGGCTCCCGGTGGATGCCCGGTCATGGCGATGCGGGCCCCTTCCAGGACAAAGCCCACCACCACCAAAAGGCCGATCAGGAAAAGGGCCAAACGGTCCTGACGCGGCAGGTCGGCCGGTTGACTGCGGCGCTGCCGCCGATCCCGTACAACGGCCCAGATCAGGCCGACCAGAATCATTGCGCCGGTCAGGTCAAACACCAGTGCCGTGATGGGGTGGTTCTTGTCCAGCAGGGCCCAGGTTGCGGCCCATTGCGGGTGCCACAGCGACGCCAGCAGGGCGGTCATGCCCCAGGCAAAACGGATCAGAAAGGGCATGAAGATCAGGCTGTGAACCATCCAGCGCAGGCGGGATTGTCGATAGAGGCGGCGCTGCAGCAACACGTCCCAGAAAATCGTTTGCAGGATGATCAGGATCCTGATGGAAAAAACAGCCCCTGCGACCTGTGCCAACGATCCCCCGATCTTGCCGAAAACACCACTGGGCCCCTTGCCGGGCAGGCTGCCGGAAAGCACATAGCTGAAGAGCAGCAGCATGCCCGCACCGAAAAACAGCAAACTCAGGATGGTAACGGCATCTCCCACCGAAAAGGTGGCGGTATGGCAGGGCATGCAGAGAATGCTTTTGGGCGGCAGGATCATGGCTGCCGCGCCCACCGGATTGGCTGCGAAGTGGCAGCTGCGGCAGGCGTCCAGATCTTTGCGGGTGGTGAAATCATGAACGGTGGTGGGTTGGCCGGGTCGTTTTTGACGTTGTGCGATGATGCGCCCGGATTCAGCCTGACGCGCCGGCACGATTCCAGGCAGGTGACAGGCCTCACAGCTTACCAGCAGGTGAGCGTCGTGGGCTTTTTTTTCGTCGTGGCGGGTGTGGCAACTCAGGCAGGCCTCGGTTTTTTGCGGGCTGTGGCCATAGCGGGCGGCTTGGGGATGACAAGCCAGGCAGGCCAGTGAGGCATGGGGCGTCAAGCGGTAGGCTTCGCGATCCATCCGAAACCCTGCGTCCGTGACAGCGTCACCGGCCGGCGGATCGCTCCCGGCGTGACAATGGAAGCAGAGCGCCTGAACGCGGGCGTGTTCGGTCGGCTTTTCAAGATCCGGCTTCTGATGACAGTCCATACAGCGGCCACCGGCGCCGTCGAATGCGGCCGGGGGGGGCAAGGTGCCGCGCCATTCATGACAGCCGCTGCAGCGTTGGTCAGACGGTGCGGACGGGCCCGGTTGTTGCGCATTGAATCCGGGAGCGGTCTGGTAGTGGGGATCGTGACAGTCCAGGCAGTTTTGGTATTCGTCCGGGTCATCGACCGCCCCGGAGCCGTGCTGGCCCGCTTCCAGATCGTCGGCCACCTGGCCATGACAGTCCAGACATACGGCCAGCTGCTCGGGCTTGTCGGGTTTGCGGTTGACCTGGCGAGGGTCGGGATGGCGTTCTAGTCGCGCCACGTCCGCGTGGCAGTCCAGGCAGGCCACCTGGCCGTGGGCCGAAACATGGTAGGTCTCCGGATCGATCAGCCATGACGCCCCGGCCGGTGCCGCGGCGGTCAACAGGAGCGCCAGAGTCAAGAGAAGCCCGCTGAACAGCCGGCCGGGCGAAACGGTGTCGGGGAACCAAGGCCGGCGCATGCTAGTCAATCACTCCGATGGTATAGGGGCCGTCGGGTATCACCACCGATCGCGCATGGGTTGCCAGAAGCATGTCTACGGTGTTCTGCAGGTGCGCAACCGTGTTGACGCCCAGACGCTTGAAATCGTCGGCCGACAGCCCCGGAGCATAGAGATAGACCTTGCCGGCGTGGTCCAGGGACTGATAGATGTTCTGGGCACACCATTGGTCGATCACAAAATTGACCGGCTCGCAGTAGCCCTCGAAGAACTCCCGGGGTGTGCAGACCGAGTGGATGATGTTGCAGAAGTCGGGACTGCCCAGGCCCTCGCGACATTCGCAGGCCACCAGGATGGTGCCACCTTGCCTGAGGATGTTTTTGGCGCCGATGAGCGCTTTGCTGATCTGGTAAAAGGTGGCATCCAGCGGATATCCGCCGCCGGAGGTGATGACCAGGTCCACGGGTTGATCCAGGGCAACCACCGAATGCCGGCGCACCATGGCGCAACCGGCCAGGTGCGCGTGGTTGAAATGGCCTGCGAACACCCCGGCGATTTCGCGCCGGCGGTTGATGACCACGTTGAGAATGAAATCGACCCCGACCCGTTCCGCCACCCGGACGCCGTAGTCATGAAACGGGTTGCCCGCGATCAGACAGTTGGTGACCTTGGGATGATCGATCATCTCGTAGGAGTGCATGAATTTCATGGTCTCAAAGCTGGCGATTCCCGGCAGGATGGCTTTGCGGCCCCCGGAGTAACCGGCGTAAAAATGGGGCTCGATCAGGCCGGTGAGAATTTTCAATTCGGCATCCAGGTAGTGGGTGTTGATTTCGATGGGAGCACCGTCGATGGTGTCCACCCGGCGGCATTCTTCGCTCTTGCGGCAGTAGTGGTTGACCACGCGGTAATCGGCGGCGATCTGCGGCCCCACCAGGGCCTCCAGTTCCGCGCCCAAGTTAGGCCGGTGCATGCCGGTGGCGATCAGGATGGTGATCCCGTCCCGGGGGATCCCGTTTTGTTCCAGCGTATCGAGCAGCGGTGGCAGCAGGATGCGGTTGGGCACCGGCCGGGTAAAGTCCGAAATAACCACGCAGGCCGTTTTTTTGCCCTGGGCCAGCTGGGCCACGGGGGGGCTGGCGATGGGCGCCGCCAGGGCTTCGCCCACGGCGGATTGGGGGTCGGCCAGGGCCGGGACCGGCATCATCTCCAATATGCGGGTGGAGGCGGGAACCTGCAGCGGCAATTCGGTTTCGCCGCACAAGAGGCTGGTTTGCTGAACGTTCATATCGATCTCCTTAAACGGTGCCAAGCACGGAATCGACCGTGGAAGCGGCCGTTACCTTCCGAAAAAGAACTCCGGCAGAAACGTTACCAGGGACGGAAAGAGCATCAAAATCAGCATGCCCGTCACCTGCAGCATTACGAATGGAACAATGCCCCGGTATACGTGCATCATGGTATAGCTTTCCGGTGCCACCCCCTTGAAGTAGAACAAGGCATAGCCGAACGGCGGCGTCAAAAAGGAAGTTTGCAGGTTGACGCACATCAGGATGGAAAACCACAGGGGATCGAAACCGATTTCCATGGCGATGGGCAGAAAGATGGGCACGGTGATCATCAGAATGGCGGCCCAGTCGACGAACATGCCCATGACAAAGACCACGCCCATCATGATAAAGAGCACCACCCAGCGGTCCAGGCCACTCGCGGCTGTCGAAGGACGCGGCGGCCAAGGTGCACGAGTCGTCGCCGCTGATGACGGTCCCGCTCATGCTGCTGGCGGTGTTCGCCGCGCTCGTCGG